>JACRAB010000177.1 GCA_016213575.1 Actinomycetota bacterium
GGGCCGTCCTTCCCGGATGGCCCGGCCGCAACCCGGTACGCAGCCGCCTGACCAAACCCGCGTTGCCCACCCATGCTCGCCAACCGTTGTCCGCCCGCACGACGGGCCCGAACCGTGAGAGGACGAGCCGCATGACCAACTCCGGTGCGCGCCCGCGCAGCGACGCCGGGACGACTGACGCCCTGCACGGCTTCCTCACCGAACGGCTCACCGAGGAGCTCGCAGCACTCTGGGACCGGGACCGGGCCCTTCACCCGCGGCACGACAGGCACCCCGACGGTGACGGCGAACATCCCGGGACCCGGACGGGACCCGGGCTTGCCGCCCAGCTCGGGGTCCTGGACGACCTCCTACTGACCCTGCAGTCCGGCCGGCTCCCACAGGCCTTCGAGGTGCGGCTGCTGCTGCACACTTACAGCCGCCACCGGGATTACGACCCAGGCTGGACGACGCGCTGCGTAGCGTCGCAGCGGTGACCCCACAGGTACCAAGTCCAACCCTTGCCTTGAAATCAAGGGAGCGCGTCCCGGGCAAGCTTGCACGGCAGCAACGGTCGTGACACCGATATGACACGAATACCGGTAGACAGCGGTGATCGGGGACGAACAGAGTGGCCGCCTGGCGCACAGTTGAGGCTCGGTGAGGCTCTGGTAGACGGTCGTCTGAGTCCTTTTACCGCGGGTTGAGGGTTCGATCCCCTCGGGGCCCACTCTGTGATGTCGCAAGACATCGGAATAGGTCCGAACCCTCACGGGGGTTCGGGCCTGTTCGTTTTGGGGCCTGGTCGGGGGCCTCGGGGTTGGTAGTCCTTGGTGGGGTCGAGGGTGAGCTCGCGGAGGACTTCGCCGGTGGTCTTGTGGATGACGGTGACATGGCGGTCTTGGACGAGCATCAGGACGTGGGTTCCGGCGTGGGTGCGTCCGATGCCGATGTGGTGCAGGCGCCCGTGGTAGCGGATGGTGACGGTGCCGGAGGTGTCGATGGTGTCGGTGCGGACCCGGTGCTGGGTGTCGGTGGGGTTGGCTGCGAGGTCGCCGGGGCCGGCTTTGGGTAGGGCGGTGTAGGCGGCGGCTGGGGTGCGGCGGCCGATGGCTCGGTGCGGGCGGCGGGTGTTGTAGATGTCGCGGAAGGTGTCGAGCTGGGTCTGTAGTTCGGTGACTGTGGCGGCGCGGTGGTGGGCGGCGAGCCAGCGTTTGAGGGTGGAGTGCCAGCGTTCGATCTTGCCGCAGGTCTGCGGGTGGGCCGGTGAGCTGTTCTTCTGGGTGATGCCGCGGGTGGCGAGTTCTTTCTGGAAGCCGTTGGGGTTGCCGCGGCCGGCTGCTGAGCCGGCGAACCGGGTGGTGAACACCAGTCCGTTGTCGCTGAGCACGCTGGCCGGGGGTCCGTGCCGGTCGATGGCTTGGCGCAGGACCTGGACGACGCGGGGGCCGGTGACGGTCCGGAACGCGGCCGAGGCGAGCAGGAACCGGGAGTGGTCGTCGAGGAAGGACAGGACTTCGGCGTCGGTGCCGTCGGCGAGTCGGACGTGGGTGACGTCGGTCTGCCAGGTCAGGTTCGGGAGTTCGGCCTCGAACCGGCGCAGTGAGGCCTTCGGGCGCTTCTTCGGTTCCGGGATGACCAGGCCGTGGCGGTGCAGGACACGCCACACGGTCGCGGGGGCGACCCGGACCCGGTCGGCGGGGCGGACGAGGTCGTCGGGGCCGTGTTGGAGGTGCCAGCAGATCGAGTGCGGGCCGGCGTCCAGGCCGGCGTCGGTCAGGGTCTTGCGCAGGCCAAGGACCCGGTCGACCACGACCGTGCTGGTTGCGGTGGGTGACCGGTGGGGGCGTCTGGAGCGGGCTTCGAAGGCGGCCTCGCCCTCGAGGCGCCACCGGGCGACCAGGCGGGACACCCAGCCCTGGGAGACGCCGTAGCGGCGGGCGGTCTCGGCCTGGGACAGGCCCTGCACGACCACGGCGGTGATGACCAGACGACGCTTCGACACCCACCCGGATGATCACCGATCGGGCCGGTCAGGGTATTCCGATGTCTTGAGACACCCCTATTCCGATGTCCTGAAACAGCACACCTCGGGGCCCACTCCACCAGCACGTTTGCTGTTCACGGCGGCTGCTACGAACCAGAAACGAACCGAAAACGAACCACTTACTCCGCAGCCCGAGATCCGTTGCCAGGTCTAGAGAACCGCGCCGGAGCGAGCCCTCAGAGGCGCCGCGGAGGCGAGGTCGGTGAGGGCGTCGGCGAAGTCAGCCGTTGTGATGGCGCGCCGGCCGAGGTAGTGGTCCAGCGTGGTGGAGGGCCGGGCGTGGCCGAGCTGGTCGGCGATGTGCCGGATGCTGAACCCCGCGTCGTCCAGTCGGGATGCGACGGTCTTGCGGAACATGTGGCTGGTCACCCAGGGGTAGCCGATCCGGTCCAGCGCCGCCCGCAGGTCGGCCTGGGTGTTCGAGGGGTCCCGCAGCATCCCCGCAGGCGACGCGAACACGACACCAGCCGGACCACTTACCCGCCCAGTTGCCCGCCGTCTCGCGAGCATCTCCAGGACCGGGCCGGGCAGGGCCAGGATCCGCTCCGACGCAAGCGTCTTCGGCCGCGGCTGGATCTGCAGCCCGGCCCCGTGGACCCGCACGACCGTCGCGTTGATGTGCACCGTCCCCGCCTGGTGGTCCAGGACGGCGTCACGGACGGCGGAGGCCTCTCCGATCCGGACGCCGGTGCCGAGCATGAACTGCACCAGGTCCGGCAGGTCCAGCCGGACCGCCGTCGAGTCTGCCCGGAGCCGGGCTTGCAGGTCGGCCGCCTCGTCCGCGGTCAGGGCGCGAACCCGGCGGCGCGGGCAGCGGATCGGGCGGGAGTCCCGGACCGGGTTGTGCCCGAGGGCGCCGTGCCGGACCGCGGCGGCGCACAGGCTCGACAGGGCGCGCCGGGCCGCCCGGGCCCGCTGCGGGCCACGCGCAGCCAGGACCGAGGCCAGCGCCCGGTCGATCACCGCGACACTCAATTCGCCGAGCCGGAGACGGCCGAGGTCCGGCTGGACGTACAGGCGGGCCGCTGCCGCGTACAACTGTCGCGTCGCGGGCGCCAGCGGGGTGCTGTCGAGGTCCGCCTGCCACAACGACACTGCCGCGTCAACCGTGAGCATCGGGGACCAGTCCCCTGCCGGGAAGGCCGTGCGATCGACCAGGACGGCACGTAGCCGGGTCTCGGCCTCGTGCCGGGTGGCGCCCCAGCGGGTCACCGGCCGCGTCGCCCCGTCCCAGTCCCGGCACCGCGCCCGGGCCCGCACCCGCCCCGAGGCGCCATGGTGGAAGTCGATGCGGCCGCTGACGCCCAGCGCAAGAGGAGGTCGTCCCATGCGGCAGGAGACCACGTCGGGGACGGTGGTCGCTAGGCCTCCATCACCTGGTCGTGGGCCGCACGTGAACGCCTGGCCGAGGACATCCCGGATCAGTTGGCTGCCGTGAAGCTGAGCGGGAGCCTCCTGAGGCGTTCCTGAGGCTGATTGCCAGTCCGCGCCTCGTCGCCGCGACATAGCGTGAGTAGCGGACGTCTCGTTCGTGGGCGCCCGACGACTCGATGAGGAGTGCGCGCAATGACGACGCCCGCCGCGCGGCAGCGGACACCCGGCTGGTTCGCCCCGGCGGACTGCTCGCTCGACGACTTCCGGGCCCTCGTGGAGACCCCCACCGACCTGGCCGCGTACCCGTTCGCCGACGACGTCCGCGAGAACGTCCTCGTCTACGGCCCGCGTGCCTACGAGGCCGCTCGGACGACGGCCGGCCGGCGGGCGGTCCGGGCCGAGCTCGGCCGGGCGCTGCTCGACGGACCAGGCGTCGTCGTCCTCGCCGGCGCCTTCGACCCCGCCGTCGTGGACCGGGTCTCGGTGGTGTTCGAGGCGATGGTCGCCGAGCAGCGGGCGGCCGGCCCGCGGGACGGCGACTTCTTCGCACCTACCGGCGAGAACGACCGGGTCTGGCGCGCCCTGGACAAGCTCGCCCTCCGGGCCCCGGAGGCGTTCGCCGCCTACTACGCCACGGACGCCGTCGCGGTCGTCGCGCAGGCCTGGCTCGGTCGCGGGTACCAGATCACGAGCCAGGTCAACGTGGTCAACCCGGGCGGCAAGGCGCAGGAGCCGCACCGGGACTACCACCTGGGCTTCATGTCGGACCGGCAGTGCGAGGAGTTCCCCGCCCACGTCCACGGGGTCTCGCCGCTGCTCACCCTCCAGGGCGCCGTCGCGCACTGCGACATGCCCGTCGAGACCGGCCCGACGATGCTGCTGCCGAACTCGCAGAAGTACCCGGCGGGCTACGTCGCTTACCAGCAGCCGGAGTTCGCCGCCTACTTCCAGGAGCGGCACGTCCAGCTCCCGCTCGTCACGGGCGATGCGGTGTTCTTCAGCCCGGCGCTCTTCCACGGCGCGGGTACGAACCGCTCGGCGACGGTGCGCCGCATGGCCAACCTGCTGCAGATCTCCTCGCCCTTCGGGCGCGCGATGGAGACCGTCGACCGGGACGCCATGTGCCGCGCGCTGTACCCGGTCCTGCTGGCGCACATGGCGTCCGGCTGGTCGGCTCAGGCGGTCGAGAACGTCGTCGCGGCGTCGGCCGAGGGCTACGCGTTCCCGACCGACCTCGACCGTGACCCGCCCGTCGGCGGGCTCGCGCCGGCGTCCCAGGCCGACCTCGTGCGTGCGGCGCTCGCCGCCGGCACCCCGCCGGAGGAGGTGGGCACCGTCCTCGACGCGCTCGCCCGCCGCCGCGACCTGTGAGCTGAGGGCCGGACCATCAGCCGAGGTCGATCTCCACGACTCCGTCCACGACGCGGGTCGGGTAGGTCCTCAGGTCCACGAGGACCGGCGCCCCGAGGGCCTTGCCGGTCCGGTAGTCGAAGCGGCCGTTGTGCCGCGGGCACTCGATCTCGTGGCCCATGACGAAGCCGCGGCAGAGCATCTCGGCCTCGTGGGTGCAGAACCCGGCGCTGGCGAAGAACTCGTCGTCCGGCGAGCGGTAGATCGCGTACTCGGTGCCGCCGTGCGTGAACGGCGCGACGTCCTCGGCCTCGACGTCCTCGGCCTTGACGGTGGGGATCCAGGTGGGCACGAGGGCTCCTCGACGGGTCAGAGGGACGGCGGGACGGCGACGGCGGGCTCGTAGTACGGCGCGGCGCCGGGCGGCAGGTCGCGGCGGACGTAGTAGCTCTGGTCCTTGAGCTGGCGAAGCACCGCCGGGACGAGCTCCCGGTAGGCGGCCCAGATCGAGGGGTACATCGGGGCGAGGTCGCCCTTGATCTGCTCGTGGAGCTCGGGCAGCCGGTGGTAGGGCACCATCGGGAACATGTGGTGCTCGACGTGGAAGTTCATGTTCCAGTAGAGGAACCGGTTGACGACGTTCATCCGCACCGACCGGGTGTTGAGCCGGTGGTCGAGGACGTTCTCGCCGAGGCCGGCGTGCTGGGTGAGCCCGTAGATGATGTGCATGAAGGTGCCGTACATCCGTGGCCCGCCGACGAGCAGCAGCGGCAGCCACGACGACGTCACCATCGCGGTCGCCAGGGTCGTTGCGTAGACGAGCGACCAGAGTCGTGCGGTCCGGTAGGTGCGGAAGCGTTCCTGCTCCGGGATGGTGTCGGCCTCGTCGGTGGTGAGCCGCCCGGCGGTGTGGAGCACCATCTTGCCCAGCGACACCGGGACGTCGTACAGACCGAAGAGATTGCCGAGCATGCGCGCCAGCCGGGCCGGTCGCATCGCCTGGATCTCCGGGTCGCGGCCGACGATGAGGGTGTCGGTGTGGTGCCGGGTGTGGCCCCAGCGGTAGGCCGTGGGGTCGCGCATCATCATGAAGCAGGCCAGCTGGTAGACGCCGGTGTCCATCCACCGGGTCCGGAACGCCGTCCCGTGCCCGGCCTCGTGCCAGCGCGAGTCGCCGCCGGAGCCGTACAGGACGCCGTAGACGAGCAGCAGCGGCGCGGCAGCCCATGGGTGACCGTGCACCCACAGCACGCCCCCGGCGGCGGCGCAGACGACCATGAGCCCGACCCAGATCACGGTGTCCCGGATCGCCGGCCCGTCGCTGCGTGCCATGAGCTCCTTGAGGCGCTTGCGCGGCACCTCGCTGTGGAACCACTGCGCCCCGGAGAGCCCGGAGTCCAGTGCCTGCCGCCCGGCCGGACTGTCGAGGGCGTACTGCGCCAGGCGGTCCCGGCCCACCGGACTCAGTCCTCGCCCGCGTACAGGGCCGGCCGGTCGGCGAGCACGACGTCGACCGGCTCACCTTTGGCGTACGAGACGACGGCGGCTTCGGCGACGGCGGTCGCGGCGTAGCCGTCCCAGGTGCTCGGGCCGCCGACCTGGCCGGCGGCGAGGCCGTCGACCCAGGTCTGCAGCTCGCGGGTGTAAGCAGGGGCGAACCGCTCTTGCCAGTCCGCGGGCACGCCTTCGCTGCGGCGGCCGGCCGTGATGACGACGGTGGTGCGCGGGTTGTCGAGGCTCACGGTGCCGAGCGACCCGACGACCTCGCAGCGGACGTCGTAGCCGTACTGGCAGTTGACGAACGACTCGACGGTGACGACCTCGCCGCCGGCCATCCGCAGGACGGCGATCTGCGGGTCGCGCATCCCGTCCGCGGCGAGCGGGCTCGTCTTCACCGGGAGCACGGTGACGCTCGCGATCTCGGCGCCGAAGAGCCAGCGGAAGATGTCGAACTCGTGGACGAGGGAGTCGGTGAGCGACATCTCGCCGCGGAAGAAGTCCGGCACGGTGGCGTTCCGGTGGATGGCGTGCGCGAGCAGCGGCTCGCCGATGACCCCGCCGGTCATGGCCTTCTTCACGTCGAGGTAACCGGCGTCGTAGCGGCGCATGAACCCGAGCTGGACGAGCCGGCGACCGGCGGCGGCCTCCGCCTCGAGCACTCGCAGCGCCTCGGCGGACGACGTCGCGAGCGGCTTCTCGCAGAGCACCGGCTTGCCGGCAGCGATGCACGCAATCGCCTGGTCGGGGTGCAGGTGCCCGGGTGAGGCGATGACGACGGCATCCACGTCGTCGGCGGCGACGACCGCCTCCCACGACGTGTGCGCGGTCGCGCCGGACGTCGCGGCGACCTGCTGCGCGCGCTCGGTCGCGACGTCGAACACCGCGGTCACGGTGGCGCCCGCGACGAGGGTCGTCAGGCGGGTGACGTGGTCGGCACCGATCATCCCGGTGCCGATGACGCCGACTCTCAGGGTCATCTGGTCCTGCCTCTCGTGCTGGGGTCGCCGACGGCGCAGGTCAGCGGGCGACCTCGTCGATCCGGACAGGGCGGTGCTCGCGGGCGGACAGGGTGGCGGCCTCGGCGGTCCACGCGGTGCCCATCGCGTCCTCGACGGTGCACGGCGACGGCGTCATGCCGGCCGCGACGTCGCAGAAGGTGGCGAGCTCGCGCCGGAACGCCTCGGTGAGCCGGTCCATGAAGAACGTGTGCGCGGGCCCGGCCGGCCAGGCGATGCCCGGCTGGGTCGCCCGCAGCGGCAGGCCGTCGTCGAGACCGGCGGCGACGGCGTCGTCGGTGCCGTGCACCTCGAGCCGGACGTCGTAGCCGCGCGCGTTGGCGCGGGTGTTGGAGACGACGCCGATGCTGCCGTCGTCCATGGTGAGCAGGGTCGAGACGGTCGACCAGTCACCGTTCGCGGCGTACAGCTCCTGCGCCGCAGCAGGGTCGACGGCGCCGACCGCGTAGACCTCGACGACCTCCCGACCGGTGACCCAGCGGACCGCGTCGAAGTCGTGCACCGAGCAGTCCCGGAAGATGCCGCCGGAGACCGCGAGGTACGCGGCGGGCGGCGGAGCCGGGTCGAGCGTCGTCGAGCGGACCGTGTGGACCCGCCCGAGGCTCCCGTCCCGGACGGCGTCCCGGGCGGCGACGAACGCGGGGTCGAAGCGGCGCGGGTAGCCGATCTGGACCGGGACGTCGCTGCCGGCGAGCCGGTCGCGGACCAGGACCGCCTCGTCGGCGGTGCCCGCGACCGGCTTCTCGCAGAACACCGGGACGCCCGCCTTGACGGCGGCGTGCAGCAGGTAGGCGTGCGCGTTCGTCGCCGCGGCGATTACGACGCCGTCGAGGCCCGCGGCGATGAGGTCGTCCGGCGTCGCGACCGCCCGGGCCTTCGGGAGCCGCCCGGTGACGGCCGTGACCGCGGCCGCCACCGGGTCGGTGACCACGAGCTCGTCGACCTGCGGCAGGGCGGCGAGCGTGTCCGCGTGGAAGGAGCCGATCCGGCCGAGCCCGATGAGACCGATGCGCATCAGACGTCTTCCATGCCCGCGAGCTCGTTCGGGTCGAGCTCCGGGGCCTCGATGCCACCCGGGGCGTCGTGCGGGAGCACGACCTTCTCCGGGTGGACGCTGCGCAGCTCGTGGCTCAGCTCGGCGAGCTCCTGGCCACCGGCCATCTCGGCCGTGAGCTGCTCGAGCGTGAGGTCGTCGCGGTGCGCGTCCAGGGCGACGTGGCCGAGCTTGAGGACGACGAAGTGGTTGCCCACGAGGTAGGCGTGGTGCGGGTTGTGGGTGATGAAGATGACCCCGAGCCCGGCGTCGCGCGCCTTCGCGATGTACTTCAGGACCACGCCGGACTGCTTGACGCCGAGAGCGGCCGTGGGCTCGTCGAGGATGATGACCCGGGCGCCGAAGTAGATCGCCCGGGCGATCGCGACGACCTGGCGCTGACCGCCGGACAGGCTGCCGACGGCGCGGTCGAGGTCGGGGATGACGATCCCCATCTTCGTGAGCTCCTCGGCGCAGATCCGCTTCATCGTGGGGATGTCGAGGAACGGCCCCTTGCGGATCTCGTTGGCGAGGAAGAAGTTGCGCCACACGGACATCAGCGGCGCGAGCGCGAGGTCCTGGTACACGGTGGCGATGCCGTACGACTGCGCCACCCGAGGGGAGCCGAACTGGCGGACGATGCCGCGCAGCTTCATCGTGCCCTCGCTGTACTCGTGCAGACCGGCGACGATCTTGATGAGTGTCGACTTGCCGGCGCCGTTGTCGCCGAGCACGCAGGTCACCTCGCCCTGCCGGACGGTGATGTTCACGCCGCGCAGCGCGTGGACGTTGCCGTAGCTCTTGCCGATGTTCTCCAGCTCGAGGACGGGACCGTCGTAGGTGCTGGACTCCCCCGGGTGCGTGGCCGCGGTCCGGGCCGCGCTCGTCCTGGCGCTCATCGCGCGTCCGCCTTCCGCTTGACGTAGAGGTTCACCAGGGTCGCGGCGATGAGCATGACCCCGAGGAACGTCTTGAACCAGTCCGGGTCCCAGCCGGCGTAGAAGATGCCGAGCTGGGTCATGCCGAAGATGAGCGACCCGACGGTCGCGCCGACGACGGAGCCGTACCCACCGGTGAGCAGGCAGCCGCCGATGACGGCGGAGATGATGTAGATGAACTCGTTGCCGACACCCGCGCCGGACTGCACGTTGTTGTAGTTGAACAGGTTGTGCATCCCGAGCAGCCAGGCGCAGAACCCGACGCCCATGAACAGGGCGATCTTGGTGCCGGTCACCGGCACCCCGACCGCGCGGGCGGCCGCCGAGTCGCCACCGGCGGAGAAGATCCAGCTGCCGTAGTGGGTGCGCAGCAGGACGATCCCGCCGATCACCGTGAGAGCGGCCCAGAAGATGATCGGGACCTTGATCTCGACCGAGCCTAGTTGGAAGCTCGACGCGAACACGGCCTTGGCGCTGGCGAACCCGTCGAGGTCGTTGAGCGAGTTCGACGAGACCCCGCCGGCGACGACGCGGGTCAGGGCGAGGTTGACGCCCTGCAGGACGAAGAAGGTACCGAGGGTGACCAGGAAGCTGGGGAGTCCGGTCACGTGAAGGAGCCAGCCGTTGAACGCCCCGACGCCGAGGGACAGCACGAGGGCGAACACGATCCCCACCCAGACGTTCAGGCTGAAGAACCAGGCCAGGTGCGCGGCCGCCAGACCGGACGTCGTCACGGCCACACCCGCCGACAGGTCGAACTCCCCGCCGATCATGAGCAGCGCGACGGCGACGGCCATGATGCCGATCGTCGAAGAGCCGTACAGGATCGTCCCGATGTTCCCGACGCTGCGGAACGCAGGCGCCACGAGCAGGAACAGCGCGGCGACGGCAACGGCTCCGATCAGGGCCCCGACCTCGGGGCGGCCCATGACGGTTGCGGTGGCCGATCGGGTCGCGACCCGGTCGTCGGTTGGTGTGGCCGTGACGGTCGTCATCTCAGATCACTCTCCAGAGCGTCAGCTGCCGGGTCACCGGGTGCCGTTCGCGGCGAACTTCTCGACGGCCGCGATGTTGGACTGGTCGATGAACGCCGGCCCGGTCGCGACGTTCTGGCCGCCACCGAGGGTGTTGCCGTTCGTGGTGTACCACCAGATGGAGTCGACGGACAGGTAGCCCTGCATGTACGGCTGCTGGTCGACCGCGAACTGGACGGACTTGTCCTTGATCGCCGCGACCAGCTGCTCGTTGGTGTCGAAGGTGCCGATCTTCGCCGAGCTGCTGGCTGCCTTGACCGCCTTCACCGCGTCGAGCGCGATCGGCGCGCCGAGGGTCACGACGTAGTCGACGGTCTTGTCCTGGGTCAGCGTGGCCTGGATGGTCGTCGTCACGGCCGAGTCATCGGTTCCGTTGACGTAGATCATCTTGACCTTGGCGCCGGCCGCGCCTTCCGTGACGCCGTCGCAGCGGTCGACGAGCTGCTGCTGGCCCTGGGTCTGGTTGACGCAGATGATGTTCGTGGCGCCGTCGGCCTTGGCCTTCGCGCCGACGGCGATGCCGGCGTCCTTCTCGCCCTGGCCGAAGTAGCCGATCGCGCCGAGGCCGAGAGCGTCCGGACCACCCGCGTTGAACATCGAGACCGGGATCCCGGCCGCGATGGCCTTCTTGATCACGTCACCGAGCGCAGGGGTGTTCGGGTCGGTGACGGCGATCCCGTCGACCTTCTTGTCGATCGCCGCCTGGATGAGCTGGGCCTGCTTGGTGGCGTCCGGGTCCGAGGAGTACTGGACGTCGTAGTTGTTCTTGGCCGCGGCCGCGTCGGCGCCCTTGCGGATCCGGTCCCAGAAGGTGTCACCCGGTGCCGCGTGGGTGATCATCGCGATGGTCTTCTTCGGGCCGGCCGCAGCACCTGCGGCGGGGGCGGCCGCAGCGGACGAGGAGTCCGCCGCGTCCTTGCCGCCGGAGGACGAGCAGGCGGTGAGGGCGAGGGCCGCGGAGAGGGCGACGACCGCACCCACCGCACGCTTGGAGCGAATCATGATCGGTTGCCTTTCGACATCACCGCTACGACGAGGCGGTGTCCTGGGATGAGGGAGAACTGTCTGGCCAGCCTGACTCGCTGGCCTGACCGGCCTGGCTGACCTGACTGGAGTGACTGCCTGACTGGCTGGAACGGGAGCGATGTGCCGACGACGGCGACGTGCCGTGTCCGACTGCTGTGGAACCGTTCGGCGATCTGCCATGCAACGTTCTAGGTCTTGACCCCTAGAACGTTTTAGGTTGCGTGTGGAACTATGAACGTGACGCAGGGCACACGTCAAGCCCTTCTTGGCTACCCGGCCTATAACGTTCTTGTATCGTTGCGTCGCTCCCACTAGGTTCCGCGAGGATGTCGCCATGACGATCGAGGACGCCGGGACGGCCCCCGCCCGCCGGACGACACTGGCGGACGTCGCCCGACAGGCAGGCGTCTCGACGGCCCTGGTGTCGCTGGTGATGCGTGGTGCGCCGGGTGCCAGCCCCGCGAACCGCGAGAAGGTGTTCCGGGTCGCCCGCGAGCTCGGCTATGTGCCGGACTCCCGGGCCCGGGCCCTGCGCCAGGGCCGGTCCCAGCTGCTGGGCGTGATGTTCCACGTCCAGCAGCCCTTCCACGCGGACGTCATCGAGGGCGTGTACGAGGCCGCCGAGGCGGCCGGCTACGACGTCGTGCTGAGCGCCGTCACCGACTCCCGCAGCGAGGACAAGGCGATCGGCACCCTGCTCGCCGACCGCTGCGAGGCCGTCATCCTCGTGGCCCCGCAGTCGAGCCGGGAGTGGCTCGCCGAGGTCGGCGGCCGGCTGCCCACCGTGGTCCTCGTCCGCCACGTCCGCCACCCCGACCTGTCCGTCGTCCGGGCGGCGGACATGAAGGGCCTCGGGCTCGCCGTCGACCATCTCGTCGGGCTGGGGCACCGCCGGATCGTCCACGTCGACGGCGCCGGCTCCCCCAGCGCCGAGCAGCGCCGCCGGGGGTACCGCGCGGCGATGGCGCGGCACGGGCTGGAGCCCCGGATCGTCCGCGGCGGCTGGGCCGAGATCAACGGCTCGCAGGCCGTCGAGCAGCTGCTCTCCGAGGACGACCTGCCGACGGCGATCCTCGCGTTCAACGACCCCTGCGCCAACGGTGTGCTGAGCACCCTGCACCGGTCCGGGATCTCCGTGCCGGAGGAGGTGTCGGTCATCGGGTTCGACGACACGCACCTCGCCGGGTTCTCCCACATCGGCCTCACGACCGTGCGGCAGGACGCCGGGCAGATGGCCCGGATGGCCGTCGGGCGCGCGATCAGCCTCATCGAGCGCAAGGACGACCCCGAGGTGCACCGCGACGGCGTCGTCGTCCCCGACCTCGTCGTCCGCGGCACCACCGGCCCGTGCCGGCAGTAGCCCTGCGCGCTCGTCACGGCACACTCGCCGGTCGCGGCGGCAGGCCGGCCGCCCCGTAGGCCGCGTCGATGGTCTCCAGGCTCGAGACGGCGTCCGCGGCGTCGATCGGCAGTGGTGCACCGGTACGGACCGCGGCGGCGA
>JACRAB010000029.1 GCA_016213575.1 Actinomycetota bacterium
GAGGTCCGACCCCGCTCTCAGCCGGCGACGCGACGCACCCAGCGGCCCCGGTCGCCGACCATGAGCGCGACGCCGAGGCCCGGCCGGGGCGCGGCGGAGCGCCCGACCCGGCCGGGCCGGGACGCCGCGACGTCGACGACGTGCCCGACGAGCCACACCTCGTCGGGAGCACCGGTCCGGACGGTCGCGACGCTGTAGTACTCGGTCCAGGAGCCGCCGCCCACGTCGACGGTCCGGTTGCCGCGCAGCCAGTCCCGGCTCTGCATGAGCGCCGCGAACGGGCTGCCCGAGGACGTCCCGGAGTCGTCGGGCAGCGCGCCGAGGACGTACCGCACCTCGCCCGCGCCGCCGTCGCGGTCGCCGAGCACGAGCGCGTAGCGGACGTCGGACGAGGTCGGGTGCGGGGCCCAGGAGACCCGCGCCACGACGCTCGGGCCGGCGCCGTCGTCCGGCACCGTCGCCGTGACGCCGCGGGCCGCGAGGAAGCCCTGGACCTGCTCGGTGGGCATGGTCCAGACCTGGCCCTCGAGCCGGGCGTCCGCCACCGACACCGGGGGCGCGCCGAGGCGCTCGACGGCGGTGCGGCCGGCGAGCCCGACGAGGACGAGCAGCACGACGACCCCCGCCGCCACGAGCCCGGAGCGGGCGTCCCGGGCGGCCGGGTCGTCGGCCGGGCCGGCCGGGGCGGCCGGGTGGGTGCCGGTCACGGCGGCCAGTCCGCGGGCGGCACGAACCTCCAGAGCCAGGCCACCCAGACCACCTGCCCGGCGAGGAAGGCCAGGGCGAGCGCGCGCCGGTAGGCGCCCGACGGCGACGCCGAGGCGAGCAGCGCCCCGAGCGGGAAGAGCAGCAGCAGGTAGCGCGCGAGGCTCGTGAACGGGTCGAGGACGGCGAGCAGGTAGCCGACGTACGCCAGGCACCAGACCCGCAGGTCGAACCCGATGAACCGCGACGACCCGGCGAGCACCCAGGTCGCGAGCGCGACGACGCACAGCGCGAGCACGAGCGGCCCGACCCAGTAGCCGAGCACGTAGCGCGAGATCGTGATCCACGGCGTGAACACGTGCATCTCGTGGCCGACCCGCCAGGCGCTCATCGTGTCGGTGTAGGCCGCCCGCTCCCCGGTGCCGAGCCAGGCGACGACCGGCCACACGAGCGCGGCGGCGCAGGCCGCGGCCGTCGTCGCGAACATCGCCGCGACCCGGGACGGGGCGACCGGTTCGACCCGGTGCCGCCAGAGCACCCGCAGGACGTGCAGGCCGACGACGACGGCCAGCGAGACGCCGATCGGCCGCGCGACGCCGACGAGCAGGACGACCGGCACGGCGAGCAGGTACCGGTGCCGTTGCAGGCACCACAGGACGCTGACGAGGAGCAGGACGCCGACGGACTCGGTGTACGCGAACTGGAGGACCGGGGCCGCCGGGTAGCAGCAGAAGAGGACGACGGTCCACAGCGCGAGCCGGTCGCCGACGAGCGGTGCCATGAGGCTGCGCAGCACGACGACGGCAGCCGCCCCGGCGAGCAGCGCGACCGCCGTCGCGGCGACCGCCCACGACGCACCCGTGATCTCCATGACGCCGCGGGCCAGGGCCGGGAAGAGCGGGTAGAACGCCCACTGGTTCTGCAGCACCTGGCCGGCGTCGTTGCGCGGCAGCGTGGCCGGGTAGCCGCCCTCGGCGATCCGCCGGTACCAGTCGCCGTCCCAGAGGCTGACGACCCCGAGGTAGCCGGGGTCCGCAGGGTTCCAGATGCTCTCCGGCTGGAACCGCGCGACCCGGTCGACGACGACGAAGGCGAAGAGCCGGGTCGCGACGAAGACGAGGAGCACCTGCGCCCACGGCGGGAGCGTGAGCCAGCGCATCCGCAGGACGTCGGCGCGCGCCCGCAGGTCCGACCGCACGGCGGACGGCGTGGTGACCGCCGTCCCGCCGGTCTCGTCCGTCACCGCCATCCGGCACCCCGCGCGTGGCACCCCGCGAGGTGGTCGTCGACGAGCCCGCAGGCCTGCATCGCGGCGTAGGCCGTCGTCGGGCCGACGAAGACGAACCCGTTGCGCTTGAGCGCCTTCGACAGGGCGACGGACTCCGGGGTCGTGGCCGGGACGTCGCCCAGGCCGACCGGTGCGGGGCGGCTCGCACGGTCCGGCGCGAACGACCAGACGAGCGCGTCGAGCCCGCCGTCGACGGCGTCGCGCATCGCGAGGACGGCGCGGGCGTTGGTGATCGCGGCGGCCACCTTCGCGCGGTTGCGGACGATGCCCGGGTCGGCCATGAGCCGTGCCTCGTCGTCCGGACCGAACCGGGCCACCTGCTCGGCGTCGAAGCCGGCGAAGGCGCTGCGGAACCCCTCGCGCTTGCGCAGGATCGTCAGCCAGGAGAGCCCGGACTGGAACGCCTCGAGGGTGAACCGCTCGTAGAGCGCCGTCTCGCCGCGGACCGGCCGGCCCCACTCGCCGTCGTGGTAGACGGCGTAGTCGGGCGTCGAGGCGCCCCACGAGCAGCGGGCGACGCCGTCGTCGCCGACGACGAGGCCGGACGGCGCACCGGCCGGCGGGGTGCCGTCGGTCACCGGGCGGCCTGCCCGCGCTCGACGTCACGGGCGACGGTGCGCAGCACCCGTCCCAGGCCCAGCCGGGTCGCGAACGCGACGAGCGGCCCGAAGGGCCGGGTGAGCCGGACCGGTGCGACCTCGACGTCGTACGTCCAGGACAGCCGGCTCGCGCCGTCCGGCCGCGGGGTGACGTCGATCCTCGCCGTGCCCAGGACGAGCCGGCCGTGCTTGTGGACGACGCAGTGCCCGGCGGACCCGCCGGCCGGCGGGGACCACTCGACGACCTCCATCGGGTCGTCGAAGCCCACGGGGCCGAGCGCCGTCCGGGCGACGAAGCGGGTGCCGGCCCCGGTCGCGGACGGGGTGGTCACCCGCACCGTCGTCAGCGGTGCGAATCGGCCGTGCCCGGGCCAGTCGGTGATGGCGTCCCAGGTGGGGCCCACCGGGGCGGCGACGTCGACCGCGACGACGACGTGCGCCACGGGTCAGGCCTCCTGGGCGTGGTGGCCCGGGCGGGACGCCGCGGGGTCGGCCGGGTCGTCGAGGGGGTCCGCACCCGCCGGGCCGGCCGGGCCGGCCTGGTCGGCCGGGGCCGGGTCGCCGAGGCGGTGCCGGAGCCCGGTGATGACCTCGTCGCGGCGGGCCAGCTCGAGGACGAGCCGGTCGAGCGTGCGGTCGACCTCCTCCATCCGGTAGCCGCGCAGCGCCGGGGAGAACCGGACGCGCTCGACGTCGGCGGGGCCGATCTCCCCGTCGTCGGGCAGCGGGCGGGCGGGCAGGGACGACACCGGGGCGTCGAGACCGCCGGTGATCCGGCCCGTCGCGACGGCGGCCACGGCGACGGCGACCGCGAGGACGAGGAGGGTGAGCAGGAGCGTCACGGGGACGATGCTGCCATGTCCGGGGCCCGAGCGGTTCGCCGTCCGGGCCCGGCGCACCGCACCCGGCCGGGTGACCCGGCGGCCGCACGGGTGGCACGGACCGCCGTCCGGGGGCCGGTCGCCGTGCGTGACCGGGTGTCCGGATCGGCCGAGAGTGTCTGCCGCCGGTCGTGTGATTACTCCATGGATTGCTTGAGGTACCCAGCGTCACTGAACAGGGTGGGCCCCGTCCCCTGACGCCCGACGAGGTCCCAGGAGGTCTTGATGACGGTGCAGACAGCGCCAGAGAAGATCGAGCACGCGACCGCTCACGGCACGGCCCGAACGGCCGGCCCGCGGCACCGGGAGGAGCCCGCGCCGCGGGTGCTCCGCCTCCCCGGCACGACCCGGCGACGGGCGGCGGTCGTGCTGGCCGTCGCGGTCGCCCTCGGCGGGATCGGCACCGGCGCGGCGGCCGCCGCCGCACCCAAGCACCTCGGGGCGCCCAAGCACCTGCGGATCGCGCCGAAGCACCTCGTCCCGAGCGCGGCGGCGCCCAAGCACCTCGGGCCGAGCGCGGCGGCGCCCAAGCACCTCGCCCTCGCCCCGAAGCACCTGTCCGGGCCGTCGACGGCGGACCCGGCGGACCTCACCGTCGTGCTCGCCCTCCACGGCTCGGCGGCGAAGCTGTGGTGGCCGTGGCCGGGCGTGCTGCACGGGGCGTTCACGACGCAGAGCCGTGGCGCGGCCAGGGCCTGGACCGTGCAGCGCGGCGAGGTCGTCTCGGTCGACGCCGCGACGTCGACCCTCGTCGTCCGCTCCGCCGACGGCTTCGTCGGGACGTGGACGGTCGACCCGGCGGCCCGGGTCCGGAAGGTCACCCACCGCGGGCCGCGGGTGCTGTCGCTCGCGGACGTGCTGCCGGGGTACCGGGTCGCGGTCGTCGGCAGCGGCGCCGAGGCGGCCGGGACGGCGACCCTGGTCCAGGTGACGGGCGTGCCGCACCGGCCGTCCGGCACCCCGTCGGGCACCCCGTCGGGCACCCCGTCAGGCACCCCGTCCGGCACCCCGTCGGACACCCCGTCGGACAGCGGAGGAGCGACCGTCTGACCGGCACCCACCGACCCCCGGGGGCGGTCGCCCGCGTCGGAGGCGACGCGACCGTCCCCGGGCCCGCCGGACACTCACAGGCTCCTCACAGCGTGCGCCTGCATGCTCCTGGGGTCGTCGCGCTCCTGCGGCGGCCGCCACGACCGGAAGGGCTGCCCCGAGCATGAGCGCACCCCGCACCGTCATCGGTCTCGTCGTCGCCGCCGGCCTCCTGGTCGGCGGCGGTGTCGCGGCCGGCACCCTCGCCGCGACCGGCGCGCTCGCGTCGTCCGCGTCCCCTTCGACGTCCCCGTCGGCGGGCGCGACCCGCTCCCCCGGCGTGCCCGGGCCCCGCGGCGACGGGGACCGGCAGGGCCACCACCGCAGGGACCTGGCGGGCGGCGGCCCCGGCGGGCTCGGCGCGCTCGGTGCCGGGCGGATGCTCCACGGCGAGGTCGTCGTCGAGACGGCGGGCGGCGGCACGCAGACGCTCCTCGTGCAGCGCGGCACCGTGACCGCGAAGACCGCCGACGGCGTGACGGTGCGCAGCAGCGACGGCTTCACGACGACGTGGAAGGTCACCGCGGCGACGCAGGTCCGGGTCGGCCGCCCGGGTCCCGGCCGGGCCGACGGCGCCCTCTCGGACGTCGCGCAGGGCGCCGCGGTGCTCGTCGCCGGCCCGCGACCGACGAGCGGCGACCCGACGGCGCAGACCCTCGGCGTCCGCCCCGCCGGCCAGCGGGACGTGCCCGTGCCCACGGGCGGCACGGCGACGCCGTCGCCCGCAGGGACGACGTCCGGGGCGTCGCTCCAGGGCTGAGACCCGGGCTCAGGCCTCGGCCTCCAGCACCTCCTCGGCGAGGGGTCGCGCGTGCGCGGCCCCGCGCCGGGCGGCCGCGACGCCGGCCTCCACGGCGTCGACCGCCTCGGCGACGGTCGACGTCCACACCGCTCCCGCGGCGGCCGCCGGCCGGACGAACCCCTGGGCGACGAGCCTGTCGACGAGGTCCCGCAGACCGGCGAGCACCCCGCCCGGGTCGAGGACGACGACCGGCTTGTCGTGCATCCCGAGCGTGCCCGCGACCCAGACCTCGAGGAGCTCCTCGAGGGTGCCGATGCCGCCGGGCAGCGTCAGAAACGCCGCGGCGCGCTCCTCCATGATCCGTTTCCGTTCGCGCATCGTGTCGACCGTGATGAGTTCATCGGCGTCCCGGAAGGCGAGTTCGCGCGCGATCATGAATTCCGGGATCACGCCGAC
>JACRAB010000182.1 GCA_016213575.1 Actinomycetota bacterium
GATCGTCGTCATGAGGCCCTTGACGATCCCGAACTCCTCGAGGAGCACCTTCGCCATCGGCGCGAGGCAGTTCGTCGTGCACGACGCGTTGGAGATGACGTGGTGCGTCGCCGGGTCGTAGTCGCCGTCGTTGATGCCCATGACGACGGTGAAGTCCTCGTTCTTCGCCGGGGCGGAGATGATGACCTTCTTCGCGCCGCCCGCGATGTGCGCCTTCGCCTTGGTGGCGTCGGTGAAGTGACCCGTCGACTCGATGACGACGTCCGCACCGAGGTCGCCCCACGGCAGGGCGCCCGGGTCGCGCTCGGCGAGCGCCTTGAAGCTCTTGCCGCCGACCGAGATCGAGTCCTCGGTGTACGTGACCTCCCGGCCGAGGCGGCCCAGGATCGAGTCGTACTTGAGGAGGTGCGCGAGCGTCTTGTTGTCGGTGAGGTCGTTGACGCCGACCACCTCGACGTCGGCCCCGGACGCCAGAAGCGCGCGGAAGTAGTTGCGGCCGATACGGCCGAAGCCGTTGATGCCAACCCGAACGGTCACGGAGGAGCCCTCCCTGGCGCGCCGGGGCAGCGCCCGGCGCGAATCTACGGATGATGAGTCCCGTACGCCGTCGTACGGCCACGGCAACCCTATTCGTTACCGCCAGGTATCACCCAACCGCACGCTCGTGTCACGGCGCGGCCCGATGGTCCCTGCCCGGCGGCCCCCGGTGTGGTGGTGCCCGAGTTGTCGGCTCAGGCGTCCAGCATGTCCGGTGTGAGGTTGGCCTCCGTGCCGGGGACGCCGAGGTCGTGGGCGCGCTTGTCCGCCATCGCGAGGAGCCGGCGGATCCGGCCCGCGACGGCGTCCTTGGTCATCGGCGGGTCGGCGAGCTGCCCGAGCTCCTCGAGGCTGGCCTGCTTGTGCTCCAGGCGGAGCGTGCCGGCGGCCTTGAGGTGGTCGGGGATGTCCTCGCCGAGGATCTCCATGGCACGCTCGACCCGGGCCCCGGCCGCGACGGCGGCGCGCGCCGAGCGGCGCAGGTTCGCGTCGTCGAAGTTCGCGAGCCGGTTCGCCGTCGCCCGGACCTCGCGGCGCATCCGCCGCTCCTCCCAGGCGAGGACGGCGTCGTGGGCACCGAGCCGGGTGAGCATCGCGCCGATCGTGTCGCCGTCCCGGATGACGACCCGGTCGACGCCGCGGACCTCGCGGGCCTTGGACTGGATCGACAGCCGGCGGGCCGCACCGACGAGGGCCAGGGCGGCCTCCGGTCCGGGGCAGGTCACCTCGAGGGCGCTGGACCGGCCGGGCTCGGTGAGCGAGCCGTGCGCGAGGAACGCGCCGCGCCAGGCGGCCTCTGCGTCGCACGTCGCGCCGGAGACGACCTGCGGGGGCAGGCCGCGCACCGGGCGGCCGCGGGCGTCGAGCAGCCCGGTCTGCCGGGCGAGACTCTCGCCGTCCCGCACCACCCGCACGACGTAGCGGCTGCCGCGTCGCAGCCCGCCGGGCGCCAGCACGATGACGTCGCTCGTGTGCCCGAAGACCTCGGCGATGTCCCGCCTCAGCCGTCGGGCCGCATTGCCCGTGTCGAGCTCCGCCTCCACGACGATCCGCCCGCTCACGATGTGCAGACCGCCTGCGAACCGCAGCGTCGCGGACACCTCTGCCTTGCGGCAGCAGGGCTTCGTCACCTGGAGGCGGCTGAGCTCGTCCTTCACCAGCGCCGTCAGAGCCATGCGCCACATCCTGCCATCGCGTTCCTCCGCGCGTGTGCGGGAGGTCGAATTTCCGTGTTCATCTGATTGCGGACAGTCACGAGCACTGACCGTACGGGACGAAGATCGACCATGCGGGGTTTCACACATCTCCGAGGACGGCGTCGAACACGTCCCGATAGGCGGCCGCGAGACGCAGGGGGTCGTGCCGCGGGGTGCCGTCCCCCAGGGACACCTGACGCATGAGGAGCCGAGCTCCCAGCGTGCCCGCGACGTCGGAGAGCGTACCCGGGTCCTCGACGGACGACGGGTCGGCCAGGACGGCGTCGATCCGCAGGTCCGGGGCGTGCGCCGCGAGCACCTCCAGGTGCGCCTCGGAGGAGAACCCCTCGGTCTCCCCCGCCTGGGTCGCGAGGTTCATCGTGACGCAGCGCCGGGCCCGGGTCTCGTGCAGCGCCGCGGACAGCTCCGGGACGAGCAGGTGCGGCAGCACGCTCGTGAACCACGACCCCGGCCCGAGGACGACCCAGTCCGCCTCCATGATCGCGTCGAGCGCCTCCGGGCACGCGGGTGGCTGCTCGGGCACCAGGCGCAGCGCGACGACGTCCCCCGGGGTGGTCGCGACGGCGACCTGCCCGCGGACCGTGACGACCCCGGCCGGGTCCGCCGGGTCGGCGCCGCGGACCGTCGCCTCGATGTCGAGCGGGACGGCGGCCATCGGCAGCACCCGGCCGCGGGCGCCGAGCAGCCGCCCGACCCAGTCCAGGCCCTCGACGGTGTCCCCGAGGAGCTCCCAGAGGGTGACGATGAGGAGGTTGCCCATCGCGTGCTGGTGCAGCGCCCCGGCGCTGGCGAACCGGTGCTGGAGGACGTCACGCCACAGCCGCCCCCACTCGCCGTCGTCGCAGAGCGCCGACAGCGCCATCCGCAGGTCCCCCGGCGGCAGCACGCCGAGCTCGCGGCGCAGCCGGCCCGACGACCCGCCGTCGTCCGCGACGGTCACGACGCCGGTGAGCCGGTCGGTGACGTGCCGCAGGGCGGACAGCGAGGCCGCGAGACCGTGCCCGCCGCCGAGGGCGACGACCGAAGGTCCAGCCATGGACGCGGGGCTCCCTACTCGCGACCGAGGTCGCGGTGGACGGTCGTCGCGGACAGCGAGTCGCTGCGCAGCCGCTCCGCGAGCTGCTCGCTCATGGCCACGGAGCGGTGCTTGCCGCCCGTGCAGCCGATGGCGAGGGTCGCGTAGCGCTTGTTCTCCCGGGTGTAGCCGGCGAGCACCGGCCGCAGCGCGGCCACGTACGCGTCGAGCCACGTCACGGCACCCTCCTGGGCGAGCACGAACTCGCTGACCGGGGCGTCGAGGCCGGTGTGCCCCCGCAGCTCGGGCACCCAGAACGGGTTCGGCAGGAAGCGGACGTCGGCCACGTGGTCGGCGTCGAGCGGCAGGCCGTACTTGAACCCGAAGGACATCACCGTGACCCGCAGCGCCGGGCCGGCGCCGTCGCCGAACGCCTCGGCGATCTTCGCGGAGAGCTGGTGGACGTTGAGGTGCGAGGTGTCGAGGACGATGTCGGCGGTCCCGCGGAGCCCGCCGAGGATCTCGCGCTCCTTGGTGATGCCGTCGAGCAGCCGGCCCTCGCCCTGGAGCGGGTGCGGCCGGCGCACGGACTCGAACCGGCGCACGAGCGAGTCGTCCGCGGCGTCGAGGAAGAGCAGCCGGGTCTTCACGCCGCGGTCGCCGAGCGCGGCGAGGGCGGTCTGCAGCGCGGCGAAGAACGAGCGCCCGCGGACGTCGATCGTCACCGCGAGCTGGTGCACGTCGTTCGTCGTCGGTGTCGTCGTCAGGTCGACGAGCGTGCTGAGCATCTGCGGCGGCAGGTTGTCGACGACGTACCAGCCGAGGTCCTCGAGCACCGCCCCCGCCGTCGACCGGCCCGCACCGGACATCCCTGTGATGACGAGCAGCTCTCGTCCGTCGTCGGCCCCACTCACGTCGTGCCCCTCCTGGTCGCCCGGGACGCTTTCCGCACCCCGGCCCCTGTGTCGTCTCCGCCGCCTGCCGCGCCCCCGCGGGGTCAGTCGATGATCTCACCGGTCGCCATGTCGACCGCCGTCTCCGCGGTCTGCTCGCCGAGGGCGGCGACGACCGCCGCGGCGACCGAGGGCCCGATGCCCTGGACCGACGCGATCTCCTCCGCGCTCGCCACCCGCAGCCGCTTCACCGAGCCGAACGCCCGCAGCAGCGCCTTCTTGCGGGCGGGCCCGAGACCGGGCACCTCGTCGAGGACGCTGACCGTCATCGCCTTGCTGCGCTTCTGCCGGTGGTGCGTGATCGCGAACCGGTGCGCCTCGTCGCGGACCCGCTGGAGCAGGTAGAGCCCCTCGCTCGTCCGGGGCAGCACGAGCGGGTCGTCGTCCGCCGGGACCCAGACCTCCTCGAGCCGCTTCGCGAGGCCGCACAGCGCGACGTCGTCGATGCCGAGCTCGGCCATCGCGCGGGCCGCCGCGGCGACCTGCGGCGGGCCGCCATCGACGACGACGAGGTTCGGGGAGTACGCGAAGCGCCGCGGGCGACCGGTGTCGGGGTCGATCGGGGACGCCGCCCCGCGCCGGCGCTCCTCGGCCTCGTCGGCCTCGTCCCGGGGCTGCGGGACCTGCATGCCGCCGTCCGCACCGGGCACCCCGCCGGGCAGGTCGTCGTCCGCGCCGCCGTCACCGAGGTCGAGCCCGGCGTTCTCCTTGTCCTCGAGGTAGCGGCGGAAGCGCCGGGTGATGACCTCGTGGATCGACGCGACGTCGTCCTGACCGTCGACCCCGCGCACGGTGAACCGGCGGTACTCGCTCTTGCGGGGCAGGCCGTCCTCGAAGACGACCATCGACGCGACGACGTGCGTGCCCTGGATGTTCGAGACGTCGTAGCACTCGATGCGCAGCGGGGCCTCGGGCAGGCCGAGCGCGTCCTGGATCTCGGCGAGCGCCTTCGACCGGGTCGTCAGGTCCCCGGCGCGCCGGGTCTTGTGCAGGGTGAGCGCCTGGCCCGCGTTGCGTCCGATGGTCTCGGCGAGCGACCGCTTGTCGCCGCGCTGCGGGACCCGGACGACGACCCGAGAGCCGCGCTGCTCGCTGAGCAGTTCCTCGATCTCGACCCGGTCCGGCGGCTCCACCGGCACGAGCACCTCGCGCGGCACGCCGTCGCCGCCGACGTCGCCGTAGACCTGGAGCAGGAGCTGCTCGACGAGGTCGGCGGTCGTCACGTCCTCGACCTTCTCGACGACCCAGCCCCGCTGGCCCCGGACCCGGCCGTCCCGGACGTGGAACACCTGGACCGCGGCCTCGAGGTCGTCCTCGGAGAGCCCGAAGACGTCGGCGTCCGTGCCGTCCGGGAGGACGACGGCGCTCTTCTCGAGCGCCCGCCGCAGGGCCTGGAGGTCGTCGCGGAGCCGGGCCGCACGCTCGTACTCCAGCTCGGACGCCGCGGCCTTCATCTGCTGCTCGATCCGGCGGACGAACCGCTGGGTCTGGCCCGCCATGAAGTCGCAGAAGTCCTCGGCGAGCTCGCGGTGCTCCTCCTCGCTGACCCGGCCGACGCACGGTGCGGAGCACTTGTCGATGTAGCCGAGCAGGCACGGACGGCCGACCTGGCCGGCCCGGCGGAAGACCCCGGCGCTGCACGTGCGCACCGGGAAGACCCGCAGCAGCAGGTCGACGGTCTCCCGGATCGCCCAGGCGTGCGCGTAGGGCCCGAAGTAGCGGGTGCCCTTGCGCTTGGCGCCGCGCATGACCTGGACCCGCGGGTAGGCCTCCCCCATCGTCACCGCGAGGTACGGGTAGGACTTGTCGTCGCGGTACTTGACGTTGAAGCGCGGGTCGAACTCCTTGATCCACGCGTACTCGAGCTGGAGCGCCTCGACCTCGGTGGTGACCGTCGTCCACTCCACGCCCGCCGCCGTCGTCACCATCGTCTGGGTGCGCGGGTGCAGCGAGGCGATGTCGGCGAAGTAGGAGTTGAGCCGCTGCCGCAGGCTCTTCGCCTTGCCGACGTAGATGACCCGGCCCGACGCGTCCCGGAAGCGGTAGACCCCCGGCGACTCCGGGATCTCTCCCGTCCTCGGGCGGTACGTCGAAGGATCGGCCACGGACCGAGCCTAGGCGTCGGCACCGACCTTTCCGGTACCGGCCCGGTGGTCCGCGCCGCCGGTACCGGCCGCCCCGGGGCCGAGGTGCACCTCGACGGCGGCGAGCCAGCCGGCCATGAGCGCGAGGGCCACCTCCCGCACGGTGCCGTCCGGAGGCAGGAACGCCGCGTCGTGGAGCATCGGCGAGCCCGGGCCGCCGTCTGTGCCGACGAACATCATGAGGATCGGCAGCCGGGTGCCGTACGTCGCGAAGTCGTCGGAGCCGCACGACGCGAAGGGCGCCGTCGGCAGCCCGGACGCCGCGAGCCAGTCCGCGGCGCAGGCCGCGGTCGCGGGGTCGTTGTCGAGCGCCGGCTCGCCGCGGCGGACGAGGTAGCGGCCGGTGCCGCCGTGCGCCTGCGCGATGCCCGTGACGAGCGCCTCGATCCGGGCGTGCAGCGCGACGGCGTCGACGGGCCGCATCGTCCGGACGGTGCCGGCCGCGCGGGCCTCGTCCGGGACGACGTTCGGCGCGCCGGAGCCGGACAGCTGGGTCATCGACACCACGGCCGGCTGCAGCGGGTCGACGGCGGAGCGGACGGCGTCCTGCATCGCCAGCACGATCCGGCACAGCGCCGGGACCGGGTCCACGGTGAGGTGCGGGTAGGCGCCGTGGCCGCCCCGGCCGGTGACGACGACCTCGATCTCGTCGACGGCCGCGTTGACCGGGCCTGGGTCGCACGAGACGTGCCCGGCCGCGACCTGCGGCTGGACGTGCCCGCCGACGACGCACCGGACGTCGTGCGCGGCCAGGACGCCCTCGGCGAGGACGTCGGCGGCCCCGGTCGGGCCGACCTCCTCGCGCGGCTGGAGGACGACGAGCAGCCCGGCGGGCAGGGGGTGGCCGGCGGCCTCCGTCGCGAGGGCGGCCCGGGCCAGCGCGGTGACGGCCGCGAGGTGCACGTCGTGGCCGCACGCGTGCATGGCACCGTTCGTCGCGGCGTACGCGGCCCCCGTCGCCTCGACGAGCGGCAGCGCGTCGAGCTCGGCGCGGACGGCGACCGCCGGGCCGCCCGGTCCGATCCGGAGCACCCGCCCCGTCGAGGCGGACGCCGTCCCGGGGCCGGCGCCGATCGCGGCGACGACCGCGGCGGTCGTCGCGGTCTCGTGACCGGACACCTCGGGCGCGGCGTGGATCCGGTGCCGCAGCGCGACCGCCGCGGGCAGCTCGGCGTCGAGCGCCTCGACCCAGCGCACCCGCAGCTCCTCGAGCCCGGCGCGGGCGCCGGCGTGCCGGCCGGTCACGGTTCCGCCTGCCCGGTCACGGCGCGGCCGGGAGGCCGTAGACGCGCTCGGCGTTGCCGTGCGCGACGAGGTGCGCGAAGCGTTCGGCGTCCGGCACCGACCACTCGCCGCTGTCGACGCGGTCGGCGAGCAGCGCCTCGAGCCCGAGCCGGAAGCTCAGCGCGCCGAGCCGGTACAGCTCGGGCGCGCCGTAGGCGTCGGAGGAGTAGAGCAGCCGGGTGAACGGCGTGACCTCGGCGGCCTCGGCGAGCACCTCGATGCTCCGGCGCGGCCCGACGTAGTGCAGGACGGAGCCGACGTCGAGGTGCACGTGGGGGTAGATGCACGCGAGGTAGGACGCCTCCCGGTGCAGCGGCCAGCAGTGCAGGAGCATGACGGGCACCCGGTGCAGGTGCAGCCAGTCGGTGAGCAGCGTCGGGTCGACCTCGGTCATCCGGATGTCGCTGTCGCCGAAGCCGATGTGGAACTGGATCGGCAGACCGAGGTCGACGGCGGCCCACAGTGTCAGGCGCTGGAGCACCGGGTCGGCGAGCCGCCAGCCGGACTCCCCCGGGCCGGTCGTCAGCCAGCGTGCGGCCGCCCCTGTCGACTCCGACGGCGACGGCCGGCGCGGGTCCAGCCGCAGCCCGGTCCGGTAGGCCGCGACCGACTTCACCCCGACGACGCCGGGCTCGGAGGTCGCCGCGGCGAGCCGCTCGGCGAAGCGCGGGGCGAACTCGGCGGGCTCGACGCCGTCCGCCGCGACCGCCTCGGCGACCGACTCGAGGCGGACGATGACCGACGTCGGCGTGCCGGTGAGGTCGGCCATCTCCTCGGGCGTCGTGAGGCCGTCCGGCCGGTGCCCGGTGTCGACGAGGTAGCGGCTCGTCCCGGTCGGCGCGAGGAAGCGCCGGTTCACCTCCGCGGTGCCGAGCGCGAAGCGGCGCGCGAGGTACTCCTCGACGGGCGCGTGCGGCTCGAGGTCGAGCAGCGGCGCGCAGTGCCGCCGGATCGCGAGCCCGACCGGGGTGTCGAAGTTCGTCTCCCCGGCGGGCGGGGCGCCGCCCTCGCTGATGATCGCCTCCAGCCCGGGCCGGTCGAGCTCGGCCGTCACGACGCCGTGGCAGTGGTGGTCGACGAGCGGGACGGTGCTGGCGACGTCCGTCATGAGGTCCTCCGGGGTGGTGTGGGGGCTGGGGCGTCCGGGGCCGGTCCGGCCGGCAGGTCACCGGCAGGCGCGGCGGCCGGGTCGGCGGCAGGGTCGGCGGGACCGGACCGGACCTCCGTCGACAGTGCGTCGTAGCGCTCCATCCGCTCGCGCGGCGCGCCGCCGAGCCGGTCGACGACGCTCACGAGCACCGTCTCGACGGCGGCCATCGCGGGTGACATGACCGCGAACGGCGAGCCGGTCTCGATCGTCGTCGCGAGGACGACGTCCGCGTCGGCGGCGAGCGGGGACATCAGGTGGTCGGTGAAGAGCACGAGGCGGGCGCCCTGGGCGACCGCGCGGGCCCCGAACTCGACGGTGTCGTTCTGGTAGCGCCGGTAGTCGAAGGCGACGACGACGTCGCGGCGGGCGACGTCGAGCAGGGCGGTGTGCCGGCCCCCGGGGTCACCGGGCACCCGGTGCACGCTGCGGCGCAGCACCTGCAGGTGCAGCGCGAGGTAGTCGGCGAGGACGCTGCTGAACCGGCCGCCGACCGTCCACACGGCGTGCCGGGCATCCGCGAGCAGGGTCGCCGCGGCGTCCGGGTCCGGTTCGCCGGCGAGCCGGTCGAGGTCCGCCGCGACCGACGTCCGGATCGCCTCCCGCACGGTGTCGACGAGCCCCGTCGCCGGCTCCCGCGGCATGACGTCGAGCGGGGTCGACCAGCGCGCGGCCAGCTCGGCGCGCAGCGCCCGCTGGAAGTCCGGGTACCCGGAGAACCCCAGCTTGCCGACGACCCGCAGCACCGTGGGTGCGCTCGCACCCGCCCGGTCGGCGACGACGGCGAGCGGCTCGAGCCCGGTGAGCGGGGACTCGGCGAGGAGCGCCCGGGCGACGCGCCGCTCGGCCGGCGCGAACGTCGCGGACGTGCGGCGCAGCCGCTCGGCGACCGACCCCCGCGGGTCGGGGGTCAGTACACCCACCGGTAGGCCTCGGCGACGGCCGCCGCGTCGAGGCCCGCGACGCGTGCCGCCTCCCCCCGGCGGACGGCGAGGACGGCGTCGACGACGAGGTCGCCGAACGCGGTGGCCGGCAGCGGGCTCGCGGCGAACGCCTCGACCGCCTCGGGCAGGGACGTCGGCAGCCGGCGGACACCGGCCTTCTCGGCCTGCGCCGGGTCGAGCCCGGCCGGGTCGCCGGAGATCTCGTCGGGCAGCGTGAGCCCGCGGGCGGTGCCGTCGAGGCCGGCGGCGACGGCGGCCGTGAGGAGCAGGTACGGGTTGGCCGACAGGTCCGCGCACTTCACCTCGATGTTCGCCGCGCGCTCGGTGTTGCCGACCATGCCGGTGACGATCCGCAGGGCCGACTCCCGGGTCTCGTGCCCCCAGCAGGCGTAGACACCCGCCCAGTGCGAGGGCTGCAGCCGCAGGTAGCTCGCCGGGCTCGGCGTCGTGACCGCGGCCAGCGCGGGCAGCGCGTCGAGCACCCCGGCCGCGAACGCCTCGCCCTCGGCGGTCATCCCGTAGCGGCCCTCGCCGGTCGAGTGCAGGTTCGCGCCGTCCCGCCAGGCCGACAGGTGCAGGTGACCACCGTTCCCGACGCCCGCCGCGAGCACGGACGGCGAGAACGAGATCCGCAGGCCGTGCCGCTGGGCGACGGCCCGCAGCGTCTGCCGGACGAGCACCGAGCGGTCGGCGGCGCCGACCGGGTCGAGCGCGCCGACGGAGACCTCGTACTGCCCCGCGGCGTACTCGGGGTGGATCTGGTCGACGTCGACCCCCTCGGCCGCAAGGGCTTCGAGGGCGTCGGCGCAGAAGTCGGTCTGCTCGACGAGCCGGGTCATGCCGTACGAGGACCCGACGCACGCCGGCTCGAACGCCGGGTACGGCACGTCGCCGCGGCCGAGCGCGAACTCGATCTCGATGCTCGCCCTCAGCTCGAGGCCCTGCTCCCGCGCGGCGCTGACGAGCCGGCGCAGGATCGTCCGCGAGCAGCCCGGGTGCATCGTGCCGTCCTGCCGCATCCGGTCCACCGGTGCCCAGGCCCAACCCGGCTGCCCCGCGAGCGGGACGACGTGGTCGAGGTCCGGGACGAGCCGCAGGTCGCCGTCCGGGCCGCCCTGCAGGTCACCGCTGACGATCGAGTCGTCGGCGAGGAAGAGGTCGAAGACGGGTGACATGCCGACGCCCCAGCGGGCCGCCGAGGCGAGCCGGGCGACCGGGACGGTCTTGACCCGGTTCACCCCGCACGTGTCGACCCACGACATGACGACGCCGTGGACGCCCTTCGCGGCGAGGTCCTCGGCGAGCGCCTGGGCGCGGTCCCCGTCCCCGGCGCGGCCGCCGGGGACGGGGTCTGCGTACGTCGTCACACGATCTCCTTCGTGCCTGCGGGCGCCAGGCCCTCGTCCGCGGTGAGCTTCTCACCCGCCCGGCGGGCTGCACCGGGCGCCACGACGACGAAGACGACGCCGACGGCCAGCCACAGCACGGAGAGCATGACCGGGACCGCGGCCTTGTTCTCGAACGTCGTCGGGATGTTCTTGTACAGCGTGTACCCGAGGAGCAGCAGTGCGAGCACCGGGATCGCCGCCTCCCAGGCCGCCACCTGACGCGTGCGGCCGAGGAAGAGCAGCCGGACGACACCGACGGTCGCGAGCACGTAGGCGACGAGGAGGATCAGGGTCCCGATGACGCCGGACGCGATGAAGACCGAGAGCGAGCCGGCCGTGTACCCCTCGGCGTCGGCCGCGACGGTCGGCCGGTAGATGACCCAGAGCACGACCTCGAGCACGAGGACCGCGACGGCGACGACCCCGGACGCGAGGACCGGCGTCCGCTTCGTCGCCGACACCTGGGCGAGCGCCGGCGGGGCGATCCCGTCGCGGGCCAGGGCGAAGAGCAGCCGGGAGGCGCCGACCGAGCAGGCGAGGGCGCACCCGAAGGCGCTGATCGCCGCGCCGAGGGTGATGAGCTCGCCGAGCCAGGCACCGACGAACTGGGTGCCGAGGTCGCCGAAGAGCGACCCGGACGACGCGAACGCGGCGAGGCCCTTCTCGTCGTTGCCGAAGCCCATGACCTCGACCCAGGTGACGAAGACGAAGTAGACGCCGCCGAAGACCGCGGTGCCGAGGATGGCGCGCGGGATGTCCCGGCGGGGCTCCTTCGTCTCCTCGCCGAGGGTGGCGGCGGCCTCGAACCCGGCGAACGACAGGAAGCCGAAGACGATGCCGAGGAAGATCGCGGAGACCCCGGTGCCCTCGGCGAGGGTGAACGGCGAGAACGTGATGCCCTGGCCGCCCGGACCGTCGCCGCCGGCCAGCTTGGCGAGCACGACGAGCGCGACGACGAGGATGAGCGCGACCGTGGCGCCCTCGACGACGAGCAGGAACCTCGTGCCCATCCGGATCGGCGAGATCGTCAGCCAGAACACCCCGGCGACGACGAGCAGGACCAGCGCGAGGACGAGACCGTCGGGCGGCGCGGACCAGATGCCCGTGCTGTCGAGGAACGACAGGATGAACCGCGAGGACGCCGTCGCGGTGACGACGCCGTAGAACGTGTACGTCCCGAGCAGGCCCCAGCCGGCCACGACCCCGGCGCGCGGGCCCATCGTGGCCCCGACGAAGCCGTAGACGGAGCCGGAGTGGTGGAACCGCTGCGTGAGCCGGACGAACGTGTACGCGACGAGCAGGACGCCGACCGTCGCGAGCGCGAAGGTCAGTGGGATCGCCCCGCCGACGACGCCGACCATGCCCTGCGGGTTGATGTTCGCGGCCATCGACGGCGCCATGAGCGCCACCGAGATGCCGATCGCTTCCCAGATGTTGAGCTCGCGCGCGAGCTTCGGACCCTCACCGGCCATGGCTGTGTCTCCTCGGGCGACGGGCTCCGGACCGGAACCTGTTGGCCCCCCACACGACGTCCCCGACGACCGGCCCGGGCCACCCACCCGGACTGCACCGGCGCCGTTCTGCCGTGCAGCCATGAAAGCTCCGTTACGGGTGCCGCCACAAGGGGCACAGATGAAATTGCTGTTACGTCGAGTCCCACCGGCACGCAGAAGGCCCCCGGCGGTGTGCCGGAGGCCTTGCGCGCTCCTGCGTCCGCCGGGGTCAGCGGGCCCGGCTGCCGCTCTTCTTGGCCGGTGTCGCCGGGGCCTTGGCCGCGGCGGCCTTCTTGGCCGCCGTCGTCACGGCCTTCTTCGCCGCGCTCGTCGGGGCGGCGGCCTTCTTCGCTGCGGGCCGCGGAGCCGCCGCCGCCGTCTTGGGGGCCGAGGCGGCCGCCGTCTTCGCCGCCGCGCGGGCCGTCGTCCGGGTGCCGGAGGCGGGCACCGCGGCCGTCGCCCGGCTCTTCGCCCGGGCGGCCGGGACGGCCGGTGCCGTCACGGCGTCCCGGACGTCGATGGTGCCGACCGGCAGGTGGCCGCGGCCCGAGAGGATCGGCGCGAGGAACCGGCCGGTGTGGCTCTCGGGGACGGCCGCCACCTGCTCGGGCGTGCCCTCGGCGATGACCGTGCCACCGCCGGAACCGCCCTCCGGGCCCATGTCGACGATCCAGTCGGCGCTCTTGATGACGTCGAGGTTGTGCTCGATGACGAGCACCGTGTTGCCCTTCTCCACGAGGCCCTGGAGGACGACGAGGAGCTTGCGGATGTCCTCGAAGTGCAGGCCGGTCGTCGGCTCGTCGAGCACGTAGACCGTGCGGCCGGTGGAGCGCTTCTGCAGCTCGGTCGCGAGCTTGACCCGCTGCGCCTCGCCGCCGGACAGGGTGGGCGCGGGCTGCCCGAGGCGGACGTAGCCGAGGCCGACGTCGACGAGCGTGCGCAGGTGCCGGGCGATCGCGGGGACCGCGCCGAAGAAGTCGGCGGCCTCCTCGATCGGCATGTCGAGGACGTCGCTGATCGTCTTGCCCTTGAAGTGCACCTCGAGCGTCTCCCGGTTGTACCGGGCGCCGTGGCAGACCTCGCACGGCACGTAGACGTCCGGGAGGAAGTTCATCTCGATCTTGATCGTGCCGTCGCCGGAGCAGGCCTCGCAGCGGCCGCCCTTGACGTTGAAGGAGAACCGGCCCGGCAGGTAGCCGCGGACCTTCGCCTCCGTCGTCTCGGCGAACAGCCGGCGCATGTGGTCGAACACGCCGGTGTACGTCGCGGGGTTCGACCGCGGCGTCCGGCCGATCGGCCCCTGGTCGACGTGGACGACCTTGTCGAGGTGGTCCAGCCCGGTGACCGTCTTGTGCCGGCCCGGCACCTGGCGGGCGCCGTTGAGCTTGTTGGCGAGCACCGTGTAGAGGATGTCGTTGACGAGCGTCGACTTGCCCGAGCCCGAGACGCCGGTGACGGCGACGAGGCAGCCGAGCGGGAACGAGACGTCGATCCCGCGCAGGTTGTGCTCGCGGGCCCCGACGACGGTGACCTGGCGCTTCGGGTCCCGCGGCCGGCGGACCGCCGGCATCGCGATCTCGCGCCGGCCCGAGAGGTACTGCCCGGTCAGGGAGTCCGGGTGGGAGAGCAGCCCGGCGACCGGGCCCGAGTGGACGACCTGGCCGCCGTGCTCCCCCGCGCCCGGGCCGATGTCGACCGCCCAGTCGGCGGCCCGGATCGTGTCCTCGTCGTGCTCGACGACGATGAGCGTGTTGCCGAGGTCGCGCAGCCGGGTCAGGGTGTCGATGAGACGGCGGTTGTCGCGCTGGTGCAGGCCGATGCTCGGCTCGTCGAGCACGTAGAGGACGCCGACGAGGCCGGAGCCGATCTGGGTGGCGAGCCGGATCCGCTGCGCCTCGCCGCCGGAGAGCGTCCCGGCGGCCCGGTCGAGCGAGAGGTACTCCAGGCCGACGTCGAGGAGGAAGCCGAGCCGGGCGTGGATCTCCTTGAGCACCCGCTCGGCGATCTGCCGCTCGCGCGCCGACAGCTCGAGGGCCCCGAGGAAGTCGGCGGCCTCCCGGATCGGCAGGTTGCAGACGTCGGCGATCGAGCGCCCGCCGACGAGCACCGCGAGCGACTCCGGGCGCAGCCGCGCGCCGTTGCACGCCGGGCACGGGATCTCCCGCATGTAGCCCTCGTACCGCTCCCGGCTCCAGTCCGAGTCGGTCTCGGAGTGCCGGCGCTGGACGAACGGGATCGCGCCCTCGAAGCCTGTCGTGTACGACCGCTCCCGGCCGTACCGGTTCTTGAACTTCACGTGGACCTTGTAGTCCTGCCCGCGCAGGAGCGCCTCCTTCGCGCGCTGCGGCAGCGCGCGCCACGGCACGTCGATGGAGAACCCGAGGTCCTCCCCGAGCGCCTTCATGAGGCGGATGAAGTAGTCGTTCGAGCCCGACGCCCACGGCGCGATCGCGCCCTCGGCGAGCGTGAGGTCCTCGTCCGGGACGAGCAGCTCGGCGTCCACCTCGAGCTTCGTGCCGATGCCGGTGCACTCCGGGCAGGCGCCGAAAGGGTTGTTGAACGAGAAGGTCCGCGGCTCGATCTCGTCGGTCGCGAGCGGGTGCTCGTTGGGGCAGGCCATCTTCTCGCTGTAGCGGCGCTCCCGGGCGGGCGACCCCTCGGGCTCGTCGACGAGGTCGACGAGGAGGATGCCGTTCGCCAGGCCGAGCGCGGTCTCGACCGAGTCGGTGAGCCGGCGCTTCGCCGACGCCTTGGCCGTGAGCCGGTCGACGACGACCTCGATCGTGTGCTTGAGCTTCTTCTCCAGCGACGGCGGCTCGCTGAGCGACACGGTCTCGCCGTCGACCCGGGCGCGCGAGAAGCCCTTGCCCTGGAGCTCGCGGAACAGGTCGGCGTACTCGCCCTTGCGCTCGCGCACGACCGGCGCGAGCACCTGGAACCGGGTGCCCTCCGGCAGCTCGAGGAGCTGGTCGACGATCTGCTGCGGGGTCTGGCGCTGGATCGGCTCGCCGCACGTCGGGCAGTGCGGGCGGCCCGCGCGGGCCCAGAGCAGGCGCAGGTAGTCGTAGACCTCGGTGATCGTGCCGACCGTCGACCGGGGGTTGCGGTTCGTCGACTTCTGGTCGATCGACACCGCGGGCGACAGGCCCTCGATGAAGTCGACGTCGGGCTTGTCCATCTGGCCGAGGAACTGCCGGGCGTACGCCGAGAGCGACTCGACGTACCGGCGCTGCCCCTCGGCGAAGATCGTGTCGAACGCCAGGGAGGACTTGCCGGACCCGGACAGACCCGTGAACACGACGAGGGCGTCGCGCGGCAGGTCGATGGAGACGTCCTTGAGGTTGTGCTCACGGGCGCCACGGACGATGAGACGGTCAATCACGGGATCCACTTCCGAAAGACGTGAAGGGGCGTCGCCCATGCTAGGTGCCCCGTCCGACAGTCTCGTGTCGAACGCCGGCCCCTCGGACGTCGTCCCAGGTCAGAGCGCGGACGCCTGGTCGGGGACGGGCCCGACACGCAGCCCGACACGCCGCGGCCGGCCGGCGTCCCGACGGGTCAACCCCGTCGCGCGGCCGCCTGTTCCGGGCATACGGTCGCGCGGTGGACACCACACCCTCCCCCGACCTGGTCCGGGCCGCCCTCGCGGAGCAGACCCTCGCCCTCGCCGCCGAGGCCGCGACCCTCACGGCCGCGGACCTCGCCGCGCCGTCCGCACTGCCCGGCTGGAGCCGGGGCCACGTCCTCGCGCACGTGCGGCTCAACGCCGAGGCGTTCGTCGGGGTGCTCGGCGCGGCCGCGCGCGGCGAGGTCGTGAGCATGTACCCCGGCCGCGCCGAGCGGGACGCCGCCATCGAGGCGGCCGCGACCGACGCCTCGGACCGGCAGACGGCGGCGCTGCTCGACTCGGCGGAGCGGTTCACCCGGGCGTGGGCCGCCCTGCCGCAGCAGCGGTACGACGTCGAGTTCACCTCCCCGGCGGGCTGGTTCCAGCCGGCCGGCGTCGTCGGGTTCTTCCGCTGGCGCGAGGTCGTGCTGCACCGGGCGGACCTGCACCCCGCCGACGCCGGGCACCGCTCCCCCGTCGACGTCCTCGCCGCCGCGGAGCCCGCCCTCGTGGCCCGGCTGCTCGCCGAGACGTGCACGGCGTTCGCCGGCCGGGCCGACGTCCCGGCGCTCGCCGTCACCGCGACCGACCTCGGGACCACGTGGGAGCTGCACGCCGACGGCACCGCGAACGACGCTGCGGACGGCGCGACGACCGTCTCCGGGCCGGCCGCGGCGCTCGCCGCGTGGCTCACCGGGCGCGGCAGCGGCACCGGACTCACGTCGTCCGGGCCGCTGCCCGCCCTGCCCGCGTTCGCCTGACCACGAGCCGACCTGCCGCGCAGCGGCGGAGTCAGGCCAGCAGCCCGTCCCCGACGAAACCTCCCTCGGCACAACCCGGCGGCAGCGCGAAGACCGCCGACCCGACGTGGGTGACCCAGCGGTTCATCGCGTCCGTCGCGGCGAGCCGCCGCTGCACGGGGACGAACGCCGTCCGCGGGTCGCGCTGGTAGGCCGCGAAGAGCAGGCCCACGTCGGCGCTGCCGTCGGCGGCCGGGCCGGCGTCGACGTTGAACCCGCGGCGCAGCATGACCTCGGCCGGGGTCCGGGCCTTCGCGAGCCGGACGTGCGCGGTGTCGTCGATGACCGGGAAGCCCTGCTCGTCGATGGCGTCGAGGTCGGCGAGGTCGGTCTCGACGGTGCCGGTCAGCGGTGCGCCGGTGTCGAGCCGGCGGCCGAGGACGAGCTCCTTGCCCGCCGGGTCGAAGGCGTCCCAGGTCTCCAGGGCCAGGGAGATCCGCCGCAGGACGAGGACGGTGCCGCCGGCGAACCAGTCCGGCGCCCCGTCGTGCCAGACCGCCGCGTCGAGGTCGGCGCCCTTGGGGTTGACCGTGCCGTCGACCTGGCCGAGCAGGTTGCGCGGCGTGCCGGCGGAGGCCGGGGTCTTGAACCCGTTCTGCACCCAGCGCACCGTCGCGAACCGGCGGGCGTCCTTGGTGAGCATCCGGACGGCGTGGCTCACCGTCGTCGGCTCGTCGGCGCACACCTGGAGCAGCAGGTCCCCGCCCGACCAGCGGTCCTCGAGCCGCTCGCCGCGGAACGCCGGCAGGTCGGCCAGCGCGGGCGGGCGCTGCGCCGCGAGCCCGGCGAGGTCGAACAGCCGCGGCCCCCAGCCGAACGTCACCGTGAGGCCGGCGGGCCGGCGGGCGAGCCACGGCTCGGTGTCGGCGAGCGCGGGCTCGCCGCGGGTGAGCCGGGCC
>JACRAB010000183.1 GCA_016213575.1 Actinomycetota bacterium
CGCCGCGGCACCGAGGGCGACTGGGCGCTCGTCGCCCACGAGGCGGCCGCCGCCCGGGCCGCGTCCGTGCTCGCCCCGCCGGACGGTGGCGGACCCGCGGCCTGGCGCCTCGCCGGCACCGGCGCGCGCCGCGCGGGCACCGACGCCGTGAGCCCGCTCGACCTGCCCGTCCTCGACGTCGCGGTCGCCGCGGAGGACCTCCTCACGACGAGCCTCGGCACCTGCGTCGCGGCCTGTCCGGGCACCGGCTGCGGCTGGGTCTTCGCCGACCCGCGCCGCCGGCGCCGCTGGTGCTCGATGGCCGTCTGCGGCAACCGGGCCAAGGCCCGGGCCTACGCCGAGCGCAAGCGGGCCTGACCGGCGCCGACCCTGGACAGGGCGGCACGAGCGCGACAAACCGGCCGATAAGTGCTGCCCCGAAACATGTCGGAGCGCCATACGAAACATCGGGCGCCCAACCGCTAAGTGGTGACCCGATCGTGACCATGTGGTGAGCCGGAGCGTATTGACAGGCTCATGCCCCAGTTGGGAGAACTAGGCCTCGACCTAGCCTTCACAAGGGCACGATGCCCCTACGAGGCAGTTCTTCAGCCGCGGTCCACGCCCGTGGGCCACGAAGAGAGGTGGCCAGGCATGACCGCACGCCGGGAGTACGACGCCATTCGCAGAGCGGCGAACCCCCTCCAGCTCGACCTCATCGAGTCCTTCGTCGCGGGCAGGCTGCCGCGGCGTGAGTTCGTCCGGATGGGGCTCCTGCTCGGGATGACGGGCGCGACCATCGCCGCGTGCGGCGGGGCCAACTCGATCCCCACGAGCACCGGCTCGGCCGGGCAGACGACGGGTGTCGGCGTCGGTGGCGGCACTGCCGGCTCGGTCAAGACCGGTGGCACGATGAAGATCGCGAGCGTGCCGCCCGCCGGTCCGCTCGACTCGGTCAAGATGGTCGACCTCGCCGCCTACGGCCTCGTCGCCCAGTGCTACGAGTTCCTCGTCTACACCAGCGGCGACCTGCAGCTGAAGCCGGGCCTCGCGACGGAGTGGAAGCCGAACGCGGACGCCACCGAGTGGACCTTCACGCTGCGCCAGGGCGTCACCTGGCAGAAGGACGGCTCGCCGCTGACGGCGGACGACGTCATCTCGACGTTCGACCGGCTCAGCGCGGCCGGCAACTCCGCCCTCAAGGGCGTCATCGACAAGGGCTCGGTCACCTCGCCCGACGGCAAGAGCGTGGTCTTCAAGCTCAACGGCCCGAACGGCAACTTCCCGTACCTCGTCTCGCCGGACAACGCCCAGTCGCCGATCATCCCCAAGTCCCAGGCCGACGGCGCCACGCTCGACAAGGAGCAGAACGGCACCGGCCCCTGGAAGATCACGAAGTTCGACGCCAAGACGGGCGCGACGTTCGTGCGCAACGACAAGTGGTGGGGCACGAAGACCCCGCTCGACAGCGTCGAGTGGGTGTTCTTCTCCGACCTGCAGCCGCAGGTCGTCGCGCTGCAGTCCGGTCAGGTCGACGCGATCGTCCAGTTCCAGGCCAACGGCGGCGAGGCGCTGCTCAACAACAGCAACCTCACCGTCATCTCGCTGAAGTCGGCCAACCACCGGCAGGTCTGGATGCGCACCGACAAGGGCGCGTTCAAGGACCCGCAGGTCCGCGAGGCGCTCGCCTGGACGCTCGACCGCGACGCGATGGTCAAGTCGCTGTGGAAGGGCACCGCCGACGTCGCGGCCGACACCGTCATCGCGCCGGTGTACCCGTTCGCCGACACGTCCCTGCCGGCCCGCACGCAGGACATCGACAAGGCGAAGGCGCTCCTGGCCTCGGCCGGCGCGACGAACCTCAAGGCGACGCTGCACGCCGTCAAGCTCCAGGAGATCCCGGACCTCGCGACGCTCATCAAGTCGGACGCCGCGAAGGCCGGCATCACCCTCGACATCCAGGTCGAGGACGGCAGCACGTTCTACGGCAAGCAGTGGTGCCCGGAGAAGCCGGCCGACCCGCCGTGCTCCGGCGCGTCCGACCTCGGCATCGTCGACTACGGCCACCGCGGCACGCCGGACGTCTACCTCAACGCGGCCCTGTCGGGCGGCGGCGTGTGGAACTCCTCGCAGTACAACAGCAAGGACTTCGACGCGGCGTTCAAGGCCTACCAGGCCTCGATCGGGGTCGACGCGCAGAAGGCGGCCTGCCGCAAGATCAGCGACATCATGCAGAAGGACACGCCGATCCTGGTGCCGTACTTCTACCAGTACCTCGCCGCCCACTCGACGAAGTACGTCGGGATGGCGACGACGGCGCTCGGTCAGGTCGACCTCACCGCGTGCGGGCTGAAGGCCGGATCTTTACTCGCACGCGCCCGGCGGACTGAGTGTGCGGGTGACGGGTCGTAGGGCCCGTCACCGGCACCACCGTCTCTGCCCGGACCAGACCGACGAGACCGACCGCACCACCCGCTGCACCCGCCCTGCCCGCTGCACCCGCCCTGCCCGCGCCGCCCGGCGCCGACCCGTCTGCCACCCGACCTGGGGGTGAGTCCATGGTGGTCTACGTCCTTCGGCGTCTCGCGCTCGCCCTGGTGACGCTGTTCCTCCTGACCGTCATCGTGTTCGCGATCTCCAACGTCCTGCCGCAGAACGTGGCGCGGGCGATCCTCGGCCCGTTCGCCCCGGCGGAGTCGGTCGCCCAGCTGAACCACCAGCTCGGCACGGACCGGCCGCTCATCGTGCAGTACGGCAGCCTGCTCAA
>JACRAB010000189.1 GCA_016213575.1 Actinomycetota bacterium
AGCCGCTTCGGCAGCCGAGAGACCGCCCGCACACAGGCGTCCGCGTGTTCGCGGGTGATCTCACCGGCCGCGAGGGCGGCCCCGACCTGCGGCAGGCTCCCGGAGTCCGAGTCCAACGCGCGCGCGGCGCGGGCGTCAGCGTTCGCCCGGCCCGGGTCCACGTTCAACCGGCCGGTGAGGAACGCGGCCGCGACCTTGCCTTCACTGGCTCCGGGGACGGCTTCGGGGCGTTCGTCGAGGACTTTGATCACCGCCAGCCGGGCGGCTTCCGCGGACGCCATCGCTCGGGTGAACGCCTCCACCGCATCCCGCGCCTCGCTGTCCGACAGCGACCATGCGCAACGGGCAGCGTCCAGTACGACCGCGGTGGCGGCGTCCATCGCAGCGATCCCCGCGAACAGGTCATGCACTGGTTCTGACTCGCCGGAGACGGCGTGACCAGCCGGCGCCGAGGCGTCCGGCTGGTTGCCGGGCACCTCGCCCCTGGTCTGCTCGTCGCTGCTCACGAGAACAACACTAGGGACGGGGTCCGACAGTCCGCCCCTGGCGAGACTCGTTCCAGCGCAACAACTTTGAGTGAGTCACCATCACTCACCAACAGTCGCCGTCCCCTCGCCCACGATCTCTGCCCGGGCCGGCAGTGCGGCTACCGGCCGCCCCTGCAGCGGGCCGCATCACGGAGAAGGCAGCGGAGCGAGGTGGTCGGCGGCGCGTACAGGCGACCCCACCGCCACCGACAAGCTGGGTCGCGGTCACGCCCGCTCCTGATACACGCCAGGTACCACCCCGACGACGAATGCGACCGCTCGCTGGCCCGCGCGACCGCCGCCCCATTCGCACGCACGACGCCACCGTGCACACTGACGGTCCGCCAGTTCGACCGAAGGACCGAGCCGTGCCCGACCGACCTGAGATCGTCTGCATCTGCGGCTCCACCCGGTTCGTGGACGAGATGCGTGCGGCGAACCGCGACCTGACCTTGGCCGGTGTCATCGTCGTCGCGCCGGGCGAGGCGGACGCGCCCGTCACCGACGAGCAGAAGGCCGCCCTGGACGCCCTCCACCTGCGCAAGATCGACCTCGCCGACCGGGTTCTCGTCGTCAACCCCGGCGGGTACGTCGGCGGGTCCACGCGCAGGGAGATCGCCTACGCCCGCGCCACCGGTACGCCGGTCTCGTTCACCGATCCCGTCTGACGGCTCCACACCCCGCGGCACGCGCGGCCGCCCGCCACACCAGGCGCACCACCCTCCGCGCCACTCTCGAGAGACCGCTCGGCGCACGACACCCCGCCGGGACGTTCAGCCCCGAGGCCCCGGGCCGACCGGCTGGCACTGTTGGACCCGTGAGAACGCTCGACATCGCCGGCCTCGCGTCCATCTTCGAGGGCCTGCCCGAGAACCCCCGCGTCGTCGTCTCGGGCAACTTCGCCAGCCCGCACGTCGCGATCGGGATCCTCGACAAGGCCGTGCCCGCCTACCGGCTGCACGCCCTCAACGCCCAGCCCGGCCTGCCCGACCGCGAGGGCGTCACCCTCGAGACCGCGTTCGTCGGGCCGGGGATGCGCCGCAGCCCGCGGCTCGCGTACGTGCCGGCGCGGCTCAGCCTCGTCCCCCAGCTCTTCGTCCGCACGCTCCCGCCGGACGTCGTCATCCTCCACACGTCCCGCGTCATCGACGGCACCGTGTCGATGGGCATGGAGGTCAACATCCTCCCTGCCGCGGTCGAGGCGGTCCGCGCCCGCGGCGGCATCGTCGTCGCCCAGGTCAACGCCCGGATGCCCTACACCTTCGGGGACGCCGTCCTGCCGGTCGACGCGGTCGACTACGCGATCGAGGTCGACGAGGCGCTGCCGTCCCCGGCCGGCGGCGGCCTGGACGACACCTCGGCGGCGATCGGCGCCCTGGTCGCCGAGCGGGTGCCGGACGGCGCGACGCTCCAGATGGGCATCGGCGCCGTCCCGGACGCCGTCCTCCACGGCCTGAAGTCGCGCCGCGGCCTCAAGCTGTGGAGCGAGATGTTCAGCGACGGGATCCTGCCGCTCGAGCAGGAGGGCGCCCTCGACCCGGACACCCCGCTCACGGCGTCCTTCCTCTTCGGCTCCGACGCGCTCTACCGCTGGGTCGACCGCAACCCCCGCGTGCTCATGCTCCGGACGGAGACGACGAACGCGCCGGCGCTCATCGCCCGCAACCCGCTCATGGTGTCGGTCAACACCGCGCTCCAGGTCGACCTCTTCGCCCAGGCCAACGCGTCCCGGATCAGGGCCCGGATCTTCTCCGGCTTCGGCGGCCAGACGGACTTCATCGTCGGCGCCGTGCACTCCCCCGGCGGCCAGTCCTTCATGGCGCTGCGCTCGTGGCACCCGAAGGCCGACGTGTCGACGATCATCCCGCTCGTCGACGAGCCGGTGACGTCGTTCCAGCCGACCGCGGTCATCACCGAGCAGGGCGTGGCCGACATCTGGGGCCACGACGAGCGCGCCCAGGCCCGTCACCTCATCGAGCACGCCGCCCACCCCAGGGTCCGCGAGGAGCTCTGGGAGGAGGCCCACGCGCTCGGCCTCGCCTAGGAGCACCTCGCCCGGCGACCGTACGGACCCGGACATACCCTCGACGAGTCCCTGGAGCAGGCGGGGGTCGCGGCGTCGTGCGCCCGCTGACCTCGCGGGTGCGCCCAGCCGCCGTCCGCACAGCCGCCGGTCGACGACGACCGGCGTCCAGGGAGGTCCCGGCGATGACCGCACTCGACCCGCACCAGCACCCAGGTCGGCACCAGCACCCACGTCAGCAGAACACCCCGCCCCCGTACGTCGTCGACGAGGCCGACGCGCACCTGCTCCGGCTCTGCCTCGACCTCCAGCTCGACGCCCTGCTGCTCGCCCTCGGCGCCGCCTCGGCCCAGGAGCTGCGCGACCTCGGCACGCCCGCCGGCGCGGACCGGCCGACCGACGAGGTCGTCCCCTGGCGCCGGTGGGTCGACGAGGACGTCGACCTCGCCGCCGGGCTCGCCGCGGACACGATGGCCGGCCGGGCGACGTTGCCGCCCACGCTCGGCACCGACCTCGGCCACGAGGTGCCCGCGACCGTCATCGACGAACTCGTCGCGCGCTACGCGTCCATGCACGGCCTGCTCGGCGACCTGCTCCGCCGGGACCTCGCCGCGGACGACGACCGCCGGCACCCGAGGCTGCTCGTCGCCCTGCGCCGGTGCCGGGCCCGGCTCGACGAGCTGCACCGGTACCGGCTCGCCACGACCCCGCCGCGCGGCGTCCGGCTCGACGCCGCCGCGCCCCCGGGCGGGCCGGCCGCCGGGGAGCGCGCGTACCTGCCCGGAGAGCTGCGCGGGTAGCCGCTCGGGATCGCTCGAGCCTCGGAGCACGCCGGGCACGACGACGGCGCCGGGGGTCAGGGGTCCCGCGGCGCCGTCTCGGTCGTGCCCCCGCCGCCCGACGTCCGGCGGGGGCCGACGATCACGACCTCCCGAGGGGCATCAGGAGGCCGTGCTCGTCGTCGGCTTGGGGGTCGGGGTCTTGGACGTCGTGGTCGTCGTCCGCGGCTTCGTCGAGCTGCTCGTCCTCGTCGTCGTCCGGGTCGTGGTCGTCGTCTTCGGGCGGGTCGACGTGGTCGTCGTCCGGGGCCGGGTCGTCGTCGTGGAGCGCGGCTTCGGCGCGGACGACGAGGAGGACGACGAGGACGAGGACGAAGACCGCTTGGACGTCTTCGAGGACGCGGCGGGCGGCGTGGTGTCGTCCTCGGTGGCCGCGGGCTCCTCGGACGGCCAGGTGCACTGGACGACGGTCACCGCGGCCATCGACACGACGACGTCGCCGTCCTCGGTGCGGACCTTGACCGTGGCACCCTCGACGGGCGCGGCGTCCGCGCCGGCGGCACGGGCCTCCTCGATCGCCGCGAGCGCCTCGTCGTCGAGCCGGACGCACAGGTCCGTACGGCCCTCGTACCGCGACACGTCCTGCGTGCGGTCGGCGTCGTCGACGGTCTCGGCGGCACCGGACGGCGACGACCCGATGCTCGCGAGCGCGACCGCGGGCTCGTCCCCGCCGCCGGTGAGCGCGTACGCCGCACCGCCGGCGGCGAGCGCGCCGGCGGCCAGGCTGCCGGCGGCGACGAGGACCCGGCGGCCGAGCGGCCGGACCGTCCGCGGCCCGGTGTGCACGTAGGGCACCTCGCCGTAGTGCGCGGCGCCGAAGGCGTCGGCCCGGAACGCGGCGACCTCGGGGACGCCGACCGCGGGGACGGCGCCCCCCGGGATGCGGTCCGCCTGCGGCGCGCGGGCCGGCGCCGGGAACGGCGCGGTCGGGGGCTGCTCGACCCCCGCCGGCGGGGTGCTGCGCCGCTGCGCGTCGGGACGGTCGGCGCCGTCGCGGTCGAAGAAGTCGTCGAAGATGGAACCTGTCATGCCCATGACGATGGCGGGCGGGGTGTGAAGGCCCGGTCAGCCGCCCGTCAAAGGCAGGTCAAGTTCCGCTTGACCCGCCGCTCCGGTCCACCCGGTCGGCCCACCGCCCGGGGCGCCCCCGCGGCGTCCGACCCGTGCCCTAGGTTCTGACCATGAAGCTGATCACCGCGATCATCAAGCCGCACGCGCTCGGGGACGTCAAGGACGCGCTGCAGGCCGCGGGCGTCGCCGGCATGACCGTGAGCGAGGCCCAGGGCCACGGCCGCCAGCGGGGCCACACCGAGGTGTACCGGGGCGCCGAGTACCAGGTCGACTTCGTGCCGAAGACGCGCGTCGAGATCGTCGTGGACGACGCGGACGCCGCGCGCATCCTCGACGTCGTCGTCGCCGCCGCCCGGACAGGCCGGATCGGCGACGGCAAGGTTTGGATGGTCCCCGTCGACTCGGTCACCCGGGTGCGCACCGGCGAGACCGGGCACGACGCGCTCTAGACCTCCGGCCGGACGGCGGCCGCGGCCGCGCGCCGCTCCTTGCGGGCGCTCTTGGCCCGGTACATCCGCTCGTCCGCCTCGGCGAGGACGGCGGCGGCGTCGTCCCCGGGGTCCGCGACCCGGGAGCCGATGCTCACCCCGACCCGGACCAGCCCGACGTCGAGCCGCAGCGGGCGGGCCACCGCGCGCTCGATCCGCGGGACGACCGCCCGCAGCTCGAGGTCGCCGCAGCCGGGCAGCACGACGACGAACTCGTCCCCGCCGAGCCGGGCGACGACGTCGCCGCGCGCCGTCCGCACGTTCGCCACGAGCCGCTGCGCGATCTCCACGAGCACCTGGTCCCCCGTGGAGTGGCCGTACGTGTCGTTGACCGCCTTGAACCCGTCGAGGTCGCAGAAGAGGATGCCGCAGCCGGTGCCGCGCTCCGGCTCGAGGTGCGCGGCGAGCGCCGACTCCAGCGCGGTCCGGTTCGCGAGCCCGGTGAGGTGGTCGGTCTGGGCCCGCTCCCGCCAGCTGGCCTCGGCGAGCCGCTCCCGGGTCACGTCGACGCCCGTCGCGATGACGTAGACCGGGGTGCGGCCGCTCGGCGCCCCGGTGAAGGTCCACGCGACGCGGCGGCGGTGGCCGAGCTCGTCGACCCACAGCGACTCGGGCGGCTCGACGGGGCGTCCCGCGGCGGTCCGCTGCGCGAGGTCGATGACCTGGCCGACCCCGTCGACGGGGAGCAGCTCGGTGACGTCCGCGCCGACGACGTCGCCGACCGTGCGGCCGGTGAGGCGCAGGAACGCGGAGTTGACCCGGAGGAAGTGCCCGCACCGGTCGATGAGGGCCAGCGGCGCCGCGCAGGCGTCCACGAGGAGCACGGACAGCGTCGCGTCGGGCACGCCCATCGCGAGGTGCGGGCAGGCGGAGGCGCGGACGGCGTCGACCGTCGTCATGGGCGCACCGCCCCTCCGTCCGGCGGGCGGCCCGGCGCCACCCTCCATGAGATCGTTATCGGCCGCCGGGCGGCGGAGTGAAGCAGCGTGACCCGGGTGGATCAACGCCGGTTGAACCGACGCCGGCCGGTCGCGGCCGCACGGAACCCGGCTGACCCGTCCGGCGGCGCCGCGTAGGCTTACCCGCGCACCGCGCGGCCCGCCGCGCGCGCCTCCGTAGCTCAGTGGCCAGAGCAACCGCCTTGTAAGCGGTAGGTCGTCGGTTCGACCCCGACCGGGGGCTCCACCTGCACCGCGCACCCGCAGCACCCCTGCAGCACGCGAGCACCTACACCGCGCACCGGACCGGTGCGACGAGTCGTCCGACGAATCCTCCGTTCGTCCGACGCGCGCCTCCGCAACCGCCGAGGGTGACTGTTCGTACACTCAGCGTCACTACTGGGAGGGGTGACCAATGCCGTCGAGCACGCCGGAGCAGGACCAGCGGGAGACGGGGTCCCCCCGGGCGGTCGACGTCGACCCGCTCATGCGCACGGTCCTGGACGCGGTGACGGTCGGCGTCGTCGTGCAGGACGGCCGCGGCACCACGGTCGCCATGAACCCCCGCGCCGACGACCTCCTGCGCGCCGACGCCGGGGCGGTCGACGTCAACGTGACGTCGGTCCCGGTGCGGCTGCCCGCCGGGGACGCGCTCCTCGTGAGCACCGTCGTGGACGTCTCGGACTCCGCGGCCCTCGGCCGCGCCCGCAACCGGTTCGCCGCCGCGATGGACTCCTCGCCGATCGCCGTGGCACTGCTCGACCGGTCGGGACGGATCAAGGAGGGCAACCGGGTCCTCGGCCGGATGCTCGGGCGCACCACCGCGGAGCTCGCCGGGACGACGCTGGCGGAGCTGTCCCACCCGGACGACGTGGACGCCGACGCGACGCTGCTGGCCCGCACCCTCGCCGGCGAGCGGCCGGGCTACTCCCTGGAGAAGCGCTTCGTCCGCCGCAGCGGCGAGAGCGTCTGGGGACGCCTCACCGTCACCGCGGTCGAGGACGGCGACGGCGCCCTCGTCGAGCTCGTCGCCCAGGTCGTCGACGTGACGGAGATCCGGCTCGCGGAGGAGATGCTCGCCCACCAGGCGCTGCACGACCCGCTGACGAAGCTGCCGAACCGCACGCTCGGCCTGGACCGGATCCAGCAGGCCCTCGACCGCACCCGGCGCAGCCGCCGCCGGGTCGCCGTCCTCGCCTGCGACCTCGACCGGTTCGACGTCGTCAACGACAGCATCGGCCCCGAGCACGGCGACGAGATCCTCGTGGAGATCGCGAACCGGATCCAGACCGTGCTGCGCGCCACCGACACCGCGGCCCGGATGGCCGGCGACGAGTTCGTCGTCGTCTGCGAGGACGTCCTCGACGAGCGCGAGGCGGTGCTCGTCGCCGACCGGATCACGGCCGCCGTCCGGGAGCCGATCGACATCGCGGCCCGCAACGTCGTGCTGTCGATGAGCATCGGGATCGCCCTGTCGTCCGGGCCGACCGGGGACGCCACCGCGCTGCTGCGTGACGCCGGCGCCGCCCTGCACCGCGCCAAGGAGAACGGCCGCGGCGGCTGGGACGTCGTCGACGACGACCTGCGCCGCCGCGCCGTCGACCGGCTCGACATCGAGCACGCGCTGCGGGCCGGGCTCGCGCACGGCGACCTGCGCCTGCACTACCAGCCGATCGTCGACCTGCGCACCGGCGCGATGGTCGGCCGGGAGGCCCTCGTCCGGTGGCAGCACCCGACCCGGGGGCTGCTCGGCCCGGCGTGGTTCCTGCCGGTCGCCGAGGAGACCGGGCTCATCGAGGACGTCGGCCGCTGGGTGCTCTCCCGGGCCGCCGCCGTCGCCGCGCAGACCCCGGAGCAGGGCTACGTCGCGGTGAACGTCTCGCCGTCGCAGGTCATGCGGGCCGGTCTGCTCGCGGACGTCGAGGCGACCCTCGACCTCACCGGCCTGGCCCCGCAGAACCTCGTCATCGAGCTCACCGAGTCGGTCATGCTCGGCGCCGCCCCGGCCGGCCGCAAGGAGCTGCACCGGCTCGACGACCTCGGCGTCCGGCTCGTCGTCGACGACTTCGGCACCGGGTTCTCGGCGCTGTCCTACCTGCGCGACCTGCCGGTCTCGGGCATCAAGGTGGACCGGTCCTTCACCGCCGGGCTCGGCCACGACCCGCAGTGCGAGCGGATCGTCGAGGCGCTGACGGGCCTGGCGCACGGGCTCGGCGTGGACCTCGTCGCCGAGGGCGTCGAGACCGAGGCGCAGCGGGCGCTGCTCGCCGAGGTCGGCTGCCAGCACGCGCAGGGCTACCTCTTCGGCCGGCCGGCGCCGCACCCGGGCTGACCCGCCCTGCAGGTCGGCCCTGCAGGCACCTCAGCCGAGCAGCGGCGGGTCCTGGAAGGGCGCGAAGTCCGGCGAGGCACCGTTCGCGAGCGTGATGAGCGCCGCGACGACGACGAACGCGAGGAACACGAGCAGGCCGAGGTGCAGGCCGCGCCGGCGGACGGCGAGACGGCCGAGCCACGTCGTCCCGCGGCGCATCGACCCGCCGCCCGGCCCCCACCACGCGGTGACCGCGGCCGCGGCGGCGGCGAGGCCGAGCGCGACGGGCTCGGTCGGCGTCCCGAGGCTCGTCCCGCCGGTGAGGGCGGAGCCGACGAGGAACGCGACGCTCGCCCCGACGGCGAGCGGCACGATCATCGACAGCAGGGACACGACGCCGGCGACGAGCGTCCGCCAGGGCACGAGGGCGACCGTCAGCGGGACGTCGCTCGAACGCGGCCCGTACGAGTAGCGCCGGCGCCACACCGCGAGCGCGCTGCGGTCCGCCGTCCGGGCCACGACCATCCACAGCCACAGCAGGACGATCGCGCCGCCGGGTGCCACGGTCGCCGTCGCGGCGAGCGCCACGAGCCCGGCGAGGAGCAGCGCGGTGGG
>JACRAB010000190.1 GCA_016213575.1 Actinomycetota bacterium
CCCGACCCACGCGCCGAGCGAGGGGAAGCCGTAGGCCCGGGCCCGCGGGCGCAGGCTGAGGCCGAGGTCGGCGGCGACCACGACGGGGAAGCCGCTCGCGGTCATGACGAACGGCGCGACGCCGAGCGGCTCGGGGTCGATCCCGAGGGCCAGCGCCGTCATCGTCGCGTTGCCGGCCAAAGCGACCTCGTAGACGTGCCGCGGGGCGACGCCGGCCTCGGCGCAGACCTCGTCGGCGAGCTCGGCGAGGGTCGCGTGCGCGGCGTCCCGCAGCCGGCCGAGGGCGTCCGGGTCGAGCATCGTCGCGCTGATCCGGCTGATGACGTCGCCGCCGAACGGCTGCTGCTTGTTGAGCATGGAGCGGACGGCGGACGGCGTCCCGGTGGAGAGGTCGAGCAGCGTCGCGACGACCGTCGTCGTGCCGAGGTCGAACGCGATCGCGTAGCGGTGCTCGCTCGTGTCGCCGCCCTCGACGTCGACGAGGACGTCGTCGACGATCACCGCGGTCACGGTGAAGTCGTTGTCCCGCAGCGCCTTCGGCAGACTGCGCAGTGCGTGCAGGTCGACCCGCAGCTCGAGGTCGTCGATCTGCGCGAGGAGCCGGTCGAGGTCAGGGGCCTGGTCGGCGAGCGTCGGCTCGGTGAGCGTGACGCACCGCTTCTGGACGGCGGGCCGCAGGATGACCTGCCGCCCGACGCCGACGGTGGCCGCCTTCGGCCGGGTGAGCAGCGGCGGCACCTCGACCCGCAGGTCGCGGTTGGCCTGCGCCAGGCAGGCCAACCGCCAGCCCTGCCGCAGCTGCTCGGTGGAGAACGCGCGCGGGTCGAGCCGGGCGACCGGGACGTCACCCTCGACGACCCGGATCTTGCACTTGCGGCACGTGCCGTGACCGCCGCACGTCGAGTCGATCGCGATGCCGTTCCAGGACGCGGCGTCGAAGACGGTGACGCCGGGCGGCACCCGGACGTCGCGCTCGGCCGCGAGGTTCTTCTGGTCGGCCTCGCCGGGGACGAACGCGATCCGCACCCGGCCGACGCCCTCCGGGGCGGCGGGCGCCGGGGGTGCCGGGTGCTCGCCGAGGAGGCCTTCGCGCAGGTACGCCTCGCGGGGTGCGGGGGCGGGCCCGTCCGGGGTCGAGGTCACGTGGTCGGCTGGGCGGCGGCTGCCGCGGCGGCCTCGGCCTCGGCCTGCGCCTTCTGCTTGGCGCGGAAGGCGGAGATCCAGTTCGCGCCCCACGGGTCGTTGCCCATCATGAGGTCGGCGGCCTTGATCGCGTCCACCATCTGCGGCGTGCGGGCGTCCATGATCGCCGTCGTGAGGCCGGCGTGCATGGCCATCGTGAGGAACGTCGACCCGAGGGTGTGCCGGCCGGGCATGCCGAACGAGACGTTGCCGGCGCCGAGGGTCGTGTTGAGGTCGAACTCGTCACGGATGAGCGAGATCGCCTCCATCGTCAGCTTGCCGTACTCGTGGTTCGCGCCGACCGGCATCGCGAGCGGGTCGATGATGATGTCCTCGATCGGGATGCCGTACTTCTCGGTGGCCACGCCGACGATCTTCTTGGTGATCTCGAGGCGCTTGCGCGGGTCCTCGGGGATCTCGTCCTCCTCGTTGGGGAGGGCGATGACCGCGGCGCCGTAGCGCTTGACGAGGGGCAGGATCGCGTCGAGCCGGTCCTGCTCGCCGGTGACGCTGTTGACCAGCGCCTTGCCCTCGTAGGCCGCGAGGCCGGCGTCGAGGGCCTCGACCACGCTGGAGTCGATGCACAGCGGCAGGTCCGTCATGGACTGCACGAGCTTGACCGCGCGGGCGAGCAGCTCGGCCTCGTCGGCCAGCGGGACGCCCATGTTGACGTCGAGCATCATCGCGCCGCCCGCGACCTGGGCCCGGACGTCCTCCTCGACCCGGGTCAGGTTGCCGGCGCGCAGCTCCTCCTGGAACTTCGGCCGCCCCGTCGGGTTGATCCGCTCGCCGATGATGCAGAACGGCTGGTCGGGACCGATGACGAGCTCTTTGGTCGCCGAGCGGACGACGGTGTGCATGCGGGTCTCCTGTCGGGGGACGTGCCGGAGGTCTGTTCGGGCCGGCCGGACGCGTCCGCGCGGGGACGCCGTCCGGCCGGTGCTGCCCTGGTGGTGGTCGGGCGCCGGGCTGCCGTCAGGCGGGGACGGCGGCCGCGCCGCGCTTGCGGGCGATGAGGTCCTTGGCCCGGCGGACGGCGGTCGAGGCGTCGGCCGCGTAGCCGTCGGCGCCCACGGCGTCCGCGTACTCCTGGGTGACGGGCGCGCCGCCGACCATGACGATGACCTTGTCGCGCAGGCCGGCCTTCTCGAGCGCGTTCATGTTCGCCTTGAACATGGGCATCGTCGTCGTGAGGAACGCGGAGAAGCCGACGATGTCGGGCTGGTGCTCCTCGATGGCCGCGATGAACTTCTCGGGGGAGACCTGGACGCCGAGGTCGATGACCTGGAAGCCCGCCCCCTCGAGCATGATGTTGACGAGGTTCTTGCCGATGTCGTGGACGTCGCCCTTGACGGTGCCCATGAGGAACGTGCCCACCGTCTCGGCGCCGGTGTCCGCGAGGAGCGGGCGCAGGACGTCGAGCGCGCCCGACATCGCCCGGCCGGCGATGAGCATCTCCGGGACGAAGAAGTCGCCGCGCTCGAACCGTGCGCCGACCTCCTCGAGCGAGGGGATGAGCGCCTCGAAGAGCAGCGCGTCCGGGCCGAGACCGCTCTCGAGACCCTGTGCGGTCAGCTCGAGGACGCGCGGTGCGTTACCGACGAGCGTCTCGTCGTAGAGGGCCTTGAGGATGTCCTGGCCGTTCATGCGGCCCCTTCCTTCCCGGAGTGGTGGTACCCCAACAGAGCGGAGACCTTGCGGGCCTCGGCGACGAGCGCCTCCCCGACCGCGACGATGCGGCCCGCGGGGATGCGCGCCGTCGGCCCGGAGACCGACAGCGCGCCGAGAATGATGCCGTCCGTGGCGCGGACGGGGGCGGCGACCGCGACGAGCCCGATCTCGAGCTCCTCGTTCGCCACGGCCCAGCCCCTGCGGCGGACGTCGACGAGGTCGCGCTCGAGCTGGGGGACCGTGGCCACCGTGCTCGGGGTGCGGCGCTGCAGGGCCGACGGCGGGGGGAGCGGCAGCCGGCCGAAGGCGTAGAAGATCTTGCCCTGGGCCGAGCAGTGCGGCGGGACGTCGTCCACGCCGATCCAGTTCGTCGTCCCGAGCAGGTACCGGCTGTCGACCTGGGCGACCTGGACGACGCCGTCGCCGCGGGGGACCGCGAAGTTCACGGTTTCGCCGGTGCCGGCGGCGAGCCGGTCCATCGCCGGGCGCAGGAGCGCGACGAGGTCGTGCATCGTCTGCTGGCGGGCGGCGTAGACGGCGAAGACGGGGCCGGGGCGGAAGGAGCCGCTGCGGTCGCGCTGGACGAGGCGGCCGCGCTCGAGGGCGTGGAGCAGGCGGGACGTCGTCGACTTGGCCAGCCCGGCCTCCTCGACGAGCGAGGTGAAGGTCCGCGGCTCGCCGGACTCGACGACGAGGGCCAGGAGCGCGGCGGCGCGGTCGACGGCCTGGCTGCCGGCCTGTCCAGCAGGAGCGGTGGGCACGGTCGACCTCCTCGGGCTCTCACGCGGGGGAGGATCGTCCTGCCGGTCCGCGACTGATGCAGCTGTGGTGATGTTCCATATCATGGAACCGGCGTTCTATAAGTGAAGCGTAGGATCAGCCCGCTCGGAGGGTCAAGGGATCGATCGGCCGCCGTGCGCCCAGACTTCACCCCGAAGCCCCCCCGGACCTCGCCCCCGCGTCGTCCGCCGCCCGTCAGCTCCAGGAGGTGCGGATGTTCCGCAACGCCATGCCGCGGTACGAGATCCTGTCGCAGGAGTCGCTCGCCGTCCTCGACAAGGGCTGGCGGCGGCTCGTGTCCGACATCGGCGTGGAGTTCATGTCGGACCGGGCGCTCGACCTGTTCCGGGCGGCGGGGCAGAAGGTCGAGGACAACAACGTCCGGTTCGACCCGGACTTCATCCTCGAGCAGGTCGCCAAGGCGCCGCGCGAGTTCGACATCCAGGCGCGGAACCCGGAGAAGTCGGTCCACATCGGTGGCGACTCGATGGCGTTCGGCGGGGTCTACGGTCCGCCGTTCGTCCGGGAGGGCGAGGTCCGCCGGGACGCGACCATGGACGACTTCCGCAACTTCACCAAGCTCGCCCAGTCGTTCTCGATGCTCGACTCCGCCGGTGGCGTCATCTGCGAGCCGAACGACGCGCCGCTCGACTCGCGGCACCTCGACATGGTCTACGCGCTGCAGACGCTCACCGACAAGATCTACATGGGCAACGTCGTCTCCGGGGTCAACGCCCGCGACACCCTTGCGATGACCGACATCCTCTTCGGCGGCCGGGCGAACATCGAGGCCACGCCGGCGACGATCTCCCTCATCAACTGCAACTCGCCGCTGCGGTGGGACGACCGGATGCTCGACGCGCAGTTCGAGTACAGCGCGGCGAACCAGCCCGTCGTCATCACCCCGTTCCTGCTCATGGGGGCGATGTCGCCGGTGTCGATCCCCGCGACCCTGGCCCAGCAGATGGCCGAGGCGCTCACCGGCATCACCCTGAGCCAGCTCATCCGGCCCGGCAGCCCGGTCGTCTTCGGGTCGTTCCTGTCGAACATCGACATGCAGTCCGGCAGCCCGCAGTTCGGGACGCCGGAGTCGGCCGTCGGGCTGCTCTGCACCGGGCAGATCGCGCGCCACTTCGGCCTGCCGGTGCGCTCGGGCGGCGCGCTCACGTCGTCCCAGGTGCCCGACGCGCAGGCGGCGTACGAGGGCCTCATGACGATGCTGCCGTCGTTCCTCGCGGGCATCAACTGGGTCATGCACACCGCCGGCTGGCTCGACGGCGGGCTCGTGGCGTCGTACGAGAAGTTCGTCATCGACATGCAGATCCTCGAGATGCTCCAGGCCGAGTTCACGCCCCTGGAGTTCACCGAGGAGAACCTCGCGTTCGGGGCGCACGAGGAGGTCGGCCACGGCGGTCACTTCCTCGGTGCCGCGCACACGATGGAGCGGTTCCGGACGTGCTTCTACCGGCCGTTCCTCTCGTCCTCGGACAACTACGACCGCTGGATGCGCAACGGCGCCAAGGACGCGGCGGCCCGGGCGCGCGCCGTGTGGCGCAAGAAGCTCGACGAGTACGAGCAGCCGCCGATCGACGACGCGGTCCGCGAGGAGCTCGAGGCGTACGTGACCCGGCGCCGCGCCGAGCTGGGGGACTGAGGCAGAGCCGTCCCGGTCGGGCTGTCCGGTCGGGCTGATCGGTCGG
>JACRAB010000184.1 GCA_016213575.1 Actinomycetota bacterium
GGGGACGATGTCGCCGACGGCGTAGACGCCGGGGACGCTCGTGCGGAGCCGGTCGTCGGTGAGGACGAACCCGCGGTCCATCCGGACGCCGTTCTCCTCGTAGCCGAACCCGGTCGCGTTGGGGCCGCGGCCGACGGCGACGAGCAGGATGTCGGCCTCGATCGTCTCGCCGGACTCCAGGGAGACGGTCACGCCGCCGTCGTGCTGGGTCACGCCCGAGAACCGCACACCGGTCTTGAAGTTGATCTTCCGCTTGCGGAAGGCGCGCTCGAGGGCCTTGGAGCAGGCCTCGTCCTCGGCGGGGACGAGCCGGGGCAGCGCCTCGACGATCGTCACCTCGGCGCCGAAGGACTTCCACACGGAGGCGAACTCGACGCCGATGACCCCGCCGCCGAGGACGACGACGCGCTGCGGCACGTGGTCGAGCGTGAGGGCCTGGTCGCTCGTCATGACCCGGCCGCCGATCTCGAGGCCGGGCAGCGACCGGGCGTAGGAGCCGGTCGCGAGCACGACGTTGCGGCCGGTGTACCGCTGCCCGCCCGCCTCGACGACGTTCGGCGCGACGAGCCGGCCCTCGGCCTCGACGTAGGTGAGCGTGTCCCGGTGCCCGACGAGGCCCTGCAGGCCCTTGTAGAGCCGGCCGACGACGCCGTCCTTGTACTTGTTCACGCCGGCCATGTCGATCGAGTCGAACGTCGCGTGGACGCCGAACTGCTCGCTCTCGCGTGCCGAGTCGGCGACCTCGGCGGCGTGCAGCAGCGCCTTGGTCGGGATGCAGCCGCGGTGCAGGCAGGTGCCGCCGAGCTTGTCCTTCTCGACGAGGACGACGGAGAGCCCGAGCTGCGAGGCGCGCAGCGCGGCGGCGTAGCCACCGCTGCCGCCGCCGAGGATCACGAGGTCGTGGACCTGGCCGGAGGACGTCTCGGACACTGGCTCTCCTGTGCGGACGAAGGCACACGCGGTGCCTGGTGCATCGGACGGCGGCTGCTGCCCGCGTCACGACGGCTGCTCCGGCCGGGCCTGCACAGGCTCGGGCCGAGCTGTCCGGTCACGTCACAGCGTCGTTTCGCGGCGGTTATGCATCCTTGCATCACGAGGGGACAAGGTCACACCCGGGTGGCCCCCGTGGAGCGCCGAGTGAGCGGACTCACGCATCCGGGTGGTCGGCCCGGCGACGGATGTGACGACGGGCGGTTCGTCGTGCACGCCGGACGGCGACCGGGGGCGCCCGGTCGAACGGATCGCCCCCGCCGGTCGTTGGACCGGGGGATGATGATCCGCACGCCCGACGGGGCGACGGGCACACGGCGTCCGCTGGGCGCGGGGGAGGACTGGAAGGCATGGCATGGTTCCGGCGCCGCCGGTCGCAGACCGGCTCGGGCCCGAGCAGGCGCGAGGAACGCAACGCCGTCACGGCGCACCTCGCCGAGTTCGTCCGCAGCCGCCCCGGCGTCGAGGCGTACATCGAGCCGCGGACGACGGTGACGCCGCCGACCGTGCTGCTCGTCGCGTCGACGGGGGAGTGGACCCGTCGCCGGGTCGCCGACCCGGACGTCGTCCACGGTCTGTCCCGCGAGCTCAACGTGCCGATCTACGACGTCCAGCTCACCGGGTACCCGCAGCGGATGCGGGACTGGACGGCCCGGCAGAAGGCGGCCGGCCGGGAGAGCGCGACCGACCTCGGGAGCAGCGGCCCCGCCTGACGCGGCGCCCGCCGGTTGCTCCGTCCGGGGACGAGCGCCTGCAAGAGGGCGAACCTTGCACTGCACGCTGTCACTCAGTACCTCTGAGTGACCAGACTGGTCTCCGACGACGACAGCCGGCCCGCTGCCGCCGCCCGATCCGAGGAGACCACCGATGTCCCGCCGACCGACGTTCAGGACCCGGCTCGCCGCACTCACCGCCGCCGCGGTCACCCTCGCGGGCGGGGCCCTCGTCGCTGCTCCCGCCGAGGCCGTCACGATCGACTGCGGGGTGCGGACCACCGCGCAGTCCTTCGCCCGCTGGGGTGACACGAACCAGTACTTCGTCGTGCAGGACGGCCGCTTCGAGAGCGGCGCGGCGTCGTGGGCCCTCACCGGCGGCAGCGGGACGGTGCTCGGCGGCGAGACCTTCAACGCCGTCGCCGGCACGAACCTGCGCTCGCTGTGGGTGCCGGCGCTCGGCACCGCGACGTCCCCGACGACGTGCGTGGCGTCCAACGAGGACTCGCTCCGCTTCTTCTACAAGGCGCCGGGGATCCCGTTCTCGACGCTGCACGTCTCGATCCGGGTCACGAGCGGCGTCAACGTCGCGACGAACGACCTCGACATCGACGGCTCGAGGCTCGGCTGGGCGCCGTCGCAGCGGATCATGCTCCCGGACATCCGGGACGCCTCGGGCCGCCAGTACGTCACCGTGACGTTCAGCCAGCGCGGCCTGCCCGCCTCGTGGAACGTCGACGACGTCCAGATCGACCCGTGGCGCAGCCTCTGACCGGCCCCGCCGTCCCGCCGCGCGCGGTCGACCTGCGCGACGGCGGTGAACGGGACGGGGGACGGCGGGACGGTGGCCGGGTCCCCGCGGCCCGCGACGGGGACGCGCAGGACGTCGTCGACGGCGTGAGCGAGATCGTCGCCGTCCGGCGGCGGGCCGCCGAGGCGGCGCAGCGGCTGGACCGGGTGAGCGCCGCCGTCGTCGGCTGGGGCTTCGTCGTCGCCGCGACCGGCGTGGCGGTGCTCGGGCTGCTCCTGCCCGGCCCGGCCGACCTGGCCCACCCCTCGGCGGCGACCGTGCTGCACCTCGTCGCGCTCGTCGGGCTCTACGTGCTGGCCTACCGGACCGAGTTCGTCGCGGCGTCCGGCAGCGCCGTGCCGACCCAGCCGGTGCTCGTCGCCCTCCTGCTCCTCACCCCGCTGCCGCTCGTCCCGCTCGCCGTCCTCGCCGGGCTCCTCCTCGGGGCGGTCGGCTCGCCCCGGGCCGGCGGCCGGGCGCACACCGTGGCGACCCGGGCCGTCCCCGGCTGGCACTGCCTCGGCGCGGTCGCCGTCCTCGCCGTCGCCGGGCCGACCGACGGCCCGGCCCTCGCGCACTGGCCGGTCTACGCCGCGGCGTTCGCCGCCCAGATCGCCACGGACGCCGTCGTCGCCGTCGTCCGGTCGGCGTGCCTCGGGGTCGCCCCGGGCACCCTCGTGCGCCCGCTCGCGTGGACCTTCGCCGTCGACGCGCTGCTCGGCGCCGTCGGCCTCGCCGCCGTCGTGGCCGGGGGCGCCGGCTGGGCGACGGTCCTGCTGCTCGCGGCGCCGGTCGGGCTGGTCCGGCTGCTCGCCGCGGACGGGCGCCGCAACCTCGCCGCCGCCGTCACGCTCGAGGACGCCTACACCGAGGCCGCGGTGCAGGCCCGGCACGACGCACTGACCGGGCTCGCGAACCGCCGTGCCTGGGACGAGGCGGTCGCCGCGGCCGCTGCGGACGCCGTGCCCGTCGCCGTGCTCGTCGCGGACCTCGACGGGCTCAAGA
>JACRAB010000185.1 GCA_016213575.1 Actinomycetota bacterium
AGAACTCGATCCGGATCGCGAGCTCCTCGTACACCGGGATGATCTCGACCGTGTCGCCGCGCACGCGGAACGTGCCGCGGGTGAAGGCGAGGTCGTTGCGGGTGTACTGCATCCCGACGAAGCGGCGGAGCAGGTCGTCGCGCTCGATCGTGTCCCCGACCTTGAGCCGGGCCATCCGGTCGACGTACTCCTGCGGGGTGCCGAGGCCGTAGATGCAGGACACCGAGGCGACGACGACGACGTCCCGCCGGGTCAGCAGCGAGTTCGTCGCGGAGTGCCGCAGCCGCTCGACCTCCTCGTTGATCGAGGAGTCCTTCTCGATGTAGGTGTCCGTCTGCGGGATGTAGGCCTCGGGCTGGTAGTAGTCGTAGTACGAGACGAAGTACTCGACGGCGTTGTGCGGCAGCAGCTCGCGGAACTCGTTGGCGAGCTGCGCGGCGAGCGTCTTGTTCGGGGCGAGGACGAGCGTCGGGCGCTGCACCTTCTCGATGAGCCAGGCCGTCGTCGCCGACTTGCCGGTGCCCGTCGCACCGAGCAGGACGATGTCCTTCTCCCCCGCCTCGACCCGCTCGGCGAGCTCGGCGATCGCCGTGGGCTGGTCGCCGCTCGGCGAGAAGTCCGAGACGACCCGGATCGGGGCGACGGTGCGCTGGAGGTCGGTGACGGGACGCATGGCACCACCGTAAGCGCCCGCACCGACAAGCTCATTCCGCGGGGCGCCTGCGCCGGAGGGCGACGGCCAGCCCGGCTGTCACGGCGAGCGCCACGGCTCCGGCGGCGGCCGTCGCGGCGAGCAGCCACGGCCGGTCGGCGACCGGGTCCGCGCCCGCCGCGCCCGTGGGGCTCGCTCCTGGCACGTCCCCGGTGGCGACGGCCCCCTGGGGCGGCGAGCCGGCCCAGGTCGCGTACGCGAGGTCCGGGGTGCTGCCGCTGCACAGCGACGTCCGCAGGGCACCGCCGGCGCGCTCGGCGAAGAGCAGGTACGGCGCCTCCTCGGCCACCTCCAGCCCGCACGTCGAGCTGCTGCGCGCCGTCGACACCTGCTGGAGGGCGGCGACGTCCCCCTTGTAGACCGTGCTCACCGCGAAGGTCAGGGTCGCGGGGTCGCCCGAGGAGACCTGCCCGTCGGTACCCGGCGCGGAGTCCCGGCGGGCGACGAGGCTGCCGACGAAGACCGCGTCGGCACCGGCCAGCAGGGCGTCCGCCTCGGCCTGCGTGTCAGGCGGACCCACCGCGCAGCTGCAGGCGCTCGCCGGCAGCGACCCGGTGACGAGCAGGACTCCCGCGCCGGCGAGGGCCAGCGCGAAGGACAGGACACTGCGGACCGCACGGCTCATACCGTCCGGACGCCGCGGGGCGGGCGGATGTTGCACCCGCGGCTCAGGTCAGCGCACGGCCGAGCGCAGCGCGCACCCACGCCGACTTGGCCGCCAGGTAGGCGTCGTACTGCGCCTCGCCCGGCGCGGTCCCGGACGCGGTCGCGACGGCGGCCCGCTTCACGGCGGCGTACGCGTCCCGCTCGTCGTCGTGGGCCAGGAGCAGGTCCCGGAAGGCGAGCTGCTCGCGGACGGCGGGGCTGGTGGCCGGGCGGACGTGCACGTGCGCCTGACGCTGCGGGTCGCAGGCGACGTGGAGCCGCTTCGGGGCGGTGCCGCCGGAGAGCAGGTCGTCCTCGGTGGCCGCCCGGAACGCGAAGCCTGCGTCCTCGAGCGCCGTCCGGACGCCGTCCGCGACCGCGAGGTCGGCGACGACGACCTGCAGGTCGAGGCAGTCCTTGGCGGGCAGCCCGGGGACCGCGGTCGAGCCGACGTGGTCGAGCCGCAGCGCCCGGTCGCCGAGCGCCGCGCCGATCCGGGCCAGCAGCCGCTGCGCCTGCGCCGGCCACGTCGGGTCGGCGTCGACGACCTCGACGACGTCCGGCCGGGGCGCCCGGCGGCGCAGCCGGACGTTCTCCTCGAAGGGCACGAGCCGGGTCTCCCACAGCCGGTCGACCTCGGCGAGGACGGCGTCCGGGGCGCCGGAGTTGTCGAGCCAGACGTCGGCCGCGGCCCGCCGCGCGTCGTCGTCCGCCTGGGCCGCGACCCGGGCCCGGGCGTCGTCCGCGGCCATCCCCCGCTCCTCGACGAGCCGGCGCACCCGCTCGTCGGCCGGCGTGTGGACGACGAGGACCAGGTGGTACGCGGCACCCATCCGGTTCTCGACGAGCAGCGGGACGTCGTGGACGACGACGGCGTCCGGCGGCGCGGCGCTCATGAGCTCGTAGGTCCGCACCGCGATCCGCGGGTGCAGGATGCCGTTGAGCCGCAGCCGGGACGCCTCGTCGCCGAAGACGACGCGGCCGAGCGCCGGCCGGTCGAGCGTGCCGTCGGCGGCGAGCACCTGCGGCCCGAACGCCTCGACGACCGCGGCGAGCCCGTCCGTGCCGGGCTCGACGACCTCGCGCGCGACCCGGTCGGCGTCGACGACGACGGCACCGCGCTCCGCGAGCCGCCGCGCGACCGTCGACTTGCCCGCCCCGATCCCGCCCGTCAGCCCGACCTTCAACACCCGGGCATCTTCGCAGCCGTCGGCCCGGTCCGAGCGGTGCGGGTCAGTACGCGCCCTTGCGGGCGAGGACGGCGGCGAGCGTCTGGGCGATGATCTTCAGGTCGAGCCAGAGCGTCCAGTCGTCGACGTACTGCAGGTCGAGCCGGACCGACTCGTCCCACGAGAGGTCCGAGCGGCCGGAGACCTGCCAGAGCCCCGTGATGCCGGGCTTGACGACGAGGCGGCGGCGCACGTCCTCCTCATACATCTGCACCTCGCGGGGCAGCGGCGGGCGCGGGCCGACGAGGGACATGTCCCCGCGGAGCACGTCGAACAGCTGCGGCAGCTCGTCGAGCGAGAACCGCCGGATGAAGCGGCCGACCGGGGTCACCCGCGGGTCGTCCCTCATCTTGAACAGCGGCCCGCCGCCGTGCTCGTTGAGGTGCTGGAGCTGCGCCAGGCGCTCCTCGGCGTCGACGTACATGCTGCGGAACTTCGTCATCCGGAACGGCTCGGTGTGCTTGCCGACGCGTTCCTGGCGGAAGAGGACCGGGCCCGGGGAGGTGAGCTTCACGGCGAGGGCGACGCCGAGCAGCACTGGCGAGAGCACGAACAGGCCCGGCAGCGTGAGGCCGAGGTCGAGGCCCTTCTTGACGAGCCGGCGGATGCCGGTGAACTCGGGCTCCTCGACGTTGAGCAGCGGCTGCCCGCGGACGGTGCGGATGTGCATCCGCGGCGCGGACACCTCGGCGAGCCGGGGTGCGACGAGGAGCTGGGCGCCGCTGCCCTCGAGGTCCCAGGAGAGCCGGCGCAGGTCGTCCTGGGCGACGTCCGACCAGGCCGTGAGGATGACCGTGTCGGCGCGGACGGCGCGCAGCGCCGCGAGCACGTCGGCCGGGGTGCCGAGGACGGGCACGTCCTCGATCCGTTCTCCGAGGCTGCGGGTGACGCAGGCGCCGATGATCTCCAGCCCGGCGTTCGGGTCGCTGCGCGTCGTCCGGACCATCTCCGCGACCGAGCGCTCGGAGCCGATGGCGACGACCTTCTGGACGCAGCGGCCGCGTCTGCGCATCCGGTAGAGCAGGAGCCGGGCCACGCCGTGGACCGCGAGCAGCCCGACGGCGGCGAGCGGGATGCCGACGACGACGAGGGGGCGGACCTGGAGCGTCTGCGTCGCGTACGCCGCGAGCGAGGTCGCCGCGACGAGGTAGACGCACGCCGTCCACACCCGGTGCACCTCGTCGGTGCCGTGGCCGAGGTAGCGGTGCTCGTAGGAGCGGTTCAGGGTGACGGCGGCGACGACCGCGGCCGCCGCGAGGGCGGCGAGCAGCGGGTCGATCCGGGGCGTGGCCAGCCGGGCCGCGAGCTCCATCGCGGCGACCGCCGCGACGCTGTCGCACAGGACGAGGAGCCGGGTGTAGCGGTTGCGCCACCGCGGGCGGACCTGCCGGGCCTCGTTCGGCTTGGCGCGGTCCCGCCGGGCCAGGAGCGCGCCGGTGCCCGGCAGGCCGAAGCGCTCGACGACGGCCTGGGTGTCGGCCTCGGTCGCGGCGAGCGCGGCCAGGGTCGCGGTGAGCGTCGACCCGCGCGTCGGGGCCGGGACCCGGGCGCCGCCACCGGGCGTGCCCGCTGCGGCCCGGGCGCCGGCGTCCGCGGCGCCGTCCGTGACGTCCTGCACGCACCCGCCTCGGTTCTCGACGGCGCGCCGTCCGGCGCGCCGCTGCGCGGCGGCCCCACGGCGGTTCGCGCCGCGCGGGCCTGCTGTCCTCCCAGACGTCGGCCTCGGCGCCGGACGGGCGAAGCGGGCTCGCGCCGCGTCACCCGGACGGGCGAACGACGAAGGCCCCGGGCCGGGGCCCGGGGCCTTCGTCGTGCCGTTCAGGTGGTGCGGTGGGTCAGGTGGTGCCGTGGTTCAGGTGGTGCGGTCGCTCCCGCGGCTCAGAACCCGCCGGTGAGCTTCTCGCGCAGCGCCGCGAGGGCCTCGTCCGAGGCGAGCGTGCCCTCGGCCTCGGGCGTCGCCGAGGAGTACGAGGACGCCGCGGACGCGCCGCCGCCACCGGTGCCGCCGCTCTCGCCGCCCTCGGTACGGGCCTCGGTCTCGGCCTTCTGGGCCTCGACGATCTGCTTGCGGTGGGCCTCCCAGCGCTGCTGGGCCTCGGCGTACTGCCGCTCCCACTCCTCACGCTGCTTCTCGTAGCCCTCGAGCCAGTCGTTCGTCTCGGGGTCGAAGCCCTCGGGGTACTTGTAGTTGCCCGCCTCGTCGTACTCCGCGGCCATGCCGTAGAGCGACGGGTCGAACTCCTCGCCCGCGGCGGCGGTGCCCTCGTTGGCCTGCTTGAGGCTCAGCGAGATGCGGCGACGCTCGAGGTCGATGTCGATGACCTTGACGAAGATCGAGTCGTTGACCTGGACGACCTGCTCCGGGATCTCGACGTGACGCTCGGCGAGCTCGGAGATGTGGACGAGGCCCTCGATGCCCTCGTCGACGCGCACGAACGCACCGAACGGGACGAGCTTGGTGACCTTGCCCGGGACGACCTGGCCGATCGCGTGGGTCCGGGCGAACTGCTGCCACGGGTCCTCCTGCGTCGCCTTGAGCGACAGCGAGACCCGCTCACGGTCCATGTCGACGTCCAGGACCTCGACGGTGACCTCCTGGCCGACCTCGACGACCTCGCCCGGGTGGTCGATGTGCTTCCACGAGAGCTCGGAGACGTGGACGAGACCGTCCACCCCGCCGAGGTCGACGAACGCACCGAAGTTGACGATCGAGCTGACGACGCCCGAGCGGACCTGGCCCTTCTGGAGGGTCTGCAGGAACGTCTGGCGGACCTCGGACTGCGTCTGCTCGAGCCACGCACGGCGCGACAGGACGACGTTGTTCCGGTTCTTGTCGAGCTCGATGATCTTCGCCTCGATCTGCTTGCCCACGTAGGGCTGCAGGTCGCGCACGCGCCGCATCTCGACGAGCGACGCCGGCAGGAAGCCGCGCAGCCCGATGTCGAGGCTGAGACCACCCTTGACGACCTCGATCACCGTGCCGGTGACGATGCCGTCCTCCTCCTTGATCTTCTCGATCGTGCCCCACGCGCGCTCGTACTGCGCGCGCTTCTTGGACAGGATGAGACGACCCTCCTTGTCCTCCTTCTGGAGGACGAGGGCCTCGATCTCGTCGCCGACGCTGACGACCTCGCCGGGGTCGACGTCGTGCTTGATCGACAGCTCACGGGAGGGGATGACGCCCTCGGTCTTGTAGCCGATGTCGAGCAGGACCTCGTCCCGGTCGACCTTGACGATCGTCCCGGCGACGATGTCGCCGTCGTTGAAGTACTTGATCGTCTCGTCGATCGCGGCGAGGAAGTCCTCGGCGCTGCCGATGTCGTTGACGGCGACCTGGGGAACGGTCGGCTGCTCGGTCGTGCTCGCGGTCATGAAGGGGGGACTCCGATGCGGACAGATGTCGATGTGGCCTGGACAAGGGACGTGCGGCGTGCAGCACGCGCGTGCGGTCCAGGCGGCCCCGCGTCGGTGGGTGGCCTGCGTCCCGGAGCCCGGGCACCGTGCCCCTCGGAAGTTCTCCTCGAAGGGGCCCCGGAGCACGACTCGCGACAGGTCGTCCAGTCGGAAACAAGGCAAACACATGTCCGCGCACCCAGCGTGCGCCGTCGTCACACTACCCGGTCGTCACAGGGCGGGTCAAAGCGCCCCAGGCGCGGCACGCGGACGGCGCTCACGCACGCATCCCCGCGACGACACGCCCCAGGACCGTCGTGCGCAGACCCCTCGGGAGGCCCGCCAGGGCGGCCCGCAGCACCTTCGACAAGCGCCCCGGGAACAGGGTGCCCGGGCGGCCGAGCCGGGACACCAGCGCACGGGCGACGTCGTCCGGCGGGGCGCCCGCGGTGAGGTCGAGCCCGGCGCGCTCACCGAACCCGGAGCGCACCGGACCGGGTGCGACCGACAGGACCCGGACGCCCCGGGGCCGCAGCTCACGGCCGAGCGCCTCGGCGAACGCCTGGACGAACGCCTTGGTCGCCGAGTAGGTCGCCTGCCCGGGGACGCCCTGGAAGGCGACGATCGACGAGAGCAGCACGATGTCGCCGCCCCCGCGCGCGACGAACCGGGAGCCGAAGCCGTGGCACAGCCGGACCACGGCCTCGCAGTTCACCCGGAGCATCGACGCCTCGGTCTCGACGTCCGCGTCGACGAGGTCCCCGCCGGAGCCGAAGCCCGCGGCGGCGACGAGCAGGCCGACGTCCAGCCCCGCCGTCTCCTCGAGCACCCGCCGGACGCCGGCCGGCTCCGCCAGGTCGGCCGCGACGACGAGCGTGCGGACCCCGTGCGCGGCCGCCGCGCGCGCGACCTCCTCCAGCCGGTCCTGCCGCCGGGCCACGAGCACGAGGTCGTCGCCGCGCGCGGCGAGCCGCCGGGCCACCGCGGCGCCGATGCCGTCGGAGGCCCCGGTGACGACCGCCCAGGTGCCGGACGTGCCGGCCGGGCCCGCAGCGGACATGACGTCATCCCCTTTGTGTAGAACAGCGTTCTATAACTCCGGAACGGTACCCTGCTCGTGTGCCCAGCGGTCAAGTCCCGGACCCCGACGCCGACCCGGCCGCGGGTCCGCGCCGTCGGACGCCGAGCACCGACGTCACCCGGTCCCTCCTCGACGCGGCGCTGGAGATCCTCCGCACCGAGGGCGCCGGGCGCCTGACGGTCCGCGCCGTCGCGGGCCGGGCCGGCGTGGCGCCGATGGGGGTCTACTCGCGGTTCGACGGCAAGACCGGGCTGCTCGAGGCCCTCTTCGTGCAGGGCTTCGAACGGCTGCACACGACGATGGCGGCCGCGAGCGGCCCCGACGCCCGCAGCCGCCTCGTGGCGGCCTGCCATGCGTACCGCTCGTTCGCGGCGGCGAACCCGCACCACTACCAGCTCATGTTCCAGCCGCCGGCCCGTCTCGAGGTCGGCGACGGGGCCTTCGCCGTCGCCCGGGCGACCTTCGCGGAGCTGGAGGCACGCACCCACGACGCGATGACGGCCGGCGCGATCAGGCCGGGCGACCGCACCGAGACGGCGCAGCAGATCTGGAACGCCGTCCACGGCTGCGTGAGCCTCGAGCTGTCGGGCATCGGCTTCACCCCGGACAGCACCGCGACGTTCGCCGCCACGCTGGAGACGCTCCTCACCGGCCTGTCCGCCTGAGCGGGCCAGGATGACCCTCATGGACCCGACGGACGACGAGGTGGGCGCCCGCGGGCTCGCGGCCGCCGGCTACCGGCCGGCCGGCGCCGAGGAGACCGTGCGCGCCAACCGGCACTGGTGGGACGGCGCGAGCCGGGACTACCTCGACGAGCACGGCGACTTCCTCGGCGCGGACGACTTCGTCTGGTGCCCCGAGGGCCTGCGCGAGGACGACGCCCGCCTGCTCGGAGACCCGGCCGCGCTCGCCGGGAGCCGGGTGCTCGAGGTCGGCTCCGGCGCGGCCCAGTGCGCGCGCTGGGTCGCGGCCCGGGGCGCCGACGTCGTCGCCCTCGACCTGTCGATGGGGATGCTCACAGAGGGCCGCCGGCTGGGATCCCCCCGGGCGGTCGGGCTCGTCCAGGCCGACGCCCGGGCGCTGCCCTTCGCCGACGCCTCGTTCGACCTCGCGTTCAGCGCCTATGGCGCCGTCCCGTTCGTCGCCGACCCGCAGCGGGTCATGGCCGACGTCGCGCGGGTCCTGCGCCCGGGCGGCCGCTGGGCGTTCTCCCTGACCCACCCGGTCCGGTGGGCCTTCCCGGACGACCCGTCCGAGCACGGCCTCACCGCGAACCGCTCGTACTTCGACCGCACGCCGTACGTCGAGGAGGACGACGACGGCGAGGTCGTGTACGCCGAGCACCACCGCACGCTCGGCGACCGGGTCCGTGACGTCGTCGCCGCCGGGCTCGTCCTCGAGGACCTCGTCGAGCCGGAGTGGCCGGACGGCCACGACCGGGTCTGGGGCGGTTGGAGCCCGCTGCGCGGCAGGCTGCTGCCGGGCACCGCGATCCTCGTGACCCGCCGGCCCTAGGCGGGGCCCGCGGCCACGGGGGTCGCACCCCGGGGGTCGGCGCGGATCAGCGCCGAGCCGTGCTGCTCAGCGCACGTCGTCCGCGGCCGCCGGGACGCCGCGCAGGTCGACCGAGTCCGGGCCCGAGTCGTCCGGCCGCCCGGCCCGGCGCCGGCCGGTGCCGCTGAGGAAGACGAGCGCGACCCCGCCCATCGCCATGAGGAAGCCGATGACCGAGCCCCACGCCGGCAGGGTGACCCGCAGCATGTGGAGCGACGACGCGTTCGCGCTCTGCACCTCGACGTTCGTCTTCACCGTCTGCTCGCTGTAGGCGAGGGTGCCGACGAGCATCGGGACGGTGACGCCGTTCGCGACGAGGCGGCGGTCCTGCTGCTCCTGGCCCTTGATGATGGCGCCGGTCTCGGGCTCGACCCACAGCGTGCGGACGTTGGCGTAGCGGATGTCGGCCGTGGCGGCCGTGCTGTCCGGTGCGCCGCCGAAGAGCGCCCCGGGGACCTGCTGCTGGCCCAGGCTCACGTCGGGGATCTTCTGCTCGAACTTGTAGACCGTCAGGCCCTGGATCTTCTCGGTGGCGACGTAGCGGGCCTGGTAGGCCGCGCCCGACGCGCTGTCCCAGAACTGGTACGAGGTCGGCCGCGTCCCGAACGGGAACTTCAGGTACACGCCCTTGCGGTCGGGGTTCGTGCGCGAGCTCGCGTCGGGGCCGGTCTGGTAGTACGGCTTCTTGAAGCAGTCGGACTGCTGCTCGCCGGTGACGTTGTCGAAGCACAGGCCCTCGACCGTCCGGTTGATCGGCTCGGCCGACTTGTCCGGGACGCTCGTGTCGACGCGGGTCTCCCAGTAGACGTGCCCGCCCTTGGCGGCCTTCGGGTCGCCCTGCACGGTGCGGGTCGAGACGACGTCGACGACCTGCGGCCCGACGGGGTTGTCCCCCACGGCGATGAACACCTCGGCGCTGCCGCTCGAGACGACGGTGCCCGCGGGCGGCTGCGTCTTCGCGTCGACGTCCTTCTGGGTCGGGTAGACGGCGCCGACCTGCGCGATGCGGGGGTAGGCCCAGTACTTCACCGCCACCCCGAGCGTGAGCAGCGCGACGCCGAGACCGACGAGGACGAATCCGAGGACGCGACGCATGTTCATACTCCTGGGCAGCAGCGTTGATGACCCACCGACGACCACTCCGGGTGACAGCGACCCGTTGTGGCGTGCCGCACAGTACCAGTGAGTAGCCTTGCGCGAGAGTCCCTGTTCCTTGATCGTTCCCGGCGCCGCCGGGGCCCGGACGCAGGTACGAGGAGGTCACGTGGTCGCCGAGGCCCCGCCCGCCGTCCGGGACACCCCGGGACCGGCCGCGGCGACCGGACGCACCGTGACGCTCGGTGGTCGGCAGGTCCGGGTCATCGACCTCGCCGCGTGGGCCCTGACGGCGGTCGGCGCCGACCTCCAGACCCGCGCGCTGCGCGCCGCCGGCCCCACCCTCGAAGAGGTCGCCCGGCAGGCCGCCGTCGCCCGGCGCGGCCTCGCCGCCGTCCTCGTCGACCCGCTCGCCCTCGCCGTCTCCGGTGCTCCCGGCGGCCCGGCGGGCGGCATCCTCACCCGGGCCGCGGTGTGGCTCGTCGCGACCGTCGCGCCGTTGCGCGAGCTCGTCGTCGTGCTCGCGGCGAGCTCCCTGCGGGTGTCCCTGGCGCTCGGCGTCTGGCTGCTGCTGCGCCGGCTGCTGCGCCCCTCCCCCCTGCTCCTCGTCCCGCTGGCGATGGTCCTCACGGCGCCGCAGCTCATCCCGTCCGGGGCGGGCACCACCGACGTCGCCGGGCCGCTCGCCGCGACCGTCGCCCTCGTGTGGGCCGCGGTGGCGCACGTGTGGTGGAGCGGCGGACGCCGGCTCGGCGCCGTCGCCGTGCTCACCGCGCTCGCGATGGGGTGCGACCGGTCGGGCGTGCTCGTCCCCGTCGTCCTGCTCCTCCTCTCGGCCACCGTCGTCGGGATGCCGCCGGACCTGTCCCACGGCAGAGCAGTCCTGCGGGGGCTGCGCACCGGGTGGCCGTCGGCGGCCGCCTCCGCCGCCGTGGTCGCGGTCTTCGTGGCTCTGCCCGGGCTGCGCCCGGCCGACCTCGTGCTCCGCACGGACGACGCGACGCCCGGCGTCGTCGGGGACGTCCTGCGGGCCGTCGCCGGCGGGCTGCTCGGGGCGCCGTGGACCTGGTCCGCCGCCGAGGTGCAGGGCCTGCCGCGGCCCGCCACGGGCGTCGTCACCGCCGCGGTGCTCCTCGTCGGCGGCCTCCTCCTGCTCGCCGCCCGGCACGACCGCGGCCGGACGCTGCGCGCGGTCGCCCTCGGGGCCGGGTGGTCCGTCGCGGCGCTCGTCGTCGGCGTCCCCGGCCGGCCGCAGGCCCCGGGCGCGGTCCTCGGC
>JACRAB010000186.1 GCA_016213575.1 Actinomycetota bacterium
CGGCATGGTCGGCGTCAACGTGCCGATCCCGGTGCCGATGGCGTACTACTCCTTCGGCGGCTGGAAGGCCTCGCTCTTCGGCGACAGCCACGCGCACGGCGCCGAGGGCGTGCACTTCTTCACCCGCGGCAAGGTCGTGACGTCCCGCTGGCTCGACCCGAGCCACGGCGGCATCAACCTGGGCTTCCCGCAGCACACCTGATCCACCGCAGATCCACCCGCTGATCCACCGCTCACACTCGCGCCCCGTACCGTTCCCGGCCCTCGAAGGGCCGGGAAACGGTACGGGGCGCGAGCATGAGCAGGGTGGTCAGTCGCCCTTGCGGAACTCCTCGCCCGTCTCGGGGTCGACGGCGGTCATGCCCTCGGGGAGGTTGCTGAGGTCCGGGGCGATGACGATGTCCGGCAGGCCGGAGTCCGGCAGGCGGGCGGCCGCGCCGCTCTCCTCCGTGGCCGCGGCCGTGAGCAGGACGAGGTCGTGGTGCCCGCGCCGGCCGAGGGGCTCGCCCGGGGTGAAGTAGTCGGGCGACATGACCCGCCACACGAGCATGAGCACCAGGCCGAGCAGCATCGCGAGGACGCCGACGACGGCGACCGCACCGAAGCCGAAGATCGTCACGTTGTTGCCGTCGTCGTCGGTGAGCCAGTCGGCCGCCGCGTAGTTCTTCAGCGCGTAGACGAAGGCGGTGAAGAGCATCGTGCCGCCGAGGAACGGCAGGACGCCGCGCATGAACAGGTCGCGCGGGGTCTTGGTGAGCGTCTTGCGGTAGAACCACACGCACGCGAACCCGGTGAGCCCGTAGTAGAACGCGATCATGAGGCCGACCGAGCCGATGAGCGCCCCGAGCAGGTTGCTGCTCACGAGGGTGAACAGCACGTAGAAGATCGTCGAGACGACGCCCATCGCGATCGTCGCCGTGGTCGGGGTGAGGAACCGCGGGTGGATCTTCGTGAACGACATCGGCAGCGCCTTGTACGCGCCCATGGACAGGGCGGTCCGGGCCGTCGGCAGGATGGTCGTCTGGGTGGACGCCGAGGCCGAGGTGAGGATCGACGCCGAGAGCAGGAGCAGGCCGATCTTGCCGAGGATCGAGTCCCCGAACAGCTCGGGGCCGATGGCCGCGAACACGTCGCTCGCGTTCTCCTCGTTGCCCAGGCCGACGCCCTCGGTGCCGACGCCGGCGAAGGCCACCGTCGCGACGGTGATGAGGGCGTAGGTCGCGAGGAGCAGGACCGTCGAGATGACCGCCGCCCGGCCCGGGGTGGTCGCCGGGTCGTCGGCCTCCTCGTTCGTCGTCACCGCGGTGTCCCAGCCCCAGTAGATGAAGACGGCGGTGAGGATCGCCGGGGCCACGACGTCCCCGAGGGAGAGCCCGCCGGGCCAGAACCACGACAGGGACGGCGTGAGCGAGTAGTCCTCGGCCGTCCCGGTGTAGACCTTGAAGAGCGCGACGACGGCGAAGATCACGAGGATGACGACCTCGATGCCGAGCAGGCCGTACTGCAGGCGGGCCGAGACCTCGATGCCGCGGTAGCAGATGTAGGTCATGACGGCGATCCAGATGACGCCGGCCACGGTCGACCAGAACGTGCTGTCCGCCAATGCGTCCGCGCCGCTGATGCCGAGGTCGCCCGCGAACGTGTACGAGTACGAGCCGGCGATCTGCGCGAGGTTCGCCATGACGATGACGTCCGCGGCGATGATGCCCCAGCCGCCCATCCAGCCGATCCACGACCCGAACGCGCGGGCCGCCCACGTGAAGGTCGTGCCGCAGTCCGGCTCGGCCTTGTTCAGCTCGGCGTACGCGACGGCGATGAAGTACATGGGGACGAACGCGAGCAGGATGATCGCGGGGGCCTTGACGCCCGCGAGGATCGCCCCGCCGCTCGCGACGATGAACCCGAGGCTCGCCGCGAGGCTGTACGCGGGGGCCGTCGAGGCCATCCCGACGACGACGCTCGAGACCAGGCCGAGGGCGCCGCCCTTGAGGCCTTTGTCGGACGCCGTCTCCGGGTACCCGATGGGTGCCGCACTGTTGTCGATAGCCAACTGACCCTCCTGGCTGCTGTTTCCGTCGCGTTACGGCGCGAGGGCGACGGATCCGGCGCTCGAATGCCCGATCCGGTGCGCGAACCGTAGCGGGCGTGATCGGCTCCGGGGAACCCTTTCGCGGGAAGTCGGGGTTCGCGTGCCGTCGGTGAGCCGTCGGTGAGCCGTCGGTGAACGGTCAGCGAGCGGTGAGCGCGTCGAGCACCGGGCCGAGCACGGTGGCGACGAGCCGGGCGCCGGAGATCTGCCGGCGGGTCCACGGGGCCGGGGCGTCCAGGGCGCAGACGAGCACGCCCACCGTGGTGCCCCGGCTGCGCACCGGGACGAGCAGCGCGGCGCCGGGCGGTGCCTCGCCGGCGGGCGGCGTGCTGCGGCCGTCGTACACCGGCACGGACGCCCCGGCGCGGAGCCGCTCGCGGACCTCGGGCCGCTCGGCGATGCGCAGCACCGTCGTCGTGCCCGGGTCGGTGTCCGAGACCGGGGTCAGCCGCTCGACGTCCGGGCCGCAGGCCCCGAGCACGACGCCCGAGCAGCGCAGGACGGCGGCCGACGACGCGGCGACCGCGCCGAGGTCCGCGAGCGACCGGACGTCGGTGAGCCGGGCGACGAGGTCGGGCACCGTCGCGACGGAGTCCTGCGGCGGGGGACCGGTGAAGAGCCGGTCCAGGCTCGCGCGGCAGGCCTCGACCGCCGCGGCGTCGACCGCGCCGGGCCGGGTCGCCGGCCGGCCGACGAAGAACCCCTGCGCCGTGGCGACGTCGAGCTCGGCGAGGGCGACGAGATCGGCGGCGCTCTCGACGCCCTCGGCGCACACCCGGGCGCCGATGTGGTCGGCCAGGTGGACGACGGCCCGCACGAGCGCAGCCCGGGCGTCGTTCGTCGCGACGCCGTCGACGAGGTGCTTGTCGATCTTCACGGTGTCCGGGGCGAGGTCGACGACGCGCCGCAGGCCCGCGTAGCCGGCGCCGACGTCGTCGACGGCGACGAGCGCCCCGCGCTCGCGCAGGGCCGCGATCCGGCGGCGCAGGCCGACGACGTCGTCCACGGACTCGTTCTCGGTGAGCTCGATCTCCAGCCCGGACAGGTCCGCGGGCAGCGCCGCCTGCACCTCGGGCGTCCCGAGCGAGCTGGGGGAGAGGTTGACCGACAGGTCGGTCCCCGCCGGCCGCCCCGCGCCGAGCGCGATCGCCCG
>JACRAB010000191.1 GCA_016213575.1 Actinomycetota bacterium
CGTCCCGCAGGCGCGGGTGGACCGGCGCGGCGCGCGCCTGGTCCAGGTGACGTGCGACGCAGCGGACGCCGGCCAGCGGTTCTCGGTGCAGGGCGACAGCCTCGTCGTCCAGGCGTCCGGCATGTGCGTGTCGGTCGCCCGGAGCTCCCGGCAGGCCGGGGCGAAGGTCGTGCAGCAGCCGTGCGACAGCGCATCCCCCTCGCAGCACCTGTGGGCGATGGGCCGGGTCATCGGCTTCCGCCACTCCGGCCTCTGCCTCGACGCGGCATCCGGCTCGCAGCGGCCGGGCACGTCCGCCGTCCAGCAGCCGTGCAGGGGGACGGCGAACCAGCGGTTCCGGGCGGTCTGACAGGTGCCGCTGACCTCCGGACGCACGGCGTGCGGAGGTCAGCGGCAGCAGTCGCCGGTCGTCGGGGGCCGGTTCCAGAGAGGCGAACGGTCGGCCTCACGGGCCGGGGCGCCGGTGGGAGCATGCGGCGAGGTCCCCGTCCGTCGGGGCCGCGGAGCGACCCGGAGGAGCAGGCCATGGCGCGCATGGAGCCGCTGTCGATCGAGGACTGCACCGACGCCGAGCTACGAGCGGCGCTCGACCACTTCGTCGCCACGCTCGGGTTCGTGCCCAACAGCCTGCTGACGATGCAGCGGGTCCCGGCGATCGCCAAGGCCGTCATCCAGCTGAACCGGGCCGTGTTCAGCCCGGGCGGCCGGGTCGACCTCGGGCTCAAGCGCCTCGTGGCGCACATGTCGAGCTTCGCGACGGGCTGCCAGTACTGCAAGGCGCACACGACGGTCAGCGCCACCCGGCACGGTGTCGACGACGAGAAGATGGCGGCGATCTACGAGTACGCGACGAGCCCGCTGTTCTCCGACGCGGAGCGGGTCGCGCTCGACTTCGCGCTCGCGGCGGCGTCGGTGCCCAACGGCGTGACCGACGAGTCGTACCGCGCGCTGGCGGCGCACTGGGACGAGGAGCAGATCGTCGAGATCCTCGGCGTCGTGTGCATGTTCGGTGTCTTCAACCGGTGGAACGACTCGATGGCCACCCCGCTGGAGGAGTTCCCCGCGGCCAGGGCCGGTGAGCTGCTCGGCGACAGGGGCTGGGAGGCCGGCAAGCACGCCCGGTAGCGGCCCCGGCGGCGGGAGCCCGGGGCGTCGGCCGCAGCAGTCGTCAGCCGCAGCAGTCGTCGGTCGTCGAGGGCGGCGGTCCGCCACGGCAGAAGCACGACGCCGTGACGGGCACGTCGGCCTCCGCGACCGCGGCGGCGAGCCGGGGCTCGACGGCGCGGGCCTCGTCGAGGCGGCCGAGCCGCAGCAGGCACTCGTGGTACCCGTGGAGGCTCCACACGTTGTCCGGGTGCTGCAGCGCCCGCGGCAGGGTGTCGTCGAGGCCGAGGTCGGCCCGGTAGACCGCGGCGGCCTCCTCGACGTGGCCCTGCTCGAGGAGCAGCGCGCCGTAGGCGTGCCGGGTCGGCTGCATCCAGCCCCACGGCTCGTCGTAGGGCAGCGCGTCGTCGAGGTCGATCGAGCGGCGCAGGTGCGCGTACGCCTCGTCGTAGCGGCCGCGGCGGTACTCCAGCTCGCCGTCGAGCATCGCGCCGGCGACGGCGAGGATGTCGCGGCACGTGTTGTTGAACAGGGTCCGGGACTCCGGGACCCGCTCGCAGGCGGCGCGGAACGCCGTCCGCTCCTGCTCGGCGGCGTCGACCCGGCCGGTCGCGGAGAACGCGACCCCGCGGGCGTAGTGCGTCATCGCCGTCGAGACGCAGTACAGGTCCGGGTCGGCGGGCAGCGGCAGGTCGAGGATCTGCTCCCAGCGGCCGAACCGGATGAGCACGTGGACGCGCATCGCGAGGAAGCCCTCGAGCCAGTCCGCCATCGGCGGCACCTGCACCCGCAGCAGGTCCTCGGGGATCGACGCGGCGAGCCGGTCGGCCATCTCGAGCGCGACCTGCGAGCGGCCCTGGAACATCGCCCCGTAGACCGCGAAGTGGTAGTCGTGCGAGCGGTACAGCGTGTAGAAGTTCATCGCCCCCTCGCGGGCGAGGTAGCGCTCGTCGGCGGCCACGGCCGCGGTGTTCGACGCGACGACCTGCCCGTACCGGCCGCAGAGCACGTCGAGGTGGGTCGGCATGTGCTCGAGGTGGCCGGCGTCCGGGACGAGCCCGCGGAGCCGGTCGGCGACGGGCAGCGCCTGCTCGGGCGTCGTCGACATCTCCATGAGGTGGATGTACATGTGGAGCAGGCCGGGGTGGGTGCGGCCGGCCTCGTCCGTGAGCGCCGCGTCGAGCACGGCCCGTGCCTCGACGGAGTACGAGCCGGGCGCCGGCTCCCCGGTGCGCAGGTCCCACAGGGCCCACGGGGTGAGGTTCATCAGCGCGTCGGCGAACAGGGTCGCCACGTCGAGGTCGGCCCCGAACCGGGCGTGGACGGCGCGCATCGCGGCCGCGTAGTCGTGGTTCCACACCGACAGGTCCCCGGCGGGCCGGTCGGCGGGGTAGCGGGCCGCGAGCGCCTCGACGAGCGCCTGCTCGACCGGGGTCGCGTGCGCCGCCGCCGCGCGGGCCCGGGCGACTGCGGCGTGGGTGCGCTCCACGGTGCTCGCGAGGTCGGTCTCGTCGAAGAACTCCCACGGCTTGTTGTAGTTCGGGCCGAGCGCGTAGGCGATGCCCCAGAAGGCCATGGCGCAGCCCGGGTCGGCGGCCGCCGCGCGCTCGAAGCAGCGCACGGCCTCCTCGTGGTTGAAGCCGTAGGTCCACACGAGGCCCCGGTCGAACCACGTCTGGGCGGCGGCGGACGTCGTCGTCACCGGGCGGTGGTAGGTGCCGAGGTCGTAGTAGCCGGCCAGGTCGTCACCAGAGGTGTCCACTGCGTCGTCCAACGGATCTGCTCCTCGCCCGGGCGCCCGACGGTGTCCGGCCGCACGCTAGCCGTCCGGTGGCCGGACGGACAGGGGCGTTCCGTCTCGGGCGGTGCGAGTCACACCAGCCTCATCCGTCCCGGCCCGCCCGTCGTCCGGCGATCTGTCGGTCCGCTGTGATGGACTCGCGGACGTGGGATCGGGGACGGCGACGGCCGGGCAGCAGCGCGGCCGGCAGGCCGACGGTCCCCGGATCAGGCTCGTCCGTCCCGCCCCGACGGCACCGGCGGTCCCGGTCGGGGCGCTCGACGCCGGGCAGGCCGCCGTCGTCGCGCACGGCCGCGGCGCCGGCCCGCTCGTCGTCCTCGGCGGCCCCGGCACGGGCAAGACGACGGCCCTCGTCGAGGCCGTCGTCGCCCGCGTCGAGCGGGACGGCGTCCCGCCGGACGCCGTCCTCGTGCTCGCGCCGTCCCGGACGGCCGCCGCCGGGCTGCGGGACCGGATCTCCGCCCGGCTGGCCCGCACCGTCAAGGAGCCGCTGGCCCGCACGCCGCACGCCTACGCGTTCGGGCTGCTGCGCCGGGCCCGGGTGCTCGACGGGGACGTCCCGCCGCGGCTGATCTCCGGCCCCGAGCAGGACCAGATCCTCGCCGACCTGCTCGCCGGGCACGTCGACGGCGTCGTCGAGGGCCCGGTCTGGCC
>JACRAB010000001.1 GCA_016213575.1 Actinomycetota bacterium
CGTCATCGCCGCGTCGGACACGCCCTCCCGCACGAGAGACGAGATCACCCGTGACAGCGGTCCGCATCACCCTCCAGGTGCTGCTGGTCATCACCAGCGCGTTCCTGATCCTGCTCATCCTGCTCCACAAGGGGCGCGGTGGCGGTCTGTCGGACATGTTCGGCGGCGGTGTCTCCAGCAACCTCGGCAGCTCCGGCGTCGCAGAGCGCAACCTCAACCGCTTCACCATCGCGGTGTCGCTGGTCTGGTCGACCGTCGTGGTCCTGCTCGGGGTGCTCGAGCGCTTCAACTGAGCGGACGCCGCGAGGGGCCGGCCCGGGTACCGGGTGGTAACCCTCCGGAACATGCCCCCAGCCGGGCGTGGATGACGTAGAAACGTAGACAAGAGCACAGCACGTGGCCAGGCCGGAGTTTCGGGAGCGGCCGACGGCACGTGTCCGGTACGTCGAACAGCAGGAGGACAAGCGGTGGCCAGTGGCAACGCGATCCGCGGGAGCCGGGTCGGCGCAGGCCCGATGGGCGAGGCCGAGCGCGGGGAGACCGCCCCGCGGTTCCGGATCTCCTACTGGTGCGCCAACGGGCACGAGACGATGCCCAGCTTCTCCGAGGAGGCCGGCGTCCAGCCGCCCGAGATCTGGGACTGCCCGCGATGCGGCTTCCCGGCGGGCCAGGACCAGGTGAACCCGCCCTCGCCGCCCCGCAACGAGCCGTACAAGACGCACCTCGCCTACGTGAAGGAGCGCCGCTCGGACGCCGACGGCGCGGCGATCCTCGAGGAGGCCCTCGAGTCCCTGCGCCGCCGCCGGCTCATCGTCTGAGGCGACACTCGTCGTAGCGCACGAGCATCGCGAAGGCCCCGCCGACCCGGTCGGCGGGGCCTTCTGCGTGCCGTGACGTCGTACCGCGTCTGACCAGGTCACGAGCGCGCACGGGACCTCGTCCTCTGGTGTTGAAAGCGCACAAAAACGTCGGTTTGCGGGCGTTCTCGCACCAGAGGACGAGGATGCGTGCTTCTCACACCAGAGGACGTGCGCGTTCAGGTGCGCGAGCCGCCAGAGGACGAACAGTCGGCTCGGTCAGGGGCTCGCGATCCGCGCCACGCGGGCCGGCAGCCCGGACGCCGCGGCGCGGTCGAGCAGCCACAGCGTGCGCCGCCGTCCGGTCGCGCCGGCGGCGGGGACGGCGAACGGACCACCACCGCCGAGCGCGAGCGAGACCGCCCCGGCCTTCTCCGCCCCGGCCGCCAGCAGCCAGACGGCCTGCGCCTGCCGGATCGCGGGGGCGGTGAGCGAGACCCGGGTCGGCGGCGGCTTCGGGGCGCCGCGCACGCCGACGACGGTGCGCTCCTCCTCGTAGACCGCGGGGTGCTCGGGGAACAGCGACGCGACGTGTGCGTCCGGGCCGACGCCGAGCATGAGGATGTCGAAGGCGGGGACCCCGCCGCGGTCCTCGGGGCCGGCCGCGGCCGCCAGCTCCTCGGCGTAGCCGCGGGCGGCCGCGTCGACGGCGTCCCCCCCGGGCCCGGCGGAGGCGGGCATCGCGTGCACGCGCGCCGGGTCGAGCGGCACCGCGTCGAGCAGCGCCGCCCGAGCCTGGGTCTCGTTGCGGTCCGGGTGGCCGGACGGCAGGAAGCGCTCGTCGCCCCACCAGACGTCGAGCGCGCGCCAGTCGACGGCGTCCCGGGCGGGGGACGCGGCGAGCGCGGCGAGGGTCGCGGTCCCGACGCCGCCGCCCGTGAGCACGACGTGCGCGTGCCCGCGGGCGGCCTGGACGTCGACGAGCCCCGTGACGAGACGCGCCGCGGCGGCCTGCGCGAGGAGCTCCGGGGTCGCGTGGACGACGACGCTCGGGGACGACGTCACGCGGGAGCCTTCTTGGCGGCGGTCTACGTGGCGGCGGCCTTCTTGGCGGGGGCCGTCGTGGCAGCGGCCTTCTTCGCGGGAGCCTTCTTCGCCGCCGCCTTCGAGGCCGGTGCCTCGGCCGCAGCCTTGGCCGGAGCCGGCTCGGCCGGCGCAGAGTCGTCCGGCCCGTGGACCGGCGCGACCGGGGGAGTGCCGGGCGTCCGGCGGGCCCCGGTGTGACCGCCCGCCGAGGTGGCGGCGGGCTGCTTGGCCCCCGTGGAGCGGGGCGTGCCGACCGTGCCGTTCTTCGCGAGCAGGTCGAGCCCCCGGGTGACGACCTCGCCGAAGATGTCGTCGGGGTCGAGCCGGCGCAGCTCCTCGGCGAGGCAGTCGCGGTCCTGCCGGCGGGCCAGCGCGATCCGCCGTTCCGGCTGCCCCGGCTGGGTCAGGGTCGCGACGTTGCCGTCGGGCCGGACGAGCTCGACCGGCCCGGACGCCCGCTCGAGGACGACGCCGACCATGCCGCTGCCGACGGGAGTCCGCACCCGCTTCACCGGGCACTTGAGGTAGAGCCCGAGCCACGCCGCGAGCAGGTCCGTCGAGGCGCTGTCCGGGCCGCCGGACACGACCGCCCGCTGGACCGGCTCGTACGGCGGCTCGTCGAGCGCGGCCGCGAGCAGGCCCCGCCACAGGGTGATCCGGCTCCAGGCCAGGTCGGTGTCCCCGGGGTGGTGCCGGGCGGCCCGCTGCTGCAGCGTCTTCACCGGGTTCTTGCTCTGCGACGCGTCGGTGATGCGGCGCTGCGCCATCCGGCCGATCGCGTCGTCCGCGGGCACCTCGGGCGTGACGCCCGGCCACCACGCGACGATCGGTGCGTCGGGCAGCAGGAACGGCACGACGACCGACTCGCCGTGCTCGGCGAGCGGGCCGTAGAGCCGCAGCACGATGACCTCGCTCGCGCCGGCGTCGCCGCCGACCCGGATCTGCGCGTCGAGCCGGTTCACCCCACGCTTGTTGCCGCGGACGATCGCGATGACCCGGCAGGGGTGCTCCCGGCTCGCGTCGTTCGCGGCCCGGATCGCCTCCTCGGCCGGTCCGTCGTCCGTGACGATGAGCAGGGTCATGACCCGGCCCAGCGCCACGGCGCCGCCGGCGTCCCGCAGGTCGACGATCTTCTTGGCGACGGCCCCCGTCGTCGTGTCGGGCAGGTCGACGATCACGGACGCCTCCAGCTACGGCCGTCGCGGGCCATCATCTCGTCGGCCGACGCGGGTCCCCACGTGCCGGACGTGTACGGGTCGGGGCGCCCCTTGGACGCCCAGAACTCGGTGATCGGGTCGAGGATCTTCCAGGAGAGCTCGACCTCCTCGTGCCGCGGGAACAGCGGCGGGTCCCCGAGCAGGACGTCGAGGATGAGGCGCTCGTACGCCTCCGGGCTGGACTCGGTGAACGAGTGCCCGTACCCGAAGTCCATCGTGACGTCGCGGACCTCCATCTGGGTGCCGGGCACCTTCGAGCCGAACCGGATCGTCACGCCCTCGTCAGGCTGCACCCGGATGACGATGGCGTTCTTGCCGAGCTCCTCGGTCGCCGTCCGCTCGAACGGCAGGTGCGGTGCCCGCTTGAAGACGACGGCGATCTCGGTGACGCGCCGGCCCAGCCGCTTGCCGGTCCGCAGGTAGAACGGCACACCGGCCCAGCGCCGGGTGTCGATGTCGAGCCGGACGGCGGCGAAGGTCTCGGTCGTCGACGTGGGGGACATGCCCTCCTCGTCGAGGTACCCGATGACCGGCTGCCCGCCCTGCCAGCCCTTGGCGTACTGGCCCCGGGCGGTGTGCTTGCCGAGGTCGCGGGGCAGCCGGACGGCGGACAGCACCTTCTCCTTCTCGGCGCGCAGGTCGTGCGCGTCGAAGGACACCGGCTCCTCCATCGCCGTGAGCGCGAGGAGCTGGAGCAGGTGGTTCTGGATGACGTCCCGGGCCGCGCCGATCCCGTCGTAGTAGCCGGCCCGGCCGGCCACGCCGATGTCCTCGGCCATGGTGATCTGCACGTGGTCGACGTAGTTCGCGTTCCACACCGGCTCGAACATCTGGTTCGCGAACCGCAGGGCGAGGAGGTTCTGGACCGTCTCCTTGCCGAGGTAGTGGTCGATCCGGAAGACCGAGTCCGCCGGGAACACCGACTCGACGACGTCGTTGAGCTCTCGCGCCGACTTGAGGTTGTGCCCGAACGGCTTCTCGATGACGACCCGGCGCCACTGCTCGCCGTCCTGAGCCGACAGTCCCGAGCGGGCGAGCTGCTTGGTGACGACGGGGAAGAACTTCGGCGGGATCGACAGGTAGAAGGCGTGGTTGCCGCCGGTACCGCGCACCCGGTCGAGGTCGGCGACCGTGTGCGCGAGCTGGTCGAACGCGTCGTCGTCGCCGAAGTCGCCCGGCACGAACCGGAAGCCCTCCGCGAGCTGGCGCCAGACCGACTCGCGGAACGGCGTCCGGGCGTGCTGCCGGACCGCCTCGTAGACGACCTGGCCGAAGTCCTGGTCGGCCCAGTCGCGCCGGGCGAACCCGGTGAGCGCGAAGCCCGGCGGGAGCAGCCCGCGCTGCGACAGGTCGTACACGGCGGGCATGAGCTTCTTGCGGGCGAGGTCACCGGTGACACCGAAGATGACCAGCCCGCACGGTCCCGCGATCCGCTGGAGCCGCTTGTCCCGGTCGTCGCGGAGCGGGTTGGCCCCCTTCGCGATGCGGGCCGGGCTCACGCGCCCGCTCCGTCGGCGGCACCGAGCACCGAGAGCACCTGCCGCAGGCCGGCCGCACGGTCGGTGAGGTGAAGCCGCAGCACGGGCCGGCCGTGGTCGGCGAGCACCTGGGCGTCGCCGGCCGCCTGGGCGGCGATGAGCTGCCCGAAGGTGACGGGCCGCTCCGCGATGGCGAGGTCCTCGACGCCGGCCGCGGGCTCCGCCGTCACCTGGAGGTAGACGCCGACCGCCGGGCCGCCCTTGTGGAACTGGCCGGTGGAGTGCAGGAAGCGCGGTGCCCAGCCGAAGGTGACGGGGCGCCCGGTGCGGGCCGCGAGCGACTCCCGGACCCCGGCGAGCGCGGTGTCGTTCTCCCGGTCGAGGTAGGCCATGACGGCGACGTAGCCGTCCGGGCCGAGCGCGCCGAGCAGGGCGTCCACGGCCCCGGCGAGGTCCTTCGCGTCGCCGAGGAGGCCCTCGGTCGCCCGGACCTCGACCGCGCCGTCGACGAGGTCGGGCGCGGCCGGCTCCGGGCGGGCGTCGAGCAGGCCGCGGGCGGCCGTCTTCGCGCTCTCGACGTCCGGCTGGTCGAACGGGTTGATCCCGAGGATCCGCCCCGCCACGGACGGCGCGTCCTCCCACAGGAGCATCTGCGCGCCGAGCGGTCCGGCGACCGTGACGCCGGTCGCGACCCGGGCTGCGGGCTCGGTCGGGGCGCCCTCGGCGTCCCGCTCGACCGGGTCGGTCTCGTCGCGGCCGGAGACGAGCCGGACGACGAGCACGTCGGCCGCGCCGCCGGTCACCTCCGGGGACGACGGTCCGCCGACGACGACCGGCAGCAGGCCGGTGCCCTCCTTGCCGGTGGACTCGGCGACGAGCTGCTCGACCCAGTCCGGGAAGCCGACGATGCCGGAGCCCTCGTCGACGAAGACGACCTTGTCCCGCAACGGGTTCGTGCCGCCGAGCGCCGCCCCGAGGACGAGCGCCGGGTTGCCGTCGGAGTCGTCGGCGAGCAGGTCGACGACCTCGCCGGCCTGGTCGAGGAGGGCACCGGTGTCGACGCCGGCGAGGCCGGAGGGCACGAGCCCGAACGCCGTGAGCGCGGAGAACCGGCCGCCGACGGTCGGGTCGGCCTGGAACACCGCGCGGTAGCCGGCGGCCAGCGAGGCCTGCTCGAGCGGCGAGCCGGGGTCGGTGACGACGACGATGCGGCGCTTGGCGTCGATGCCGGCGGCGGTGAACGCCGACTCGAACGCGCGGCGCTGGCTGTCGGTCTCGACCGTCGACCCGGACTTGCTCGACACGACGACGACGGTGCGCTCCAGCTCGACGAGCGCCGCCCGGACCTGGCCGGGGTCGGTCCCGTCGAGGACGACGAGCGGGACGCCCGCCGTCCGCGTGATGACCTCGGGCGCGAGCGACGAGCCGCCCATGCCGCACAGGACGACGCGGTCGACGCCCTCGGCGGCGAGCTCGGCGCGCAGCGCCTCGACCTTCGCGACGACGGGCCGAGAAGCGGCCTCGACGTCGACCCAGCCGAGCCGCTTGGACGCCTCGTCGACGGCGGCCTGCCCCCAGAGGGAGCCGTCCTTGCCGGCGATGCCGCTCGCGACGCCGTCCGCGACGAGAGTGGGCACGTGGGTCGCGACGGCGACCGCGGCGTCGCCGCCCGCGGTCACCTCGAGCACGGAGCCGGCGTCGTCGCCGACCCAGGCCACGAGCCACTGCGGTGGGGTGGGGCCGGTGGTCACCGGTGCGCCTCCTCGTCGGAGTCGGCCGCGGAGACGCGGGCCAGCTCGTCGGACACCGTGCCGAGCAGCTCGGCCCAGCTCTTCTCGAACTTGTCGACGCCCTCGCGCTCGAGCTGCTCGGTGACGTCAGCGTACGAGACCCCGATCGCCTCGAGCCGGTCGAGCACCTGGGCAGCCTCGGCGTAGCCGCCGCGGACCGTGTCGCCGGTGACCTCGCCGTGGTCGGCGGTCGCCTCGAGGGTCGCGCCGGGCATCGTGTTGACGGTGCCCGGGGCGACGAGCCCGGTGACGTACATCGTGTCCGGCAGGGATGGGTCCTTGACGCCGGTCGAGGCCCACAGCGGCCGCTGCGGCTTCGCGCCGGCGTCCGCGAGCACCTGCCAGCGCGACGTCGAGAAGACCTCCTCGTACGCCTGGTAGGCGAGCCGGGCGTTCGCCAGGCCGGCCTTGCTCCGCAGGGCCGTCGCCTCGTCCGTGCCGATCGCGGCGAGCCGCTTGTCGATCTCGGTGTCGACGCGCGAGACGAAGAAGGAGGCGACGGACGCGATCGTCGACAGGTCGAGACCGGCGTCCCTGGCCCCCTCGAGCCCGGCGAGGAACGCGTTCATCACCGCGCGGTAGCGGTCGAGCGAGAAGATCAGCGTGACGTTGACGCTGATCCCCTCGGAGAGCACCGTCGTGATGGCCGGCAGGCCCTCCACGGTCGCCGGGATCTTGATGAGGGCGTTGGGCCGGTCGACGGTGGCCCAGAGCCGGCGGGCGGCCTCGATGGTGCCGGCGGTGTCCTTGGCCAGCCGCGGGTCGACCTCGATGGAGACCCGGCCGTCGAGCCCGCCGGTCGCGTCGAAGACGGGACGGAAGACGTCGCACGCGCTGCGCACGTCGTCCGTCGTGATCTCGAACACCGTCTCGTCGACGGTCGCGCTGCGCGCCGCGAGCGCGGTGACCTGGTCGGTGTACCGGTCGCCCTTGGCGAGGGCGCTGGCGAAGATCGTCGGGTTGGTCGTGACCCCGACGACGTGCCGCTGCGCGATGAGGCCGGCGAGGTCACCGGTCTCGAGGAGCTCGCGGGACAGGTCGTCGAGCCAGACGGAGACGCCCTCCGCGGAGAGCCGTGCGAGTGCGTCGCTCATGGTTCCTCCTGGTGTGGAACGGATATGGGGTGCTCGGGAGCAGCGGCCGGAGCGGACGTCAGCCGGCGGCCGCGATGCTCTCCCGGGCCGCGGCGACGACGTGCCCGGCGGTGAGGCCGAACTCCTCGTAGAGCTTCTGGTACGGCGCGGACGCGCCGAAGTGCTCGATGGAGACGATGCGCCCGGCGTCGCCGACAACCTCGCGCCAGCCCTGGGCGATGCCCGCCTCGACGCTGACACGGGCCTTCACCGACGGGGGGAACACCGAATCGCGGTAGCTCTGTTCCTGGGCGTCGAACCACTCGCGGCACGGCATCGACACGACGCGGGCCGGGATGCCGTCCGCCTCGAGGGCCGCCGCCGCGGCGACCGCGATCTGGACCTCCGAGCCGGTCCCGACGAGGACGACCGCCGGCGTGCCGCCGGACGCCTCCTTGAGCACGTACGCGCCCTTCGCCGTCCCGTCGGCGGGGGCGAAGCCGCCCTCGGGGGAGCGGTCGTAGGTCGGCAGGTTCTGCCGCGACAGCGCGAGGCCGGCGGGGCGGTCGGTGTGGCCGAGGATCGTGCGCCAGGCCCAGGCGGTCTCGTTCGCGTCGGCCGGCCGGACGACGTCCAGGCCGGGGATGGCGCGCAGCGCGGCGAGGTGCTCGATCGGCTGGTGGGTCGGGCCGTCCTCGCCGAGGCCGATCGAGTCGTGCGTCCACACGTACGTGACGGGCAGCTTCATGAGCGACGCCATCCGGACGGCGGGGCGCATGTAGTCGCTGAACACGAGGAACGTGCCGCCGAAGACCCGCAGGCCGCCGTGCAGCGCGATGCCGTTCATGATCGAGCCCATGGCGTGCTCGCGGATCCCGAAGTGCAGGATGCGGCCGTAGGGGCTGCCCTGGCCCCAGGCCTGGGTCGTGTACTGCGACGGGAGGAAGGACGCCTCGCCCTCGAGGGCGGTGTTGTTGCTCTCGGCGAGGTCGGCGGAGCCGCCCCACAGCTCGGGGAGCGCGTCCTTGATCGCGTTGAGCACGACGCCCGACGCCTTGCGGGTCGCGACGTCCTTGCCGGCCTCGAAGGTCGGCAGCGTGGCCTCCCAGCCGGCGGGCAGGGTCCGGGTCCTGAGCCGCTCGTGGATCGCGGCGCCGTCGGGGTTGGCGGCCTTCCAGGCCTCGAACCGCTTCTCCCAGGCCTCCCGGGCGGCGCGGCCACGGTCGATCACCGAGCGGGTGTGCGTGAGGACGTCGGCGTCGACCTGGAACTTCTGCTCCGGGTCCAGGCCCATGACCCGCTTGGTCTCGTCGATCTCCTTGTCGCCGAGGGCGGAGCCGTGCGACTTCCCGGTGTTCATGAGGTTCGGCGCCGGATAGGCGATGACCGTGCGGAGGATGACGAGCGAGGGCTTGTCCGTGACGGCCTGCGCGGTGCGCAGCGCGGCGTAGAGCTCGGGGACGTCCTCGGTGTACGTGCCGTCCTTGCCGGACTGCGTGCCCTTGCCGCGGGTCCAGTCGACGGTCTGGACGTGCCAGCCGTAGGCCTCGTAGCGCTTGCCGGTGTCCTCGCTCAGCGCGACCGCGGTGTCGTCCTCGATGGAGATGTGGTTCGCGTCGTACACGACGACGAGGTTGCCGAGCTGCTGGTGACCGGCGAGCGAGGAGGCCTCGCTCGTCACGCCCTCCTCGATGTCGCCGTCCGACGCGAGGACCCAGACGGTGTGGTCGAAGACCGACTCGCCCTGCGCCGCGTCGGCGTCGAGCAGGCCGCGCTCACGCCGGGCGGACATCGCCATCCCGACGGCGCTGGCCAGACCCTGCCCGAGCGGGCCGGTCGTGATCTCGACGCCCGCCGTGTGCTCGACCTCGGGGTGGCCCGGGGTGAGCGAGCCCCACGTCCGCAGCGCCTTGATGTCGTCGAGCTCGAGCCCGTAGCCCGACAGGTACAGCTGGATGTACTGGGTGAGGCTGGAGTGGCCGCACGAGAGGACGAACCGGTCGCGACCCGGCCAGTGCGGCTGCGTCGGGTCGAGCGTCATGAGCTTCTGGTAGAGCAGGTAGGCGACCGGCGCCAGGCTCATCGCGGTGCCGGGGTGGCCGCTGCCGGCCTTCTGCACCGCGTCCATGGCCAGGCCGCGGACCGTGTCGACGGCGCGGCGGTCGAGCTCGCTCCAGTCGAGGTCGGCGGCGGGTGCGGTGGTGGTGGTGTCGCTCACGGGGAAACCCGGGTCCTCTCGTCGGCGGTGCCGACGGCTCCCTCGCCGTCGGGGCCCGCGTCTACGGCGCTTCGGTGGTACGTGCAGGTGGACGCCTCGCTGTCCTCTCCGGGCGCTGCGGGGAGCTGTGCGCGCAGGGAGAAGATCTCGTCACGGAGCCTATAGCGCAGCCGGGGGCCGAGCCCTTCCGCACGTCCCGCCGCGCCGTGGGGGTCGTCGCGGGCCGGCTCCGGGCGGGGACCGGGGTGGCCTGACCGCCGGTGTGACATGGCGCGCCCGGTGGGTGGGAGCGGCCGGTGCGCGCGTAGAGTGTGCGTGTTCTGCCGTCAGCACAGAGGACGCCGTGACCACCGTCGACCCCAGCCCGCCCGCCGTCGTGCGGTCCGCGTCGGCGTTGCCGGCGACCGCGATCCTCGTCCGGCCGCGCCGGTCGGTGCTGCGCACGGTCCGGGCCTACGTCGCCCTGACGAAGCCGCGGATCATCGAGCTGCTGCTCGTGACGACCGTGCCGACCATGATCCTCGCCGCCGGCGGCTTCCCGTCGGTGTCGCTCATCGTGCTGACGCTCGTCGGCGGCACCCTCGCGGCGGGCAGCGCCAACGCGCTGAACATGTACCTCGACCGCGACATCGACACCCTCATGCACCGGACCGAGCGGCGTCCGCTCGTCACGGGCGAGGTGAGCCCGCGCGGTGCCGTCGTCTTCGGCGTCGCGCTCGGCGCGGTGTCGGTCGCCCAGCTCGCGCTCACGGTGAACGTGCTGTCCGCCGTCCTCGCGCTGGCCGCGATCCTCTTCTACGTCTTCGTCTACACGCTGGTCCTCAAGCGCCGCACGCCGCAGAACATCGTCTGGGGCGGAGCCGCCGGCTGCATGCCGGTCCTCATCGGCTGGGCCGCCGTCCGTGACAGCCTGGGCTGGGCCCCGGTCATCCTCTTCGGGGTCATCTTCCTCTGGACGCCCCCGCACTACTGGCCGCTGTCGATGCGCTACCGCGACGACTACGCGGCCGCGCGGGTGCCGATGCTCGGTGTCGTCGCGACGCCCGTCGAGGTCGCGCGGCAGTGCGTCCGGTACACGTGGGCGATGATCGCCTGCTCGCTGCTGCTCGTGCCCGTCGCACCGACCGGCCCGGTCTACGCCGTCGGCGCGGTGCTGCTCGGCGCGGTGTTCCTCACCGAGACCTACAAGCTGCTCGGCCGCGCCAAGGCCGGCGTCGCGCAGATCCAGCCGATGCGGGTCTTCCACTGGTCGATCACGTACCTGACGCTGCTCTTCGTGCTCGTCGCCGTGGACCCCTTCGTCCGCTTCTGAGCCCGCTCGGTCCCGCCGTCCGCGCCCGGTCCGTCGACCCGCGACGCCGCGACCGGTCCGCGTCCTGAGACGGGCGTACCGCAGGACGCACCAACGCCGTCGCAGCCCGGCGTGTCGTGCCCGGGAGCGCACTTGTGACGTCCGGCGGTACGGCGGGTCCACTGGGTGGACGGCGCGCAGGCGGGGAGGTGACCGACCGGGCCGACGTGCGGCGCACCGGCGGCGCCGGGTGCCTTACCCGACGGAGGACGACGCCCGCACCGCAGCCGGCCGGCTGAGCCCCGTCACCGCGGCGACCGACGCGGTCACCGCGACGACGAGCAGCGCCGACCCGAGCATGTGGAGCGACACGAGCGTGACAGGCAGCCCGGTGAAGTACTGCACGTAGCCGATGACGCCCTGGAGCAGCGTCACGCCGAGCAGCCAGGCGGCGCGACGGTGCGCGGCCGGGGTGGCGCCGACGAGGCGCATCGCGAGCATGAGGGCGACGACGAGGCCGACGAAGAGCCAGACGGCGTCCGCGTGGAGCCAGCTCACCGTGCGGGGGTCGAAGCCGAAGCGGTTCGGTGTCTCGGCGTCGCCCGAGTGCGGGCCGGAGCCGGTGACGACGGTGCCGAGGACGAGGACGACGCCGCAGACCACCGCGACGGCCCAGGCGATCCAGTGCACCTCGCGGCGCTCGACGCGCTCGGTCGGGTGCAGGACGACGAGGAGCAGCACCGTGGACGCGGCGATGAGCACCGCCGAGAGCAAGTAGTGCGCCGCGACGGTCTGCGGGGACAGCCCGGCGAGGACCGTGACGCCGCCGAGCACCGCCTGCGCGACGACCCCGCGGAACGGCACCGCGGCGAGCAGGAGCAGCCCGCCCTCGCGGGCACCGCCCGCCGCGCGGCGCCGCCGGACGTCGGCGAGGACGACGACGAACGCCGCGAGCGCCGCGATGCCGATGACGCCGGTCAGTGTCCGGTTGCCGAACTCGATGTACTTGTGGACGCCCTGGGGCTGCTCGACGACCGGCGTGTAGGAGCCCGGCACGCACTGCGGCCACGTCGGGCAGCCGAGCCCGGAGCCGGTCAGCCGGACGAGCCCGCCGGTGAGCACGATGCCCACCTGCATGACGAGGTTGGCGAGGAGGGCCGGGCGCATCGCGCGGTCCACCCAGGTGCGACGGGGGGTGACGCCGGCGGCGCCGTCCGGGACCGTGACCGAGGGTGTCGCGTCGGAGGTCGTGCTCACGTCCACCACCCTAGGCGGCGGGTTCCGGCGCCCGCGCGCCGGAGGTCCCGACCTAGGTCCCGCACCGCGTCAGCCCGGGATGGTGCCGCGCAGCAGGCTCTTGCCCGAGTGCACGGGGTCGCCGTCGAGCGGCTCCGCGGAGATGTCGACGACGGGGTACTGCCCGAGGTCGAGGCCGTCCGGGATCGTGAAGCGGCCCGTGCTGCCGGTGAGGACGCCGATCGGCACCATCTTCTTCACCGAGGCGTCGATGAGCCACACCTCGTAGAAGCCGTCGGTGCTCGCCAGCTTCGACACGTCGACCTCGAGGGTGCGGCCGCCGGCCGCCTCGACGACGACGGCCCGGCCGCTCGCCGAGGGGTCGACGGGCAGCGGGTCGAGCGCCGCCTGCGCCACGATGATCGGCGTCGGCTGCGGGTCGCCGCGGTCGAGGAGCTGGGTCCCCACCGAGCCGGCGACCCCGCCGACGACGAGGGCGGACGCCGCCACCGCGAGCATCGGCCAGCGTCGGCTGCGGGCCGCCCGGGGCCGCATCGGCAGGACCGGTGCGACGGCGTCGGCGGACGCCGGGACGCTCACGGGAGCAGGCGGCAGCGGGGACGGCGCGGCGGGCGGCAACGAGTCACCGTTGCGCGGCCGGACGCCGACCCCGGTCGCGGCGGCGATGCCGTCCCACACGTGCGCGGGCGGCGGCACGACGGCCGCGGGGGAGCGGTCGCCACGACCGGCGGCCACGGTGCGGCCGAAGGACTCGACCTCGGCGCGGCAGTGCGCGCAGCCGCTCAGGTGCGCGGCGTCGGCCGGGGACGGGGACTCGCCGAGCGCCACGAGGGCGAGGGCGTCGTCGTCACAGTGCTGCACCGTCCACCTCCAGCCGGTCGCGCAGCCGCACCAGGGTGCGGCGGATGTGGCTCTTGACCGTCCCGAGCGGAAGTCCCGTCCGGGCGGCGATCTGGTCGTGCGTCATGTCGTGGAAGAACGCCAGCTCGATGATGCCTCGTTGCGGCTGCCCGAGCTTCGACAGCTCGCCCATGAGGACGACCCGGTCCTCGGCGGTGCGGTCGACGGTCGCCGTCGGGGTCACGTCGTGGAGGGCTTCGGCGGCGCCCCGGACCCGGGCCTCGCGCGCCCGGCGGGCGTGCGCGTCGGCGATCCGGTGCCGGGTGATCCCGACGAGCCAGGCGGGCAGCGGGCCGCTGTCCGGGCGGTAGCCCGCCCGTCCCGTCCAGGCCGAGACGAAGACCTGCTGGGTGACGTCCTCGGCGTCGGGGCCGTTCCCGAGCGCCCGGCAGGCGAGCCCGTGGACGAGTCCCGCCCAGCGCTCGTACGCGAGGGCCAGGGCACGCTCCTCGCCGTGGGCGAAGAGCTTGCCGACCTCCTCGTCGGACGGACCTGCGTCGTCGCTCATGAGCGCCGGGACCTCGCGGGTTGGGGGACGTGTGTCGAGGACCACGCTAGCCCGCCCGGGCCGGTGCAGGGGAACGTGAGTCGTCACCTCGATCACGGTAGGGGAGGGACCGCGCAGCCACACCTCGACGGCCGGGCCGGAACCGGCCGGGGAGCGCGTCAGTGTGTCGCCGGGGCCACGGTGGCTCATGCCGCGCCGCCGACGGGCTCGGCGACGACGACGAGGTTGTCGCGGTAGCTGGACAGCTCCGGGACGAAGGGGCCGCCGCACGTGATGAGGACCAGGCGCGGTGCGCCGTCCCGGGCGAACAGCCGCTCCGTCGGGAGCCGCTTCTTGACGAGGGTCTCCTTGCCGACGACCTCGTAGCGGACCGTCCGACCGTCCGCGAGGCGGACGTCGACCCGGTCGCCGACCCGGACCTCGCGCAGCCGGAACATCGCCCCGGGGCCCTGGGCCTTGGAGTCGACGTGGCCGGCGACGACCGCGGCACCCGCCGCGGCGCCGGGCGGCGGCCCGTAGCGGTACCAGCCGACCCGGTCCACCGAGCGCGGGATGACCATCGAGCCGTCCTTCTCGACGCCGACCGGGTCGACGGCGGCACGGACGTCGATGGCGGGGATCGACAGGGACACCGGGTTCGTGGCCGCCTCGGGGGCGTCGTCCTCGGGGGTCGCCGGGCGGGCCGTGACCTTCGGGACGGCGGGCCGGGCCGTCGAGGTGGCGGTCGACGGCTCCGGCGAGGCGGAGGGGGACGAGGGGCCCGCCGAGGACGGGGCGGACGGCGAGGGGACGGCGCCCACGGACGTCACGGAGACGCCCTCGGAGGCGGACGGTCGGGTGAGCCACCAGCCGAGCGGTGCCGCCACGGCGACGACGAGGCACGCGGCGACGAGGATCCACCAGCGACGCATGACGACGGCTCCTCGCGAGGGTCGGACGGGAGGTCGGACGGGATGTCCGACGGGACGGGGCGGGACGCCGGTCGGGCAGGGGCCCGCCCCGTCGTCCCCGGCGGCAGGCAGGGGACGACGGGGCGGGGGTGGAGCGGAAGGTCAGCCGCGACGGGTCGCGAGGACGGCACGCCGCCCGGCGAACGCCGCGCCCGCGAGCGCGACGACGGTCACCGCGACGAGGGGCATCGGGAGACCGTCCTCGAGCAGGCCGCCGGTGCCGGACGGGACGCCGCCCGGTGCCGAGTGCAGGCCGCTGATCGTCTGCACGGCGAGCGCGAGGTTCTTGTCCTCGGCCGAGCCCCACGCGTAGACGATCGTGTTCGTGCCCTCCTTGAGGTCGAGGTCGGCCGGGCCGATCGCGACGGTGTCGGTGCCGGCGAGGACGACGTCCGCGCTCACCTTCGCGGCGGGGATGTCGGCCTTGGCCTCCTTCGGGTTCTCGAGGCCCTCGAAGACCGGCGTGCCACCGGCGCGGACGTCGACGGCCGGGGCCGCCGCCGTGTGGCGCACCGTGAGGCGCGTCTCGCCCGGCTTGATCCGGCTCGTGTCGTTGACGAACGGCGTGAGGACCGGCGTCCCGTCGGCCGTCAGGTGGGCGACGATCGTGATGTTCGCACCGCTCGGCACGGCGACGTCGTCGGCCTTGATGGCCGGCGTGCCGTCGGGGCCCTCGCCCGCGGGGAAGACCGCGAGGTCGTAGGTGCCCTCGGGCAGCTTGACCGGGTCGGTCAGGGTGCCGGGCTTGAAGTCGGTGAGGAGCGGGTCACCGTTGGCGTAGACGTCGACCGTGAGGCCGGGGACACCGTGCAGGACCGAGACGTCGGACGTGCCGGCCGCGCTCGAGGGGGCAGCGGCCGCGAGGCCGAGCCCGAGGGCCACCGCACCGGTGGCGGCGAGGACGCGCAGGGGGCGCATTGGGGTGCTCCTGTCGTGGGTGGGTAGAGCCTTCAGACCCCACTTCGGCCGGACCTACGCCCCCGGATGCACCGTCCCGCAGATTTCTCGTGGTCGGTCACTCCGCGGGGCGGAGGACCTCGTGGGTGCGCGGGTCGCGTTCCTGCATGCCCCAGGCCTGCCCGTGACCGTCGCGCAGGAGGTCGAGGAAAGGCACCGCGTCGAACGCCTCCGGGCCCAGCACGCCCGCACCCTTCCATCGACCGGTCGCGAGCAGCTCGAGCGCCACGACCGGGTTCATCGCGGTCTGCCAGACGACCGCCTGGGCGCCGTACTCCTTCATCGTCCACTCGTTGTCGGCGACATGGTGGAGGTAGACCTCGCGCGCAGCGCCGTCCTTGCCGGTGCCGGTCACGAGCAGGCCGGCGCACGTCGAGCCGGTCATCGCGTCGCCGAGCGTGAGCGGATCGGGCAGGCAGGCCGCGACGACGTCTCGAGGCGAGACCTGTACGCCGCGCACCGTCACCGGATCGGTCCGGTCGAGGCCGAGCTTGTGCAGCGTCTTCAGGACGTCGATGAACTCGTCGCCCAGGCCGAACTTGAAGGTCACGCGCCGGGCGTCGACCCAGCGCGGCATCAGCAGGACCTCCTCGTGCTCGACGTTCACGCACTCGACCGGACCGATGCCGCCGGGGAACTCGAAGACCTCGGGGTCGGAGAACGGTGCGGTGGTGTACCACCCGCGATCCTTCTCCCAGATCACCGGCGGGTTGAGGCACTCCTCGATGGTGGTCCAGATCGAGAACGACGGCGCGAACTCGTGGCCGTGGATCACGAGGTTCCCGGCATCGCGCACGCCCAGCTCGTCGATCTGCGCGAACAGGTGGTCGGCGGCGTAGCGCGCGAAGACGTCGGCGAGACCCGGTTCGACCCCGATCCCCACCAGCGCGAGCCGGCCGGCGGCCTCCCACTGCGCGGCCTTGGCGAACTGCTCGTCACCGAGCTTGACCCCGGGCAGCTCGTGCGGCTTCTCCGGGTGCGGTCGGGAGAGCGACATCGCGGTGTCGAGATAGTCCGCGCCCGCGGCGAACGCGCCGTCGAAGATCGACATGACGAAGCGCGGGTCGACGGCGTTGACGACGTGGGTGATCGCGTGCTCGCGAACCAGCGCGGCGACGGTGTCGGCCGACGTCGCGTCGACCTGCACGGCGCGGAAGCGCGGGTCGCCGAGCCGTTCGACGACCGAGGTGGCCCGGGCCAGGTCGTAGTCGCCGACGACGACCTGCTCGAAGAAGTCGCGCCTGGCAGCGATGAGGGCCACCGACGAGCCGACGCCGCCGGCGCCGACGATGAGGATCCGCATGTCGAGTCGTCCTGTGCTCGTGGGCCGGTTGCGTCAGCCGACCCTTGCCGACAGGCACGCTAGAGTATAAGTTCCTTATATGTTGACCGGAGCGGCTCCCTGGACCGTGCTGGGCGTGCCCGTGGACTCGATCGGCGCACCGGCCGGCGCGCCGGGCCTCGGCACAGAGCTCGCCCCGCAGGCACTGCGGTCCTTCGGCCTCGTCGCTGCTCTCGCGGCGACCGACGCCGGCGACCTCGACGTCCGGATCACCGGGCCTGCTCGTGACACCGCGAGCGGCCTGGTCGGCGGCGACACCGTGGCGCCGATGGTGACCGAGGTGAGGCGGGCGACCGCCGAGCTGGTCGCCGCGGGGGCGCGGCCGCTGCTGGTCGGCGGCTGCTGCGCCCCGCTGATGGGGGCCTTCAGCGGCGCGGCCGACGTGTTCGGCGGGATCGGGCTCGCCCACGTCGACGGCCATCTCGACCTGTACGACCACGTCACCTCGCCGACGGGGGAGGCCGCCGACACGCCGGTCGGCGTGCTGCTCGGCGTGGGGGAGCCCGGGCTGCTCGCGGCGAGCGGACCGACCCCGCCGCTGCGTGCCGGTCGGCTGCGCGTGCTGGGCGCCCGGGACCAGGACGAGGCCACGGACGTGGCCGCGCTCGCGACCCGGCTGGGAGTCGTCGCGGAGCCGCCGACGAGGATCGCGCAGGACCCGCGAGGCGCCGCCGCCCGCACGCTGGACTGCGTCGCGAACGACGGGTTCTGGCTGCACCTCGACGTCGACGTGCTCGCCGCCGACGTCTTCCCGGCGACCGACTACCTGATGCCCGGCGGCCTCGACCTCGCCGCCCTGACGGCCCTGCTCGGTGGCCTGGGTGGTGACTCGCGCCTCGTCGGAGCCTCTGTGGGCTGCTACAGCCCCGAGAAGGACCTCGACGGCCGGTGCGGACGGGCGCTGGTGGACCTGCTCGTCGGCACGCTCGGCACCACGCCGTGACGCGTGCGGACGACCCGAGCCGGATCGCGGTCCCGGCGGCGGCTCCGCGACCTCCCCGGGACGGCGCACCGGCGGACCGGGCCTTCGCCACCAACCTGCTCGGGACGTTCGCGCTCACCGTCTGCGACCGGCTCGCGCTCAGCACCCGTGAAGCGGTGCAGCACGGCGCCAACGCGCCCGCAGCCCTGGTGACGCTGCTCTGGTACCCCGACCGTCCGATCGGCTTCCTCGCGGCCAGGCTGCGGATCACTCATCCCGGCGCCGTCCAGCTCGCCGACCGGCTCGGGCAGGACGGTCTCGTCGAGCGCATCCCGGCCCTCGACGGGCGCACCAAGCTGCTCGCGCTCACCGACCGCGGCGAAGCCGTGGCGCTCGAGGTGCTCGCACGGCGCCGCGACGTGCTGGCCCGTGCGGTCGCGGTGCTCGACGACGACGCTGTCCGGGCGCTTGCCCGGACGATGGGCCGGATGCTCGAGGCGATCACGGACGACCTGCTCACGAGCGAGTACATGTGCCGCATGTGCGACGAGCTCGCCTGCCCCGATGCGCGCTGCCCTGTCGAGCATGCGGCACCGGCGCCCCCGCACCGTCGTGGTCTCGGCTACGGCGTCCCGGATCCCGACTGAGACCGGGCCCGGACGTCACGACCACGGCTCAGTCCCAGCGGAAGAAGCGCGCGGCGAGCAGCGCGGCGGCTGCGCCCCACACGACGAGGACGGCGGTGGCCCCGGCGTCGAAGGCGCCGTCGACGAGTGCGGAGCGCAGGCCGTCGCCGAGCGCTCCGGAGGGCAGCAGCCCCGCCACCGGCCCCCAGGCGCCGAGCCGGTCGGGCGGGAGGACGACCCCGCCGCCGGCGAGGAGCAGCACCCACACGAGGTTCGCGGCCGCGAGCACCCCCTCCGCGCGGAGCGTGCCCGCGAGCAGGAGCCCGAGCGCTGTGAAGGCGACGGTGCCGAGCGCGACGGTGATCAGGGCCGCCGGGAGACCCGAGGCGGCGGGCCGCCAGCCCAGCGCGAGGGCGAGCCCGCCGAGCAGCGCCACCTGGACGACCTCGACGACGGCCACCGCGAGCACCCGGCCCGCGAGCAGCCCGCCGCGGCCCAGCGGGGTCGTCCCGAGCAGTCGCAGCACGCCGTAGCGGCGGTCGAAGCCGGTGCCGATCGCCTGTCCGGTGAAGGCCGTCGACATGACGGCGAGCGCCAGGACCCCGGCGGTGGCGACGTCGACCCGGCGGCCGGGTCCGAGGTCCGGCGCCCGGGTCAGGGCGAGGGCCACGAGGGCGAGCGCCGGCAGCACGAGGGTGAGGAGCAGCTGCTCGCCGTTGCGGAGCATGACCGTGGCGTCGAACCGGGCCTGCGCGAGCACCCGGCGCAGCGGCGACGCCGGTGCGGCGGCCGGCGCGTCGGCGGGGGTCGTGGCGGTCATCGCAGGTCCCTGCCGGTGAGGTCGAGGAAGAGGTCCTCGAGGGTCGGGCGGCCCAGGCTCAGCCCGTCGGGCATGACGCCGAGCCCCGCGCACCAGGCCGTCACGGTGGCGACGGCCTGCGGGCCGAGCGGGGTCTGCGGACCGCCGCTCACGAGGTAGTGGCCGGGGGAGACCTCCAGCACCGTGATGCCGGGGGTGAGCGCCGCGGACAGCGCGGCGAGCTCGAGACCGGCCGGTCCGCCGAACCTCAGGGTCTCCCCGTGCCCGGAGAGCAGCGCGTCGGGGGAGCCGTCCGCGACGACCCGGCCGTGGTCGACGACGACGACCCGGTCGGCGAGCCGCTCGGCCTCGTCCATGAGATGCGTCGTGAGGACGACGGCCACGCCGTCGCCGCGCAGCTGCCGGACGACGTCCCAGACGGCGAGCCGGGCCTGCGGGTCGAGGCCCGCGGTGGGCTCGTCGAGGAAGACCCCCTCGGGCCGGCCGACGACGGCGACCGCGAGTGCGAGCCGCTGCCGCAGGCCCCCGGA
>JACRAB010000192.1 GCA_016213575.1 Actinomycetota bacterium
CGGCCCACACGTCGTCGTCGGTGAGGGTCCCGGTGAGGTCGACGTTGCCGCGGACCGTGTCGTCGAAGACGAAGGTGCTCTGCGGGACGAGCGCGGCGGCCTCGGCGACGCCGCCGCGGCGCAGCGTCCGGACGTCGACGCCGTCGAGCAGCACCTGCCCGGAGCGCGGGTCGACGAGCCGGACGAGCAGCCCGGCGAGGGTCGACTTGCCGGAGCCGGTCGGCCCGACGACGGCGACGGTGCGCCCGGCGACGACGTCGAGGGTGACGTCGAAGAGCACGGGCACGTCGTCGCCGTCCGGCCCGACGTGCGCGTAGCCGGCGCCCGCGACCGCCAAGGCCGCCGGCCCGGACGCCGCCGGCCGCGGCTCGGCGTCGCCGTAGGCCATCCCGTCGCCCGCGTCGAGCACCGAGCTGACCCGCTCCCAGCCGACGACGGTGCGGGGCAGCTCGCCGAGCACCCAGCCGAGCGCCCGGACCGGGAAGGAGACGAGCGAGAGCAGGTAGGCGACCTGGACGACGTCCCCGGTGACGATGGCGCCGGAGCGGACCCGCCACGTGCCGACCGCGAGGACCGCGAGCACGCCGAGCGTCGGCAGGCCCTCGATGACCGGGTCGAACGTGCCACGGGTGCGGCCCACCGCGACGTTCGCGTCGCGCAGGGCGTCGGCCGTCGCGGCGAAGCGGCGGGTCTCGGCGTCCTCGCGGCCGAGCGTCTTGACGACGAGCGCGCCCTCGAAGCTCTCGTGCGCGACCGACGAGACGTCGGCGCGCAGCGCCTGGGCCCGCATGACGAGCGGGCTCATCCGGCGCTGGTAGACGATGTTCGCCGCCATGAGCGCCGGGATGACGAGCAGCCCGACGCCGGCGAGCACCGGGTCGGCCGCGACCATCGCGACGCCGGCGACGGCGAGCATGACGGCGACGCCGAGCGACATCGGCAGCGGCGCGAAGACGCCCCACGTGGCCTCGACGTCGGCGTTCGCGTTCGACAGCAGCTGCCCGGCGGGGTGCCGGTGGTGCCAGGACAGCGGCAGCCGCAGGTACTGCCGGGTCACCGCGCGCCGGTAGCGGGCCTGGAGCCGGTACATCGTGATGCCGCCGGCCGCGCGCCGGGTGACGACCCCGACGGCGGTGAGCAGCGCGACGAGCGCGATCGGGCCCGCGGCGTCCCAGACCTGGGCGCCGGTGACCCGGCCGGCGGCGAACGCGGGGGCGATGACCGAGTCGGTGACCCGGCCGAGCACGTAGCCGCTGCCCGCCGTCCCGGCGCCGTAGACGGCGCTGCCGAGGACGGCGATGCCGAAGATCACCGGTTCGTCGCGGATGCCGCGGCCGACGACGCGCAGGCCCCGGCGGACGACGTCGCGACGGTCCGGGGTCCCGCTCGGGTCACCGGACAGGTCGTCGGCGGGCACGGCACTCCTTCGTGGGCGCGGGCAGGGGGCCGCCGCGCGAGGTCATGGGATGACTTCAACCATCTCACGGCCCGTTCGCATCCCGGCGGCCACGTGCGAGGATCCGACCCGTGCCTTCCTACGCCAGCCGCGAACGTGCCGCGCTCGTCGAGGCCCTCCGGAGCGCCGGGCCCGACGCCCCCACCCTCTGCGAGGGCTGGACGGCACGCGACCTGGCGGCGCACCTCGTCGCCCGGGAGCGGCGCGCCGACAGCGGCCCCGGCCTCGTGCTCGGGCCGTTCAGCGGCTGGACCGAGCGGGTCCGGCGCGGCTACGCGGCGAAGGACTACGCCGAGCTCGTCCGGCTCGTCGAGACCGGGCCGCCGCTGCTGTCGGCGTTCTCGCTGCCCGGTGCGGACTCCGCGGCGAACCTCACCGAGCACTTCGTGCACTGCGAGGACGTCCGCCGGGCCCGGCCGGGGTGGGCCCCGCGCGACCTGGACGCCGGCCTGCAGGGCGCACTCTGGAAGGTCGTCACGGTCCGGGCGCGGATGTTCTTCCGCAAGAGCCGGGTCGGCGTCGTCCTCGCGACCCCGGACGGCCGCCGGCACGTCGCCGTGAGCAAGGAGCCGTCGGTGACGCTCACCGGCGAGCCGGCCGAGCTCGTCCTCTACGCCTTCGGCCGCACGACGCACGCCCGGGTGACCGTCGACGGCGACCCGGACGCCGTCCGGACCTTCGAGGGCACCCCGCTCGGGATCTGACCAGCGCGGTCGGCCGGTGCGGTCGGCCGGTGCGGCCCGCGGGCTACCGGACGACGACGCCCGCGGCGGCCATCGCGGCCTTGACCTCGCCGATCGTCAGCTGCCCGAAGTGGAAGACGCTCGCCGCGAGGACGGCGTCCGCGCCGGCCGCGACGGCCGGCGCGAAGTGCTCGACGTCGCCGGCGCCGCCGCTCGCGATGAGCGGCACCGTCACCCGGGCCCGGACCTCGCGGAGCATCTCGAGGTCGAAGCCGGCCTTCGTGCCGTCGGCGTCCATCGAGTTGAGCAGGATCTCGCCCGCCCCGAGCTCGGCGGCCCGGTGCGCCCACTCGACGGCGTCGATCCCGGTGCCGCGGCGGCCGCCGTGCGTCGTCACCTCGTAGCCGGACGGCGTCGTCGTCCCCGGCGGGCACCGCCGGGCGTCGACGGAGAGCACGAGCACCTGGGCGCCGAACCGGTCGGCGACCTCCGCGACGAGCTCCGGCCGGGCGATGGCCGCGGTGTTGACGCCCACCTTGTCGGCGCCCGCGCGCAGCAGCCGGTCGACGTCGTCGACGGTGCGGACCCCGCCGCCGACGGTGAGCGGGATGAAGACCTCCTCGGCCGTCCGGCTGACGACCTCGTAGGTCGTCGCCCGGCTGTCGGCGGAGGCGGTGACGTCGAGGAAGGTCAGCTCGTCGGCGCCCTCGGCGTCGTAGCGGCGGGCGAGCTCGACGGGGTCGCCCGCGTCGCGCAGGTCGGCGAAGTTCACGCCCTTGACGACGCGCCCGGCGTCGACGTCGAGGCACGGGATGACGCGGACGGCGACGGGCATGGACTTCAGCCTAGGCTGCGGCCCGTGGACGACGCGACGCGGATCCCGGGGGCCGGCGAGGTCGGCACCGACGGCGCGACCGTGGCGACCGTGGCCGCCGTCCGCGCCCTCGTCGCGGCGCTGCCGCCGGCGCCCGGGCCGGTCGTCGTCGGCGTCGACGGGCCGAGCGGCTCCGGCAAGACGACGTTCGCGGACCTGCTCGCGCGCAGCCTCGGCGCGGACGGCGGCGGACCGGACGCCCGCGGCGTGCCCGTCGTGCACCTCGACGACCTCTACCCCGGCTGGGACGGGCTGGACGCCGTCGTCCCGCGGCTCGTCGACGGCGTCCTCGCACCGCTCGCGAGCGGTCGCCCGGCGGGCTACCGGCGCTGGGACTGGGCCGCCGGCACCGACGGCGCGGCGGTCGCCGTCCCCGCGGCACCGCTGCTCGTCGTCGAGGGCGCCGGCTGCGGCGCCCGGGCCTGCGCGCCCTACCTGTCGCTCCTCGTGTGGCTCGACGGGCCGCCGGCCTGGCGCCGCGAGCGGGCACTGGCGCGCGACGGCGCGACGTACGCCCCGCACTGGGAGCGCTGGGCCGCCCAGGAACGGGCGCACTTCGCCCGCGAGGGCACCCGGGCCCGGGCCGACCTCGTGCTCGAGAGCGGCCCGCGGAACTCGGTGGGCGACGGCGACCCGCCTGGATAGCGTCTGCGGGGTGAGCCTGGACTTCCGCACCGTGGACCCCGCCTCCCCCGCCCTCACGAGCTACCTCGAGAACGTGGCGTTCGTCTTCCACGACGACCATCCCGTGACCGCGGAGCGGGTCGACGCCCGGCGCCCGTTCTACGTCGACCAGCGCCTCACGGGGGCCTTCGACGGCGACCTGTGCGTCGGCACGTTCCGGTCCTGGGACACGACCCTCACCGTCCCCGGCGGCAGCGTCGTCGCGGACGCCGTGAGCACGGTCACCGTGCGCCCGACGCACCGGCGCCGCGGCGTCCTCACCCGGCTCATGCACGACGACCTCGCCGCGGCGGCCGACCGCGGCGTGCCGGTCGCGATCCTCTTCGCCTCCGAGGGCCTCATCTACGGCCGGTACGGCTACGGCGTCGCGACCCTGACCGCGTCCGTCGAGGTCGACGCCCGGCGGGCGCACCTGCACCCGGGCGCGCCGCGGACCGGCCGGGTCGACGTCGTCCCCGGCGCGCGGGCCCGCGAGGTCGCCGAGGCCGTCTTCGCCGCCGCCCGCCGTCCCGGCGAGATCGACCACTTCCCGCACTGGTGGGACTCCTACTTCGGCCTCGCGACGATGCCCGGCGACACCCCGCCGCTGCGGCACCACGTCGTCCACACCGCGGACGACGGCACCCCGACCGGGTTCCTCGGCTACCGGGTCAAGGAGGACTGGCAGGAGCGGTCGATCGAGACCGTCGTGCACGTCGACGAGCTGCGGGCCGCGACACCGCAGGCCTACGTGGCCCTGTGGCGCTACCTCACCGAGCTCGACCTCGTGAAGACGGTGAAGGCCGGGGAGCGCCCGGTCGACGAGCCGCTGGCCGGCCTGCTCACCGACGTCCGCGCCGTCCGGCTCGGGCCGCTGCTCGACTTCCAGTGGCACCGCCTGCTGGACCGGGCGGCGGCGCTGTCGGCCCGCCGCTACGAGCGCCCGGGCACGGCGGTGCTCGAGGTCGTCGACCCGGCCGGCGGCTGGGCGGCGGGCACGTACACGCTCGAGGTCGGGGACGACGGGCGCGGCGTCTGCACCCGGACGCCGGGCGCCACCGCCGGCGTGACGCTGCCGGTCGCCGTGCTCTCGGCCGTCTGGCTCGGCGGCGGCGACCTGCGCGCCGCCGGCTGGGCCGGGCTCGCCGTCGAGCACACGGACGGCGCCCTCACGGGGCTGGCCGCGCTGCTGCGGACGGCGGAGCCGCCGTACTCGGGCACGATCTTCTGACCCGGGTGACCTTGGTCCCTGGCCGCGGTCCGATCCGGCCCGCAGACCCGTTCCGGGGGGCGGACACGGTCAGGTGACGGGCCCTGCGTGCCGATCGAGCACACATGTGGCGGACGTATGGTGAGCGCGTGCCGGCGTCCACGACCGATCCGCGCGACCCTCACCGGGTCGCGCGCGCCGTCGTGGTCGCCGCCCTCGTCACCCCGGCGGTCGTCGCCGCGCACCTCCTGACCCGCGGGCAGCTGCCCGGGGCGACCGGCCTCGCCGCCGTCGCCGCGCTCGCCGGGCTCGTGACGCTCCTCGTCCCG
>JACRAB010000193.1 GCA_016213575.1 Actinomycetota bacterium
GCCGCTCGTGGAGTAGACCATCCCGCCGCCGAGCCGGGCGTAGTCCCCGGTGAGCGCGGGCAGGCAGGACATGAGCCGGACGGCGCTCGCGGCGCCGCCGTGCCGCTGGACGCCCATGAGGGTGCGGATGCCGAGCGGCCGGCGGGCCGCGACGAGGTCGGCGAACGCGTCGACCTCGTCGACGCCGAGGCCGCAGACCTCGGCGGCGCGCTGCGGGCTCCACCGGGCGAGCACCGTGTCCCGGAACTCGTCCCAGCCGAGCGCGTGCGCCGCCAGGTACTCCTCGTCGGCCGCGCCGCGCGCGACGAGGCCGGCCATGACGCCGAGCGCGAGGGCGCCGTCCGTCCCGGGCCGCGGGGCGAGGTGCAGGTCGGCCCGGGCCGCCGTCCGGGTGCGGACCGGGTCGACGACGACGAGCGGGGCACCCGCGTCGCGGCCCTGCGTGACGAAGGGCCACAGGTGCAGGTTCGACGTGAGGGTGTTCGTGCCCCACAGCACGATCGTGCCGGAGTGCCGCAGGTCGGCCGGGTCCATGCTCGCGGCCGCGCCGACGGTGAAGCCCATCCCGGCGTGACCGGCGGGCGAGCAGATGTTGCCGACGTGCCGGCTCGCACCGAGGGTGTTGAACAGCCGGGCGCCCGAGCCGGAGCAGCCCTGCAGGACGCTGATCGTGCCGGTCGCCGAGTACGGCCAGACCGACTCGCCGCCGTGCTGCTCGACGGCGTCCCGGATCCTCGTGGCCATGAGGTCGAGCGCGTCGTCCCAGGAGATCCGCTCGAACGTGTTGCTGCCCTTGGGCCCGACCCGGCGCAGCGGGTGCAGCAGCCGCCGCGACGAGGCGGCGTACTCCAGGTAGGGGTTGACCTTGGCGCACAGACCGCCGCGGGTGAACGGGTGCTCCGGGTTGCCCCGTAGCGACACCGCGCGGCGGTCGCCGGAGTCGTCCTCCTCGACGGTGACGACCCACGAGCACGCATCCGGGCAGTCGAGCGCGCACGCCCCGACGACCTCGAGCCGACGTCCCATACGGGTCAGGGTCGCACGGTCGCCCGGTCGCGGCCCAGGGCGGCCCAGGCCACGGCCGGGTCGAAGCCCTCCGGCCGGGTGAACGTCGTGCCGAGCAGCCGGACGTCACCGAGCCCGGCGACCGCCGCGGCCCGGACGACGCTGCCGGCCCGCACGGTGTGCAGCAGCCACCATCCGGTGTCCGCGTGGACGAGGGCGAGCGGCGCGAGCACCTCCCGCCCGCCCGCGGCGGCGGGCACCGAGATCTCCAGGCCCTCCCGGGCGGCCCGGGCGACGACGGCGAGCGCCGCGCCGCGGTCGTCGTCCGTCACGGCGAGGTCGACGTGCAGCCAGTCCTCCAGCGCCGTGGCGGTCCGCAGCACGGCGTCGGGCAGCGCGGCCTCGACGGCGGTCCGGGCCGCCTGCGCGCCCGCGCGCATCCCCAGCGCCCCGGCGAGAGCGGGGAACCCGACGAGCCACAGCGCCTCCGCGGCGTCGTGGGAGAGCTGGGCGGGGAGCCCGCGGACGCCGTCCAGCAGGGCGATGCCCCCGCCGTAGCCCTGCGTCGTGACGACGGGCAGGCCGGCCTCGCTGAGGGCCTCGACGTCGCGCAGCACGGTCCGCGGCGACACCTCGAGCAGGTCGGCGAGTTCCTGGGCGGTCATCCGGCCGCGCCGCTGCAGCGTGAGCATCATCGTCAGCAGCCGGGCCGCGCGCACCCCACGACCCTACGGCGTGACCGGCCGCGAGGGAGATCAACAGGCCAGGGACATGACACAGGATGTCAGGTCCGTGCTGCCAGGCTGTCCGTCCGGGCCGGTGGCGGCCCGACCGGACGAGAGGACGTCGATGACCGCCGAGGCCGGCACGCCGGAGAACCCCTGGACCCTGCGGACCCCGCCGCTGACGTCCGAGTACGAGGCCTGGTTCGACACCGTCGGCGGCACCGACGTCGTCGTCGTCCGGGTGGGCAAGACGGTGCTGCACTACGACCGGCGCTGCGTCGACGACCTCGCCGCGATGCTCAAGGCCCACGGGGACTGGATGGAGCTGGGCAGCGCCGACGAGCAGAAGGACGCCCGGCCCGGGACCGTCGAGGCCAGGGGACGGGCGGCCGACAACCCGGTCGGCGGCTGGTACGGGCTCAAGAAGGGCCTGCGCGGCCGGTTCGCGATGTACCTGCCGCCGCTCATGGAGCAGCTCGGCCTCGCCGAGGTCGAGCACAACCCGCGCAACAACCGGATGCGCGCGCTCTGACCCGCGACCCTCAGGCGGCGTCCGCGGCGGCGTCGGCGCAGCGGGCCGCCTTGGCCGGCGCGACGCCGACGACGGCGAGCGCGCTCGTCGCGACGAGCCGGCCGGCGGCCGCGGCGTCCACCGCGCCGTCGAGCACCTCGTCGAGGACGGCGAGCACGACCTGCCCGGCGACGCGGGCGAGCACGTCGGCGTCGGCGTCGACCCGGAAGACCCCCTCGTCCTGCCCGGCCCGGACGAGCCCGGCCCGGCGCCGCCGCAGCGGGTCGAGGCGCTCGAGCGCCCGGTCGCGGTGCTCGGGCCGGGCGGCCAGTGCACCGAGGAAGCGGAACGGCTCGGCAGCCCGCCACACGGCGAGCTCGAAGCGGGCCAGTGCGGTCGCCGGGTCGTCGGCGGAGGTGTCCACGGCGTCGAGGGCGGCGACGAGCCGGTCGCCGGCGCGGGTCGCGATCGCCGCGACGAGCTCCTCGCGCGAGGAGAAGTGACCGTAGACGGTACGGCGGGACAGGCCCGCCTCCCGGGCGACGCTCTCCAGGCTGGCGTCGGGGTCCCGAGTCAAGGCCGCGAGCCCCGCGTCGAGGAGGGCGATCCGGTTCGCGAGCGCGTCGCGGCGGCGCACGAGGACGGCCCCCGCCGTCTCGGAGAGGGAGGTCGACATGCCCGGCACCCTAGAAGACTGCACCTGGATGTGCCAATTAAGGCACACGCCACAGTGCGGAATCGGTTGCACAGGCCGGGGCGAGCGCGGTCGCACCCCCGCTCGCGGCACACCTCGGCGCAGGATCACCCGCACACGGTCGTGCAGCCGGCGCGACAGGCCGCACATCGCCGGGAAGGATCCCGGCGCCCGCACACCGTCGTGCCGCTCAACCCGCACGCCGATGCGCAGCTTGCACAGCTCAGTAACAGATCGTGAAACTACAGTCACATTCTGCGCCTGAGTTGCCGTCCGGAGCCGTCACCGACACCCCGGCTCGCTAACCTTGATCAACAACCGGCAACGGACCACCGACCAGGGAGCCCGACACGTGCCGAACCGTCGCAGCACGACGCTCTCCCAGGCGGACGAGGCGTACGCGCTGCTGCGGCAGCGGATCACCCGGTGCGAGCTGGCCCCCGGCACGGCCGTCACGGCCCGCGAGCTCGCCGCCGACCTCGGCCTCGGGCTGACGCCGGTCCGGGAGGCCCTGACCCAGCTCCACCGGGAGCGGCTCGTCGTGACGATGCCCCGCCGCGGCTACCGGGTCGCCCCGGTCACCGCGGCAGGCGTCATGGACTGCCTCGAGGTGTGGGCGGTCGTCCGGCCGCGGATCGTCGCGCTCGCGGTGGCGCGCGCCTCCCCGGAGGCGGCGCGACGGATCGCCGCGCTGCTGGACGACGGCCTCGACACCTGGACGGACACCCCGGCCGCGCACGGGGCGCTCGAGGACCGGAGCCGGGCCTGGAGCCTCATGACCGCCGAGGCCGGCAACGGGCTGCTGGCCGACGTGTACCGGCTCCTCGACGGCCGGCTCCTGCGCCTGCGCGCGGTGCTGCCCGAGGGCACCCCGCTGCCGACGACGTCCGCACCGACCTGGACCGAGCTCTTCGCGGCCCGGGACGCCGAGCGGGCCGCGGGCCGGGCGGCGGCCGAGGTCGAGGCCTTCCGGGCCGCCGTCCGGCCCCTGCTCGAAGAC
>JACRAB010000187.1 GCA_016213575.1 Actinomycetota bacterium
CGCTGCAGTGGACGATCGTCGGGGTCCTCGCCGTCGGGATCGGCGTCCTCCTGGCGCTGTCCCGGTGGATCACCGTGCTCATCACACGCCCGATCGGGCAGCTCGCGCAGGCCGCGGACAGGCTCGCCGCCGGCGACACCGACTTCACCGTCGACACGACCGGCGTCGACGAGGGCGGCCGCGCGCTCGCGGCCGTCGACCGCACCCGGACGAACATCGCAGCGCTCATCGACGACGCGGGCACGCTCGTCGAGGCGGCCGGCGCGGGCCGGCTCTCGGCCCGCGCGGACGCCACCCGGCACGAGGGCGGCTACCGCGCCGTCGTCGACGGCATCAACCGCACCCTGGACGCCGTGACCGGCCCGCTCGGAGACGTCACGCGCGTCCTGCGCTCGCTCGAGAAGGGCGACCTCACGGTCACCCTCGACACGCCGTACAGCGGGGACTTCGAGGAGCTGCGCGGCACCGTCAACGCCACCGTCGTGCAGCTCGCCACCACCGTCGGCGAGGTCGTCTCCGCCGCCGACCAGCTCGTCGGCGCCGCCCGGCAGATCTCCGGCGCCTCGCAGTCGCTGTCGCAGTCGACGACCGAGCAGGCCGCGAGCGTCGAGGAGACGAGCTCGAGCATCGAGCAGATGTCGGCCTCGATCGGCAACAACAGCGACAACGCCAAGGTCACCGACGGGATCGCGACCACCGCGGCGACGGGCGCCCGGGAGGGCGGCGACGCGGTGCAGGAGACCGTCGAGGCGATGAAGGCGATCGCGGCGAAGATCTCGATCATCGACGACATCGCGTTCCAGACGAACATGCTCGCCCTCAACGCGACGATCGAGGCCGCCCGCGCCGGCGAGCACGGCAAGGGCTTCGCCGTCGTCGCCACCGAGGTCGGCAAGCTCGCCGAACGCTCGCAGGTCGCCGCGGCCGAGATCGGCGAGCTCGCCACCGGCAGCGTCGCCCGGTCCGAGCGGGCGGGCACGCTGCTCTCCGACCTCGTGCCGTCGATCCAGCGCACGTCCGAGCTCGTCCAGGAGATCGCCGCGGCCTCCGCGGAGCAGACCGCGGGCGTCGGCCAGATCAACCGGGCGATGGCGCAGATGAGCCAGGTCACCCAGCAGACGGCGTCCTCGAGCGAGGAGCTCGCGGCGACCGCCGAGCAGATGCAGGGGCAGGCGGCGAGCCTGCAGACGCTCATGTCGTTCTTCGAGCTGGGGGCGGCGGCGCAGCGCCGCGTCGCGGCGGGCCGCGCACCGGGCCGGGCGGTGCCCCAGCAGGCGCCCGCACCGGAGATGCTCACCCGCGCCGGCGTCGCGGCGGCGTTCGACGAGTCGAAGTTCGACTCCTTCTAGGAGCAGCCCCGTCCTGGGGCGGTGCCCGTCGGCGGGCGGGTGCGGCGCGTCAGTCGCGCGCCGTGCCCGCCAGCCACAGCGACGTCTCGCCGTACCGGCGGACGGCGGAACGCACGAGCCCCTCGGGCCAGCGCGGCTCCGGGCTGCGGCTGGACCGCTCGACGACGACGAGCCCGTCGTCGGAGAGCCAGCCGGCCGCCAGCGCCGCGAGCACCTTGGCGAGGTCGTCCTCGCCCATCGCGTAGGGCGGGTCGAGGAAGGCCAGGTCCACCGGCCGGGAGGGGCGGCCCTCGACGTGCCGCAGCGCGTTCGCGAGGACGACGCTGACCCGGGGCATCCCGAGCGCCGCGACGTTGGCGCGGGCCGCCTCGGCGGCCTGCCGGCTGGAGTCGACGAGGACGACGTCGGCCGCACCGCGGCTCGCCGCCTCGAGACCGAGCGCGCCGCTGCCGGCGAACAGGTCGAGGACGACGGCGCCGCGGACGGCGCCGCGGGCCTCGAGCACGGAGAACAGCGCCTCCCGGACCCGGTCGCTCGTCGGGCGGGTCGAGTCCCCCTTGGGGGTCTCGAGCCGGCGCCCCCCGGCGCTCCCGGCGATGATCCGTGTCACGCCGTCATTCTGTCAGCCACGTTCGAGGTAGGCCTCCTGCTCCTCGTCGAGGAGCAGGGCGATCTCGAGCGCGAGCTCGGGGTGGCCGGACAGGTCCGGGTCGGCGGTGACGAGCGCGGTCGCCTCGCGCCGCGCGGTCTCGATGACGACCTCGTCCTTGAGCACCCGCAGCAGCCGCAGCGAGGACCGGCCGTGCTGCCGGGACGACAGGACGTCGCCCTCGCGCCGCTGCTCGAGGTCGACCCGGGCGAGCTCGAACCCGTCGAGCGTGCGGGCCACGGCGTCGAGCCGTTCCCGGCCGGGCACCGGGCCCTCGAGGTCGGTGACGAGCAGGCAGAGCCCGGCCGCGCTCCCCCGGCCGACCCGGCCGCGCAGCTGGTGGAGCTGGGAGACACCGAACCGGTCGGCGTCCAGCACGACCATCGCCGTCGCGTTCGGGACGTCGACGCCGACCTCGATGACGGTCGTCGCGACGAGCACGTGGACGTCGCCGCGCGCGAACGCCCGCATCGTCGCGTCCCGCTCGTCGGCGGGCAGCCTGCCGTGGAGCATCTCGACCCGCAGCCCGGCCAGGGCCTGGGTACCGCGCAGCTCCTCGAGCACCTCGAGGACGCCGCGCATCGGGCGCCGCGCGCCGTCGTCGTCCGGCGGGGGCACCGTGCCGTCCTCGGCGGCTCCCTCGCCGGCCCCCTCGCCGATCCGCGGGCACACGACGTACCCCTGGTGCCCGGCGTCGATCTCCTCGCGCAGCCGGGTCCACGTCCGGTCGTACCAGCCGGGCTTCTCCGCGGCCGGGACGACGTGCGTCGTGATGGGCGACCGGCCCGCCGGCAGCTCGGCGAGCGTCGAGGTCTCGAGGTCGCCGAAGACGGTCATCGCGACCGTCCGCGGGATCGGGGTGGCGGTCATGACGAGCAGGTGCGGCACGGTGCGGCCCTTGCCGCGCAGGGCGTCCCGCTGTTCGACGCCGAACCGGTGCTGCTCGTCGACGACGACGAGCCCGAGGTCGAGGAACTCGACCTTCTCCTGGAGCAGCGCGTGCGTGCCGACGACGATGCCGGCGTCGCCGGACACCGCGTCGAGCATCGCCTTCTTGCGCACGGCGGCCGGCAGCGAGCCGGTGAGCAGCACGACCCGGGTGCCGCGCTCGTCGCCGCCGAGCATCCCGCCCGCGGCGAGGTCGCCGAGCATCGTCGTGATCGCCCGGTAGTGCTGCGCGGCGAGCACCTCGGTCGGGGCGAGCAGCGCGGCCTGGCCGCCCGCGTCGACGCAGGCGAGCATCGCCCGCAGGGCGACGACCGTCTTGCCGGAGCCGACCTCGCCCTGCAGGAGCCGGTGCATCGGCGAGGTCCGCGCCAGGTCGGCGGCGATCTCCGCACCGACGGTCTCCTGCCCCGGGGTGAGCGTGAAGGGCAGCCGCTCGTCGAACGCCTCGAGGAGCCCGCCCGGGCTCGGCACCCGGGCCGTCGCCTGCTGGGCGCCGTCCGCGAGCCGGCGCCGGGCCAGCGCGACCTGCAGGACGAACGCCTCCTCGAACCGGAACCGCCGCCGGGCCGCGGTGTAGTCGTCGGCGTCGTCCGGGCGGTGGATCTTGCGGAAGGCCTCGTCGATCCCGAGGAAGCTGCGACGCCGGAGCAGGTCCGCCGGCAGCGGGTCCTCCAGCGGCGGCAGTGCGGCGAGCTGCAGCTCCATGCACGCCGCGATCCGCGCCGAGGTCAGCTTGGCCGACGCCGGGTAGATGACGATCGGCTTGTCGATCTTCGCGAGGGCGGCGTCCTCGTCGGTGTCGTCGTCGATGAGCTCGATCGTCGGGTGCGTGAGCTGCCGCTTGTCGCGGTAGACCCCGACGGTGCCGGAGAACATCCCGCGGCGGCCGGCGACGAGCGCCCGCTGCGGGCCGCGGTCGCTGAAGAAAGTCAGCTCGAGGTCGCTCGTGCCGTCGGTGACGACGGCGACGAGCATCGTGCCGCGACGCGCCTTCATCGCCCGCCTCGACACCGAGCGGACCTCGGCGAGGATCGTCACGGTCTCCCCGACGGGCAGCTCGGACAGCGCCGTCAGCTGGCCCCAGGAGCCGTACCGCCGCGGGTAGTGCCGCAGCAGGTCGCCGACGGTCGTGATCCCGAGCTCCTTCTCGAGCAGCCCGACGGCCGGGCCGAGCACCTTCGTCGAGAGCGGCTCGGCGAGCGGGGACGTCACACGGGTGGCCACGGTCGCTACTCCACCCCCACGAGGAGCGGGTAGCGCGGCTGGCCGCCGGCGTGGACGACGACCTCGACGTCGCGGCGGGTCCGGTGCAGGTGCGCGGTGACGGCGTCGACGAGGGCGGGGTCGGCGTCCAGGCCCGTCACCAGGGTCACGAGCTCGCCGCCGCCGGCGAGCAGCCGGTCGACGACCTCGACGGCGACGGTCGCGAGGTCGGTGCCGACGACCGCGAAGTCGCCCTGGACGACGCCGAGCGCGTCCCCGACCGAGCACGGGCCGGCCATCGTGAAGGCGTCCTTCGCGGCGACGGTCACCCCGCCGTCCCGGGTCGAGGCGGCGGCCGAGGACATCCGGACGATGTCGTCGCCGACCTGCCGGGTCGGGTCGTGCACGGCGGCCGCGGCCAGCCCCTGGACCTGGGCCCGGGTCGGCACGACGGCGACCCGCAGGCCGATCTCCCGCGCGGCGGTCGCGGCGGCCTCGGCGACGGCGAGGGTGTCGGAGTCGTTCGGCAGCATGACGACGGCCTCGGCGGCGCAGCGGTGCACGGCGTCGAGCAGGTCGGCGGTCGAGGGCCGCTGGCCGGGCCCGGCCGGCACGACGACCGCGCCGGCCGAGGCGAAGAGCTCGGCGAGGCCCGGCC
>JACRAB010000188.1 GCA_016213575.1 Actinomycetota bacterium
CGACGACGACGCTCACCGGGCTCGTGCCGGGGACGCCGAACCCGCCGTCCACGCTGAAGTACTCGCCGCGGTAGGTCACCGACCCCTCGTGGAGCAGCGGCACGAGCACCGACAGGTACTCGCGCATGTGCGCGGCGGGGGAGGTGTACGGCAGGCCGAACAGGCCCTCGATCACCGGCTTGTGCGAGACCCCGACCCCGAGGGTGAGCCTGCCGCCGACGAGCGACTGGACCGTCGCGGCGGTCTGGGCGAGCGTGTGCGGGTGCCGCGGGTAGGTCGGGACGACACCGACCCCGAGGTCGATCGTCGAGGTCCGGCTGCCGGCCACGGCGAGGACGCTCAGCGCGTCGATGCCGCGGGACAGGTGCACCGTCCACGCCGAGCCGAAGCCGGCCGCCTCGGCGTCGCACGCCTGCTGGGCGACCTCCGCCGGGAGCAGGGGTCGTCCGACGAGCTCGGCGCCGATGCCGATCGCGATCCTCACCGGGTCAGCATCCGGTCCGGTACGGCCCTTCGGGCATGTCCCGCCCGGACGAAGATGCCCCCGGGGCTTGTCCGCGCGGGCCCGGGACGGCGGAGGTCACCCGACCGGCGCGACCCGGCGGTGGTCGAGGGCGCGCTGCGCCGCGGCGACGACCTTCGCGGCGCTCGGGGAGACCTCCGCCTCGAGCTCCTTGGCGACCGGCAGCGGGACGTTGCCGCCGCTGACCCGCAGCACCGGCGCCCGCAGGTCGCCGAACGCCTCCTCGGCGACGAGGGCGGCGACCGCCGCGCCCCAGCCGAGCTGGCCGGGGTTCTCCTCGACGACGACGAGCCGGCCGGTCCGTCCGACGGACCCGAGCACCGTCGCGGCGTCGAGCGGGACGAGGCAGCGCAGGTCGATCACCTCGGCCTCGACGCCCGCTGCCGCGAGGTCGTCCGCCGCGGCGAGGCACATCGGCACGGTCGCGGCGAGACCGACGAGCGTCACGTCGGCGCCGGACCGGCGGACCGCCGCCCGGCCGAGCGGGACGACGTGGTCGCCGTCCGGGACCTCGCCGCGCACGCCGTAGAGGGCCTTGTGCTCGAAGACGAGGACCGGGTCGTCGCTGCGCACCGCGGTGGCGAGCAGCCCGACGGCGTCGCCGGGGGTCGACGGGCAGGCGATCTTCAGGCCGGGCACGCACATCGCCCAGTTCTCGGTGGCCTGGCTGTGCTGGGCGCCGAAGCCGATCCCGCCGCCGTTCGCCGAGCGGATGACGAGCGGCAGGGTCAGCCGGCCCGCGCTCATGTAGCGCGCCTTGGCGATCTCGTTGACGACGCCGTCCCAGCACGTCGCGTAGAAGTCGCTGAACATGATCTCGGCGACCGGGCGCAGGCCGCCCATCGCGGCGCCCATCGCGGCGCCGACGATCGCCTGCTCGGAGATCGGGGTGTCCCGCACCCGCACCGGGCCGAAGCGCTCGAAGAGCCCCTTCGTCGTCTTGAAGACCCCGCCCGCGCGCAGGTCCTCCCCGATGAGGACGACGGTCGGGTCCCGGTCCATCTCCCGGGCCAGGCCGGCCGCGACCGCCTCCCGGTACGTCAGCTCCGCCACGTGCTGCTCCCGTCGCTCCACACGTCGGTCCAGGCGTCCGCGGCATCCGGCCGTGGCGCCTCCTGGGCCCGGCGGGCCATCCCCGCCACCTGCTCGCGGACCTCCGGCAGGACCGCCTCGTAGACCGCCGGGTCGCCGCCGCGCGCGAGTGCGGCGTCCCGGTGCACCGCGAGCGGGTCGCGGGCCTTCCACGCCTCGACCTCGCCGAGGGGCCGGTACGCGGCCGGGTCGGCGACCGAGTGACCGCCGTGCCGGTACGTGCGGGCCTCGACGAGCACCGGGCCCTCGCCGCGGCGGGCGGTCGCGACGGCCGCGACGGCGACCTCCCGGACCGCGCTCACGTCGTTGCCGTCGACGGTGATCGCCGGCAGCCCGTAGGCCGCCGCGCGGTCCGCCGCGGGGTAGGTCACCGGGACGACCGTCTCGATCGGGGTGTACTCCATGTACCCGTTGTTCTCGCAGACGAAGACGACGGGCAGGTGCCAGACGGCCGCGAGGTTGAGCGCCTCGTGGAACGCCCCGATGTTCGTCGCACCGTCGCCGAAGAAGCAGGCGGTGACCCGGTCCTCGCCGAGCACCTGGCTCGCCCAGCCGAGCCCGGCCGCGACCGGGAGGTGGGCGCCGATGATCGCGTGCGACCCGAGGTAGCCGTGCTCGACGCTGAGGACGTGCATCGAGCCGCCCTTGCCGCCGCACACGCCGCCGGCGCGGCCGAGCAGCTCGAGCATCATGCCCTCGGGCGGGGTGCCGCGGGCGAGCGCGTGGTGGTGACCGCGGTAGGTGCCGATCGAGCGGTCCTGGCGGCCGAGCGCGGCGCCGACCCCGACCGCGACGGCCTCGTGCCCGAGCGCGAGGTGCGCCGGGCCGCGGACCTGGCCCTGCTTGTAGAGGGTCTCGACCCGTTCCTCGAAGGCCCGGACGAAGGCCATGGCCCGGTACAGGAGCAGGTCCTGGTCGGCCGGCGACAGGTCCCGCAGGTCGTCCGCGGTCAGGCCCTCGTTCCGGTCCGGCGTCGGGTGCGTGCCACCCGCGGCGCCGGAGGCGGCCTGCCCGGCTGATGTGTCGGTGGACATCGGCGACCCCTCTGCGTCGTCACGAGAGAGGAACGGTAGGCATCGGTGCGGGCTGCCCGACTCGTCCCCGGCGGCCAGTCTTCGGCCGCCGGGTTGCCCGCGGGGGACGAGCGCCGATCAGCCCGCCAGCACGGCGGAGGCGAGCTTCCGGGCCCGCTCGCAGCCGGCCGTCTCGTCCAGCAGGTCGGTGGCGGTGCCGTCGGGCGTGCCGCCGGCGCTGGCGTAGACCAGGTCGTCGCCGGAACGGACCAGGATGCCGACGGTCCCCGTGAGGCCGAGCGAGGTGCAGAAGGCCTCGTCGCCGATGCCCTCGACCGCCGTGCCGTAGTACGGCGACGTCTCGACCGTCGTGCTCGTCCCCTCGCCGTCGTCGGTGCTGGACACGACGACCCCCTTGGCCTGCTTCACCTCGGCCTGGAACCGGGCCGCGGCGTCGCCGCCGCGGACGACCGCGACGCGCACGAGCAGGGCGCCCGAGTCCTCGCCGGACGCCGACCCCCAGCAGGACGGCGCGTCCGAGAGGACGCGGTCGTCGATGATCCCCGACACCAGACCGCCCAGCCCGGTGCCCTTCTCCAGGGTGATCGGCGTCCCGAGCGCCTCGCTGACGACGGCGTCGGACGTGATCTCGCAGCTGCCGGGCTCGACGAAGTCCGAGGCCTGGTTCCCGAGCCACCGCACACCCAGGACGACGGCGACCACGACCACGACACCGAGGACGAGCAGGACGCCGCCGGCGACGAGCGCGACCTTGGCGCACCCGCTCATGCCGGACGACGGCGGCACGGGTCCGGCGGCGTGCGGCTGGTACTGGGCCGGCTGGTACTGCGCCGGTGGGTTCTGGGCCGGGTGCTGGGGTGCCGCGTACTGGGGGGCCTGGTACTGGGGCGGCCGGGCGGCCTCCGGGCCTCCTGAGCGGGCGGGTAGTACCGACCGTCGGAGGCCAGCCACCAGCCCGGGCCCTGCGGTTGCTCGCTCATCGGTCCCTCTCGCCGGGCCGCCCCTCTGGCTGCCGCAACGGCGGCAGAGGTTACACGAGGTCCCGGTGGCGCGAGCGACCTCCCGCTCAGCCGCCCGCGGCCTCCGGGACGACCCCGGGCAGCTCGATGGTGTGCGCCGTGTGGCGGACCTTGGCCGACAGGTACCCGGCGTTCGCCGCCGACAGGTGCACCCGGGTCGGGACGCGTTCGGTGACCTCGACGCCGTACGCCTCGAGCTGCACCGCCTTGTCGGGGTTGTTGCTGAGGAGGGCGACCCGGTGCGCCCCCAGCGCGCGGAGCATCTGGGCGGCCGCGGCGTAGTCGCGCTCGTCGTCCGCGTGCCCGAGGCTGCGGTTGGCCGCGTAGGTGTCGAGGCCGTCGTCCTGGAGGGCGTAGGCGTCGAGCTTGGCGTAGAGGCCGATGCCGCGGCCCTCCTGGCGCAGGTAGAGCACGAAGCCCCCGACCTCGGTGACCCGCTCGAGCGCCTCGCGCAGCTGCGGGCCGCAGTCGCAGCGCAGCGAACCGAGGACGTCGCCGGTGAGGCACTCCGAGTGCGCCCGCACGAGCGTGCCCCGGCCGACGGCCGCGGCCCGGCGCAGCGAGTGCTGCCAGTCGCCGAGGCCGAGGGCGAGGTGCTCCTTGCCGTCGACGAGACCGTCGAACGTGAACACGTCCGCCCGCGTTTCATAGCCGTCGGGTGCACGCAGCGGCACGGTCACCCGCCGTCGGACGGCGGCCTCGGGAGGGGTCCGCCCGTGGGCGGCGGTCCGGGTCTCGGTGGTGCCCGGCAGGGGCAGCGGGTCGGCCATCGGCGTCCTGTCCTCGGATCGGGAAGTGGTCACGGCAGCAGGGAGCGGCCGGGACCGGCGCGGGGCGAGCAGCCCCGCCGCGCCGGCGGGAGCCGGGCGGCGGGCGGGAGGACAGGACCGTGGGAGAGCGACCGTACGTCGTGCTCAGCTGCAGCACGTCCATCGACGGCTGCCTCGACGACGCCTCGTCGCAGCGGCTCATGCTGTCGAACGACGCGGACTTCGACCGGGTCGACGCGACCCGCGCCGGCTGCGACGCGATCATGGTCGGGGCCCGGACGGTGCGCCGGGACAACCCGCGCCTGCTCGTGCGGTGCCCGGACCGGCGGGCGCAGCGGCTCGCGCGGGGCGTCCCGGAGACGCCCGCGAAGGTGGTGCTCACCGGCCGCGGCTGCCTCGACCCGGACGCCGCGTTCTTCACGTGCGGGGACGCCGAGCGCCTGGTCTACGCCGCGTCGCCCGGCTTCGGTACGGCGCGTGAGCGGCTCGGGGCCCGGGCCACGGTGCTCGACGCCGGAGACCCGGTCGACCTCGGGCTGGTCCTGGCCGACCTCTACGAGCGCGGCGTCGAGCGGCTCATGGTCGAGGGCGGGCAGACGATGCACACCCAGCTCATCGGGGAGGGGCTCGCCGACGAGCTGCACCTGTCCGTGGCGCCGCTGTTCGTCGGCGAGGCGCAGGCGCCGCGGCTGCTCGGCGCGGGCCGGTTCCCGCAGGACCCGGGGCGCCGGGCGCTGCTCGCGGAGGTGCGCCAGATCGGGGACGTCGTCCTGCTCCGGTACGGGCTGTCGGAGCGGTTCGACCGCGAGGCCCTGGCGGGCTGACCGGGCCGTCATCGGGCGACCAGGTCGGCTGCTGCCGGCGTCCCGTCGGCAGGCCCGGCCGGCGCGACGGGTGCGGCGGGCCGCAGCCGCCGGACGACGAGGACGACCGCACCGGGCAGGCTCGACACGAGGACGCAGACCCCGAAGGCCACGGAGGCGCTGACGCCCTGGGCCGCCCCGAGCCCGGCCGCACCGAAGGCCCACGCGGCGGCGCCCTCCCGCGGCCCCCAGCCGCCGACGTTCAGCGGCAGCGACATCGCGACGAACGCGACGAGGGCGAGCGGGACGACCCGGCCGACGGGCGCGTCCACGCCTGCCGCGCGGGCGGCGACGACGAAGGTCGCGACGAAGCCGGCGAGGGCGACGACGGACGTGCCGAGCACCACGGCGATCGCGCCCGCCCCGACCACGACCCGGGCCCGGTCGCCCATGGCCCGTTGCGGGCGGCGGCGCAGCGCGAGCAGCGCGCCGGTGCCGACGACGGCCGCGACGACGAGCCCGGCCGCGACCCAGGACCGGGGCACGGGCAGCAGGACCGGGCCGGGGACCACGAGGGCGACCCCGGTCGCGGCGACGAGGACGACGAGCCCGGCGCCGCGCTCGACGGCGACGGCCGCGGCGGCCCGGCGCAGGTCGCGGGCGTCCCGGCCGTGCCGGACGGCCCGGTCGACGTCCCCGAGCACACCGCCCGGCAGCACGGCGTTGAGGAAGACCGCGCGGTAGTAGTCGGCGGTCGCCGTCCGCAGGTCGAGGGCGAGACCGGCGCCGCGGGCGACCGCGGTCCAGCGCCAGGCGCAGGCCGTCGTCGTCACGGCGCCGAGTGCGAGCGCGGCGAGCAGGGTCGGGGTGTCGACGGCCGCCACGCCGTCGAGGAACGGCCGACCGCCGAGCCGCAGCAGCAGCGCGCCGAGGACGGCGAGCCCGGCCAGCGTCCCGAGGTGCGGGCGCAGGGCGCGCAGGGCCGTCGCGGTGACGCGCATGCCCGCCTCCCTCGCCCCGTCGTGGCCCGTCCGGTCGGTCCCGGGCCCCGGCCCGCGGACCCTCACCCGTCGATACGTGCGGGCGGGCGCCCCCGTTCACCCCGGGGCCGGGCCAGCAGGTCCGCGTGCTGGACCGTGACGTGCAGGGTGCCCGCCCGGGCGGCCGCGGCCCGCCGGGCCAGGTACCCCGCGGGGGCGACGTCCGGGCTGTGCTCGGCCGCCGCACCGGCCCAGCCGTCGAACCACGCGGCGGCGAGCCCGGCGTCCGCACCGCCGAGCCGCCAGGGGCTCGGCCGGACCTCGACGTCGTACCCGTGCCGGTCGAAGGCCGCCGAGGCGACCTCGACGGCGGCGGGCCCGAGCAGGGTGCGCCCGGCGACGGGACGCCGCTGGTGCGCGTTGAAGGCTGCCTCGACGGCGACGTCGAGCGGGTCCGGCGGTGCGAGGTCCACGCGGCCGAGCACCGACAGCGTGAGGAGGGCGGGACAGCCGGCCCCGGCCACCGCGGCGACGACGGCCCCGACCTCGGCCGCGGTGAGGACGCCGAGCAGCGCCGCGGCAGTCACGAGGTCGGCGCCGGCGAGGTCCGCGGCGGTCAGCGCGCCGAGCACCCCGCGCCGGGGCTCGACCGTGACCGTGGCGCCCCCGGGCGCGGTGCCCGGCCGGGAGGCCGCGAGGCCGAGCAGCGCCGGGTCGCGGTCGTGGAGCACCCAGTGCTGCGGACCGGGCAGCAGCGGGGCGAGCCAGCGGCCCATCGACCCGCTGCCGCAGCCGAGGTCGTGGACGACGACCGGGGCACCGGCCGGGCGGCGGCCGGCACGGACGGCCTCCCGGAGCGCGGTCACGACGGCGTCGGCGAGGTCCCTGGCGCGGGCCGCGGCGTCGGCGGGCTCGCGCAGGGCGAGCCAGTCGGGGGAGTAGGTCGAGGGGTCGGCGCCCGCGCCGTCGGGGTCGGTGACGCTCACGGGGTCCTCCGGTCGACGAGCGCGGCGGCGA
>JACRAB010000199.1 GCA_016213575.1 Actinomycetota bacterium
ACCGGCACCCACCCCTGACCAGCCGACCCCTGCGAGACACGGGCGCCGACTCGTCCACAGGCGGCGTTCTGGTCCCGCTGTCCACAGATCAGCGTCTGCTCCGCGCATCACAGCGTCCGGGCGGGCCACGCTGCCACCGCAACGTCGGCCAGCACGAGCAGAAACACAGCGTCCAACGCGGTCCCTGCGCCAGACGAGCCCACCTTCACCCACCCAGGAGAACCTTCAATGAGAACGACGATCCGGATCTGGCCCGAGACCCCCAGCCGGCGGCAGGCCCGCGCGGTACTGGTCCACCTCGCGGTCACCCTTCCCACCGACACCTTAGAGGACCTCGACCGCAAGCTGCCCGTCCACGACGCCCTCTGCGCCCTGGACGAGACGCTGCCTGTCGGCTGGATGCTCGCCCCCGTCGACCCACAGCCAGGTGACGTCGCCGACGCCTACCGGCTGCTCGCCGCCGCCGTGCACGAGCACTACGCCGACGACACCAACACCGGACCGGACGACGGGCCGGACGCAGGGCCAGGGAAACGACACGGTGAGCGACCCGGCGGTAAGGCACCGCTGGGTGCGGGACCGGGCGCACGGATCGCGGTGCGGGACGTGATCGCGACCGGGATCGCCGCATCGCACCTGCGAGCCCTGCTCAACCCCAGCACCCTCGCCCGCGACTCAGGGCCGGCCACACATCTGTCTGCTCACCTGGCTACCTACCCGTCGGCGGGTCCGGGGCCGGCCGCTGGTCCGGGTGCGGGGGAGGGGTGACGACGACCGCGGAGCGGCTGTCGGCTGCGGCTGCCGCCCTGGTGGACGTCGTGCGGGCCGATCACAGCGACCTCGCCGGGCTGGATCTGGAGATCGCCGCGCAGGCCCGGGACCAGGTCCTGGGATGCCTGACGGTGGCCCACCGGTACGTGTTCGCCGGGCTCGGGCCCACCATCGACCTGTCGCCCACGGACTATCTGCGGCACCCGATGCTCGGTCTGGAGGAGGCGCTGCGCCGGCGCCCGGCGACCGGGCTGCTCGGCCCGTCACCGACCGACGTGGCGCTGTCCCCGCCGTCCCACCCGGCGGCACGGGCGTGGGTCACCGCCGCGCGGGAGCTCGACGCAGCCAGCGTGGAGATCGCCCGGGCCCGTCCGGACAACCCGTCGTGGGCGTGGCGCTGGTCGGGTCTGGCCCCGACCAGCAGCGACGGCCGGCCCCCGCCAGGGTCACCGCAGGTCGCCTGGGGCCTTAGCGCCGACCTCGCCGCGCTCAGCGCCGGCCTAGCAGCCGGCGACCAGCTGCTCGCCAGCGCCCTGAAGGACGCCGGCCCGGAGTACGCGTCGGCGCGGGACGCCGTCGTGCACAGCAGCCTGACTGACCTGCAGGCCGTCGCGGCGCTGGCGCTGCGGTTGGCCGAGGCCGGTCCGCTGCCCACGGACTACCACCTGCCCGAGCACGCAGTAGGCGTAGCGGCGCTGCAACCGGCGACCGCCACCGACCTGGCGCCTGCCCTGTCGCGCGCGACCGACATGGTCAACGACGGGCCGCCCCTGACCGGTCCCCAGCACCACGGGCTCGCCACGGACCTGAACCGTTGCGCGCAGCTCCTGGCCCGGTCCGCGCCGGCCGGCTCCCGGCAGGCGCTGCTGCGACTGGCCCAGGTCAGCGACCAGTACGCCGCCGTGTGGGCCACCTCGACACTGTTCTCGGTCGGCCCCGGATCCGCCTCACCCGGAAAGCAGGTCGGGGCCGTGAACGCGTTCCTGGTCTCCGACGCCACCGGCCGGCACACCGGCCGGCCCACCGTGACCGGGCCGGTCGCCGCACGCGCCGCCGCCCACCTGCCCCCGCTGGCAACTGCCCTGGCGCTGAACCTCAGCCGCGGCATCAGCGAGGAGACGTTCCTAGCCACCGACCGGATCGGCGGCCGCTACCTGCCCGCCGCCCGGCCCATCTCGGGCCACCCCGACCGGCGACGCTACGAACGGGCCGGCCACCTCCTGCTCGCCATGGCCACCCGGACCCGCACAGCGCTGGCACCGATGGACCCCGTCCTCGCCAACCCCGCCCTGCGCCCGGCCCGCGACCTGCTCCGCGCCGCCCTCCCCGACACAGCACCCGGCCGGCCGGCCCACCCCGCGCTCCCACCGCCAGTCCTGCGCCCCGCACCCGGCCGCGGCCGCTGACCCGCGCTCCGGCTGGGAGAAAGTCTCATATGATCAGCGCATGCCGATGATCACCACAAGACCCGATGCGACGCGACGGGCGAGCTTGGCCCCGGCCGCCGCTCTGTTCCGGAGCCTGGGCGATCCCACTCGTCTTGCCCTCCTTCGACGGCTGGCAGGTGGGGAAGCCCGGGTGGTAGATCTGTGCACAGAGCTGGGTCTGGGGCAGTCGACGGTCTCTACTCATCTGGCGTGCCTGCGTGACTGTGGCTTGGTGGACTACCGGCCGCAGGGCCGCGCGTCGGTCTACTACTTGACCCGCCCGGAGCTGATGGACCTGTTGCTGGTAGCCGAGGCGTTGCTGGCCACCACCGGCGACGCGGTCGAGCTGTGCCCTCGGTACGGCACCGCGTCCGCGGAGGAGCGCCTGCCCCATCTGGTCACCCGTGAGGAGGATCGGTCACGATGAGCGACGCGTGCTGCAGTGATGACGAGAGGACCCCGGCTGGCAAGGAGGCCGGGGAGCACGAAGCCGAACGCTTCTGGGAGGTCCGCGAGCTGCGGTTCGCCGCGGTGGCGGGTGTCCTGCTTCTCGGGGCGCTGATCGCCGGCTCCCAGGACCAGCCGGCCGTCCAGCTGGTGCTGAAGTGGGCGGCGCTGCTGGTTGGCGCATGGACGTTCGTCCCATCTACGGTCCGCCGGCTCGCGAAGGGCAAGATCGGCGTCGGCACGTTGATGACGATCGCCGCGATCGGCGCGGTGCTGCTGGGTGAGGTCGCCGAGGCGGCCGCGCTGGCGTTCCTGTTCTCCATCAGCGAGGGGCTCGAGGAGTACTCCCTGGCCCGGACCCGTCGAGGCCTGCGGGCGCTGCTGAGCCTGGTCCCAGCTCAGGCGACCATCCTTCGCGACGGCGCGGAGTCGGTTGTCTCACCGACCGAGCTGCGGGTCGGTGACCTGATGCTGGTCCGGCCCGGTGAGCGGGTCGCCACCGACGGACTCATCCGCACCGGGCGGACCGCGTTGGACGTCTCGGCCATCACCGGGGAGTCCGTCCCGGTCGAGGCCGGACCCGGCGTTGCCGTCTACGCCGGTTCGATCAACGGCAGCGGCGCTCTGGAGGTCGAGGTCACGACCACCGCGGAGAACAACTCCCTGGCCCGGATCGTGTCCATCGTGGAGGCCGAGCAGTCCCGCAAGGGGGAAGCTCAGCGCCTCGCCGACCGGATCGCCAAGCCGCTGGTCCCCGGCGTGATGATCGTCTCCACGCTCATCGCGGTGATCGGCAGCATCTTCGGTGACCCGGCGACGTGGATCGAGAGGGCACTGGTGGTGCTGGTCGCCGCGTCACCGTGCGCCCTGGCGATTGCGGTGCCCGTCTCGGTCGTCGCGGCCGTCGGCGCGGCCAGCAAGATGGGTGTCCTGGTCAAGGGCGGCGCCGCCCTGGAGGCCCTGGGCACCATCCGCGGGGTCGCGCTGGACAAGACCGGGACCCTGACCCGCAACAACCCGTCGATCATCGAGGTCGTCCCCGCACCGGGGACCTCCTCCGAACGGGTCCTGGAGGTCGCTGCCGCGCTCGAGGCGCGCAGCGAGCACCCCTTGGCGCGGGCGATCCTCGCCGCAGTCCCGGCCGTCACGCCGGCCTCCGGTGTCCAGGCCGTTCCTGGCGCCGGTCTTGTCGGCAGCTTCGACGGCCGGCCGGTCCGCCTGGGACGCCCCGGCTGGGTGCCGGCCGGCGCCCTGGCCGGTGACGTCGAGCGGTTGCAGTCGGCGGGCGCGACCGCCGTGCTCGTCGAGGACGGCGGACAGCTGATCGGTGTCGTGGCTGTGCGTGATGAGCCGCGGCCCGAGGCCGCGCAGGTCGTCGCCGAGCTGCGCGGCCAGGGGATCGTGGTGGCGATGCTGACCGGCGACAACGCCCTGACGGCCCAGGCCCTGGCCCGTGAGGTCGGGATCACCGACGTGCACGCCGACCTGCGACCTGAGGACAAGGCGGCCCTGGTCGGTCAGCTGCGCACGCAGCGCCGCACCGCGATGGTCGGTGACGGCGTCAACGACGCACCCGCTCTGGCGACTGCTGACCTGGGGATCGCGATGGGCGCGATGGGCGCTGACGTTGCCATCGAGACCGCGGACGTGGCCTTGATGGGTGAGGACCTTCGACACCTGCCCCAAGCCTTCGCCCACGCAAGTCGAGCACGGCGGATCATGCTGCAGAGCGTGGGCTTGTCGCTGGCCATCATCGTGGTCCTCATGCCGCTGGCCTTCCTCGGCGTCCTCGGCCTGGCGGCTGTCGTCCTGATCCATGAGGTGGCCGAGGTCTTCGTCATCGCCAACGGTGTCCGCGCCGGTCGCGCACGGCCCCTGCCGCCCCACCCCACTGCGACCATCACTGCCCGCGGTGCGCAGCTGGCGCCCGCCCGATGACCGCGCTCGACGCTCCACCGGCCGCTATGGCGGGCACCGGTGCGACCCGCCGGCGCCTGGCCGTCACGGCGACAGCGGTGACGGTCGCCGCCGTCGACCTGAGCGCCAAGGCATGGGCTGAGGCGCCCCTGGCCGCGCCGATACCACTCGGCCCGATCGACCTGCGCCTGGCGTACAACCCCGGTGTCGCGTTCTCGATGGGGACCAGCGCCCCGGTGTGGCTGGTGATCACCGTCACCGGCGCCGTCACGATCGGCGTTGCGGTCCTCGCGTGGCGGGTGGCAGCCGGGCCGGCACGGATGCGGCTGGCTGGGCTGGGACTGGTCCTGGGGGGCGCGGACGCGAACCTGATCGACCGGGCCCGAGACGGGGTCGTCACCGACTACCTGCACAGCGGCTGGTTCCCTACTTTCAACCTCGCCGACGCCGCCATCGTGACGGGTGCGGGACTGCTCGTCCTGGCCGCGGCCCGCCACCGCTCACCGCATGACGGTGCTGGGCCGAGCACACTCCAGGGAACCGAGCTGATGTGAACAGAGAGGCCGACATGGACACCGTTGCCCTGCTCGCCGCCCGCAGGCGACCGGGCACTGCCGCACTTGCTCACGCGACCGGGCTCAGGGCTGTAGGTGCCCTGGTCGCGGCGGTCACCGCAGCGGCGCTGCTCGCGGGTTGCACCTCGGCGGTCACCGGGGGCTGGACCGCGGACGGAGCCGAGGCCGGGTACGTCTCCGGGGACGGCACCGTCACCACATGGGAGGTCGAACAGCGCGGCGAGCCTGTGCGCCTGGTGGGCCAGGACTTCACCGGCGCCGACATGGACACCGGCACGTGGGTCGGGGACGTCGTGGTCCTCAACACTTGGTACGCGGCGTGCCCACCGTGCCGCGTGGAGTCCCCGGATCTGGTCGCGGCCGCGAACGACTACGCCGCCCAGGGAGTCAACTTCATCGGTCTGAACGGGACCGACGACGCCGGCGCCGCTCAGCCCTTCGAACGCAACTTCGAGATCCCTTACCCGAGCATCGCCGACACGGATGGGACCGCGATCGCGGCGCTGCAGGGCCGGGTTCCGGTCGAGGCCGTCCCGACCACGGTGGTGCTGGACCGCCAGGGCCGGGTGATGTCGCGCATCATCGGTCGCCTGGACCCGAGCACCCTGCGCGAGCTGATCGACGCGGCGCTGGCGGAGAGCGCGTGACCACTGGGTTCTGGGAGGACCTGGCCCGCGCGTTCCAGGAGACCGCGTTCGCCGGGCCGATGCTCCTGGCGGTCCCCGTGGCGATCCTGGCCGGGATGGTCTCCTTCGCCTCACCGTGCGTCATCCCGCTGCTGCCCGGGTACTTCGCATTCGTCAGCGGGATGACCGGTGCCTCCACAGGGCAGCCGTCCGAAGCTGTCCTGCTGACCGGGGCGGGCTTGTTCGTCCTGGGGTTTTCCGCTGTGTTCGTCCTGCTCGGGGTCGCGTTCGGTGCCCTGGGCGTCGCGGTCCGACCGTGGATGGCCGTGATCATGCCCGTGATGGGCGCCCTGGTCGTGCTGATGGGCTTGTCATTCTTGGGCTGGATCCCCGGGCTGCAGCAAGAGCGGCGCATGCACCTCGCCCCCCGCCAGGGCCTGCTCGGAGCACCCCTGCTCGGCATCGTCTTCGGCCTGGGCTGGGCGCCCTGCATCGGACCGACCCTGGCGACCGTGCTGTCCCTGTCGCTGAACGAGGCAAGTGCCCTGCGGGGTGCGCTCTTGGCCGGCACCTACGCCGCCGGGCTCGGCGTCCCGGTCCTGCTGATTACCCTCGGCGCACACCGCTCCACGAAGGCAGTGACCTTTCTGCGCGAGCACCGGGTCGCGATCATGCGGACCGGCGGAGCGATGCTCGTCCTGATCGGCCTTGCCCTGATGACCGGGCTGTGGACCGCATGGACCCAGAGCCTCCAAGGGTTCATCGGAGGCTTCGTCACCGTCATCTGACCATTACCCACCACGCAGCCCTGCCGAACGAAACGGACCACCCACTGCCATGCCGCCCACCACGACGACCCGCCGCACCGCCCGCGTGACCCTGTCCGCCGCTGTACTGGCGCTGGTCCTGGCCAGCTGCTCAGCGACCACAGACACCGGGACCAACCAGACCCCGAGCCCGGCACAGACCACGACGGGCGAAGGCCTTCCCAGCGACCACGTCCATGGCGTCGCCTTCAACCCCGCCGACGACAAGGTCTACCTGGCCACTCACGACGGCCTGTTCCGCTATGACGAGACCGGGCCGGTCCGCGTCGGCCCGGTCATCGACCTGATGGGCTTCACCCCCGCCGGCCCCGACCACTTCTACTCCTCCGGTCACCCCGGAGCGGGCGTTGACATGGCCAACCCCGTCGGGCTGATCGAGTCCACCGACGCCGGCCAGACGTGGTCGACCCTGTCCCGCGAAGGACAGACCGACTTCCACACCCTCACCGCATCGACGGCCGGTGTGACCGGCTTCGACGGGGCCGCGGTGGTCAGCACGACCGACGGGCAGACGTGGACCACCTTGGAACCACCGGTCGCGACCTTCGCCCTGGCGGCCTCACCAGACGGGACAACCCTGCTCGTGACGAGCCAGCCCGGTCCCGCACTCTCCACCGACGCGGGCATCACCTGGGACGTCGACACCGACGCGCCCCTGCTGCAGCTCGCGTTCTTCGCCGACGACCAGACGGTCGTCGGTGTCGCACCCGACGGCGGTGTCTTCCTCAGCACTGACGCGGCAGCAACCTGGGATCAGCGCGGCACCGTCGAACAGGCACCCCAAGCCGTCACGGCCCGCACACAGCCCGACGGTGAGCTTGAGATCCTGGTCGTCACCGAGGGGACTCTGCACCGGTCGGTCGACAGCGGATCGACGTTCACCGACTGACACCTCAGACAGAGCCACCCGCGACCTCGCACGACTGAGATATCGGACATTGCTCGGGCGTGCTGCCACACGCCGCGTGAGAACCACGCCAGCCGGTGGCAGAGACGTCGAAGAGCGACCTCTAACTCGCGTGCGGTTCGCGCGGCCTTGCCGTCACCTCCTCAGCTGCGCGCGAAGCGGAGGCACGAGTGACCGCCTGGTCGGAGCCGGGACCGCCCTCGGCCAGGCGGGCGAGCATCGCGTTGTACTGCGCGAGCTCGGCTTCTCCGTCCCTGTCGGCAGCTCTGTCCAGGCGCCGGGCAGTCCGCTCGTCGTCGCGGGTCCATGCCCGCGCGATCGCCATCGCAAGGATGATCATCGGGAACTCGCTCACGCCGCGCGCGATCGCGGCAGTGTCTTGCTGGTCCTCGAGCGGCGGCAGGCCCCAGGGGCGGTCCAGCCCGCCGAACCACTGGGGGACGAGCAGCTCCTCCTGCATCCCCAGCGCCACTCCGAAGAAGGCGTGGGACGCCATCGGAACGAAGAGCAGCAGGATGCGCAGCGGGTACCTAGGCCGGGCGGGGCCGGGATCGACGCCGATCAAGGCGTTGATGAAGAGGTACCCCGCGACGGTTAAGTGCACGATCATCAACAGGTGTGCGATGTACATCGTCAGTGAGAGCTCGAAAGCCGGCGTGTGGTAGACCGCGAACATCGAGCCCGCGAAGTTGACTGCGGCGATGACGGGGTGGGAGAAGAAGCGGCCGGTCGGGAGTCCACGGCCCACAAGACCCACTCTCGCGGCCCGCGGGAGCCGGCGCGCCGCACCGGCAGGCCGCGCGAAGCCAGGGTCACGGGCGCCGCCAGGACGAGGAAGATCGGCGCAAGCATGATCAGGATCATGTGCTGGAGCATGTGCGCGCTGAAGAGCACGTGCCCGTACAAGGGCACGCCGCGAGCGGACCAGCGAAGAGCCCGTGACGACCATGACCTCACCGAAGGGTCGAGGTCCGCACGGGACTCCGACGATCGCCCAGGTCACTTCCAAGCTCCGGAACGCGGCGCCGCCGGGTCGAGCCGCACCTCGCCAAACCTTGAGATGATAGTATGAACGAGTATTCAGGCGAACCCGCCGCCTGCGTCGACCGCCTCGTCGACGCGGACCGCGTGCACGCGGTCCGGCAGCAGATGCCCACCGACCGGGCGGTCGATGAGACCGCGGACGTGTTCGGACTGCTCGCCGATCCCGGCCGGCTGCGCCTGCTCGTCGCCCTGCTGGGCGGCGAGCTGTGCGTGTGCGACCTGGCTGCTGCGTGCGGGCAGTCCGAGTCGGGCGTCAGTCATGCGCTGCGCCTGCTGCGAGCACACCGGGTTGTGCAGGTCCGCCGGCAAGGGCGCCGCGCCTTCTACCGGCTGGCCGACGCGCACGTCCGCATGCTCTTGGACCTTGCCCTCGCCCACCTCGACCACACGAGCAGCCTGCGGCTCGCCACTCACCGCGAGCAGGACCGGTGAGCGGCGCCGAGGCGAGATCCCCACGAGGACGGCGGCGGCGGGCACAGCCATGGCCCTCGCCCGGGTTCGGCTGCAGCCGAGCACCTTCGACCGCTCACCATCGCCTTCTCCCTCACGGCCGCGTACATGGTTGTCGAGGTCATCGGTGGTCTGGTCTCGGGCAGCCTGGCGCTGCTCTCCGATGCCGCGCACATGGCCACCGACGTCCTGGGCCTGGGCCTGGCACTGGCCGCGATCCAGCTGAGCCGACGGGTCAAGGCCAGTCAGCGCACCTACGGCACCTACCGGCTGGAGGGCCTGGCCGCGGTGATCAACGGCCTGCTGCTCTTTGGCGTAGGTGGCTACGTGCTCTACGAGGCCGTCCGCCGGCTCGCCGAGCCGCCCGACGTGCCCGGCCTGACCGTCGCTCTCATCGCGATTGTCGGCTTCGTCGTCAACCTGGTCTCCTTCCTCCTCCTGCGGGCCGGGAGCAAGAACAGCCTCAACATCCGCGGTGCGTTCCTCGAGGTCCTGGCCGACATGCTTGGCTCGCTCGGGGTCGTGATCGCCGGGCTAGTCCAGAACACAACCGGCTGGCCGTACGCAGACCCGATCATCGCGGCGCTCATCGGCCTGATGGTCCTGCCCCGCACGTACACCCTGATGCGCCAAGCCGTGCGGATCCTGATGGAGGTCGCACCCCCCGGCTGCGACGTCGCTGCGGCCGAAGCCCGCCTGGCATCCCTACCCGGCGTCGCATCAGTCCACGACCTGCACATCTGGACCGTCACCGACGGCATCGAATCGGCCAGCGCACACGTCGTCGTAGCCAAGGACGACTGGCACGATGTGCTCGACCGCGCCCGCACGGTGCTCGCCGAGGAATACGGAGTCACGCACGCCACCATCCAGGTCGAGCCACCCGACCACCAAGAGCAGCCGGCCGCCGTCTGAAGGACGTCCTGAGGACCCGGGTCGACACCCGCCACGTAGCCCGGACAGAACCCCGCCATCCACCGGCGAAAGTCACAGAGCACCGCCGACCACACCCTGCGTTCCCACCGCCCGGCCTGCGGTTGGCACCCGGCCGCAGCCGCTGCCCCGTCCCGGCAAGCCTGTCGAGACCACCGCCTAGCTCCCATCGAGAGGAACCTTCGTGACCCAGCACTTCCCCGAGCCCGTCCGGCCTGGCCCGTCTGTCCAGCACCCCGGGGACGGTCCAGCGCAGGACGGGGGAATCGACCGCCGTCGGCCTTTCGCGCGCTGACGCTGCTCGCCCCGAGGAGCAGGTGGTCGGGCTGCTGGTCCGCCCGCTGCCGGGGCCGGCGGTGGACGTGATTGCGATTCTCGCCGGGATGCAGGACCAGCTCGACGAACTGGCCGCGCTCGTCGCCGGCCAGCAGACGGCGATCGTCTCCCTGCGCGCCGCGCTCCGTGCCGCCACCGGGGCCCCGCGCGGATGACACCCCACCGACGCCGCCCCTCAGCCGGCGGCCGACAGGGAGGGTCCTCGGCGGCGGGCGGTGCTGCCACCGGTGCTGCAGCCGATGCCGCCAGCGCGGGCACGGACATGCTGCAGGTCCTGCACGACCGCCTCGCCGAGCAGGTCGCCGCGCTGCGCAGCGGCCAGGACTGGCAGCGCTGGCTCGCCACCGCGGCCCGGTTCCACACCTACTCAACCGGCAGGGAGGGGGTATTCGAATTCCGCGAATAGCCCCTCTCCGTGGTCCTGCGTCAGCTATCGAAGGGGATCAGTGCCGGCCGCGACCCAGCGGTCGGTCGCGTGGTGGGGCGTCGCCGTCAACCCAGCTGACCGTCGGGGGCAGGCTTGCCGAGACGAGGCGTCGGCGATGAAGCGTTGAACTGCGACGCCGCCGGTGGGGTTGACTATCGGTGGCCCACCGGCATCACCCAGCGGAACGCGCTGAGCAGCGGCCTTCGACACCAGCACGTGGACGAGCATGCGCATCGGCGCATGCCGGCAGCTTCCGCCGCGCGAGTCGCCAGGGCCGCGCCCAGGTACAGGCTGACGACTACGATGACGCCTCGTCTCATGGCCACACCGTATGCCACTGCCTGGCGGGTGAGGTCCCTCGCGCCGCAGTCACGTGGACGCGGAAAGGATGTGGCAGATGTCGGCATCGCTGCAGTCGGCCGGGTCCAGCCGCCGGGCGCGGTCGAGGAGTTGCCCGAGTTCTGTCTCCAGGACGGCGAGCTCGGCCTTGCGCCTGCGGACGTCGGCGAGCTTGCCGTCGATCAGGTGGGATACGTGGGTGCACGGGACGTAGCCGTGATCGCGGAGGTCGACGATGCTGCCGACCTCGACGAGGGTGAGCCCGGCGGCCTGGGCGGCGCGGATGAACCTGACTCGGGTGATGGTCGACTCGTCGTAGACGCGGTACCCGTTGGCGCCTCGTGAGGGTTTCGGCAGGAGACCTCGGCGTTCGTAGAACCGGATGGTCTGGCTGGGCAGGTGAACGGCCTCGGCGAGCTCTCCGATCAACATCAGACCAATCTACCGCTTGACCTTGTACCGCAGATCAAGGCTTAGCGTCATCGGCATGGACATCACCCTGCTGTACTTCGATGGTTGCCCGAACTGGAAGATCGCCGACCAACGCCTCACTGAGATCGCCGCAAGGCGCCCTGACATCACCGTGACGCGTCGCCGGGTGGAGACGCTGGAGGAGGCCGAGCGGGTCGGCTTCCGCGGATCGCCGAGCGTTCTCCTGGACGGTGTCGACCCGTTCGCCGACGGGGGCGCCGGGATCGGGCTGGCGTGTCGGCTGTACGCCACTCCGGGCGGGCCGGCGGGCGTCCCCACCCTCGACCAGCTCCGGGCAGCGATCTGCGATGCGTGATCGCTCCGGCTCGTTGGGGCCACGGGAGCCGTCCTCGGCGTGTTCGGCCTCTGCTGCGGGCTCCTCGTTCTGGTCTCACTTGGCCTTCTCGGTGTGAACCACACCAACCCGAACGACGCACCAAGAGCTCGACATCTCCAGCCCGGTCGGCATAGTCCGAGCGTCGGCATAGGACTTCAAATGCCGACGTCGGCATTTGATGTCCGCGACCCACAGCTGGTCGACGCCGGTCGGGACGTTCCAGCCGCGCTTGACCAGGTCCGGGTGCCGCGGTGCACCGGGGTCGCGGACGGTGGTGCGGGTGCGGTGCCGGCCGCGGACGGCGCCGGTGATCCCGGCGACCTTCATCAGCCGGGCGACCTGGTCCCGGCCGACCTCGAGGCCTGCGCGGCGCGCGGCGTGCCAAAGCTTGCGGGCCCCATAGACGCCCCAGTTGTCCTCCCAGAGGGTGACCAGGGCGTTCACCAGGTACGCCTCCTCCAGCCCTGCCGGTGACACCGGTCGAGCGGCGTGCGCGTAGTACGTGGACGGCGCGATCTTCATCCCGTGCTCGGACAGCACGCTGCAGATCGGCTCGACGCCGAACCGGCCGCGGTAGCGGTCGATGTAAGCCACGACTACTTGAGTCGGCGGTCGAGCTCCGCCG
>JACRAB010000006.1 GCA_016213575.1 Actinomycetota bacterium
ACGTTCGCGAGCTGCTGCCAGCGGTCGCCGGGCATCTTGCGCAGGAGCGAGCCCTTGCCGTGGACGACCTCGTCGTGGCTGATGGGCAGCACGAAGTTCTCGGTGAAGGCGTACACGAGGGAGAACGTCATCTGGTGGTGGTGGTACTGCCGGTGGATCGGCTCCTTGCTCATGTACTGCAGGGAGTCGTGCATCCAGCCCATGTTCCACTTCATGCCGAACCCGAGGCCGCCGAGGTGGGTGGGCCGCGTGACACCCGGCCACGCGGTCGACTCCTCGGCGATCGTCACGATCCCGGGGACGCGCTTGTACGCCGTCGCGTTCGTCTCCTGGAGGAAGCTCACCGCCTCGAGGTGCTCGCGGCCGCCGTAGATGTTCGGCACCCACTCGCCGTCCTTGCGCGAGTAGTCGAGGTAGAGCATCGAGGCGACGGCGTCGACCCGCAGGCCGTCGATGTGGAACTCCTCGAGCCAGTACAGCGCGTTCGCGACGAGGAAGTTGCGGACCTCGGTGCGGCCGAAGTTGAAGACGTGGGTGCCCCACTCGGGGTGGTCACCCTTGCGCGGGTCGCCGTACTCGTAGAGCGCCTCGCCGTCGAACTTCGCCAGCGCCCACTCGTCCTTGGGGAAGTGCGCGGGCACCCAGTCGACGATGACGCCGATGCCGGCCTGGTGCAGCCGGTCGACGAGGTAGCGGAAGTCGTCGGGGTGGCCGAACCGGGACGTCGGCGCGTAGTACGAGGTGACCTGGTAGCCCCACGAGCCGCCGAACGGGTGCTCGGCGACCGGCATGAGCTCGACGTGGGTGAAGCCGAGGTCGCTGAGGTAGCCGGTGAGCTGGTCGGCGAGCTCGCGGTACGACAGGCCCTGCCGCCACGAGCCGAGGTGCACCTCGTAGACGCTCATCGGGCCGTTGAGCGGGTCGCGCGCCGCACGCGCGGTCATCCAGGCGTCGTCCTGCCAGGTGTAGTCCGAGACGGTGACGACGCTCGCGGTGGACGGCGGGACCTCCGTGCCGAACGCCATCGGGTCGGCCTTCTGCCGCCAGTAGCCGTCCTTGCCGAGGATCTCGAACTTGTAACGGGTGCCCGCGCCGATGTCCGGCACGAAGAGCTCCCAGACGCCGATCGACCCGAGGCTGCGCATCGCGTGGCCGCGGCCGACCCAGTGGTTGAAGTCGCCGACGACCCGGACGGCCTGCGCGTTCGGCGCCCACACGGCGAACGACGTGCCGGTGACGTCGCCCATCCCGCCCGGGTAGTGCCGCACGTGCGCGCCGAGCACCTCCCAGAGGTTCTCGTGGCGGCCCTCGCCGATGAGGTACTGGTCCATCTCGCCGAGCGTCGGGAGGTAGCGGTACGGGTCGTCGACCCGGGTCGTGCCGACACCGTCGTACTCGACGTCGATCCGGTAGTCCGTGACCTGCGCGGTCGGCAGGACGGCGGTCCACACGCCGTCCCACTCGTGCTCCATCGGCACGACGGAGGCGTCGGGCAGGACGACGGCCACGGACGCCGCGAACGGGCGCAGCGTCCGGACGGTGACGTGCCCGTCGTGCGGGTGCGCGCCGAGCACCGAGTGCGGGCTGTGGTGCGAGCCCGTCGCGACGCGGGACATCGCGTCGGGGTCGACGGGCGCTGCGCTCGCCGCGGCGGCGTGGTTCGGCGTGATCCGCGGGATGCCGCCGGCCGGGGTGTGGGCGGCGCCGTCGTCGGGCGCGGGCGGGGTGATCTCGACCGGCTCGTCGGCCCCGATCGCCCGGCCGGGGCCGGAACCGCCCGGCGCACCGCCGGCCGCGACGTCCGTCGCCGGTGCGGTGCCGTTCGCCCCGGCGGGTGCGGCCGGGTCGGTCGTGGGGGCGTCTGCAGCGCGGGGCTCGTCGGGCATACCGGCAGTCTTTCGCCTCCGGGACCGCTGCGCCAATGACCCTGCCCCTGCGGCCCGCGCGTCGTCCCGCTCACAACCCCTTCCGCCCGGGGCCGCGGCTTCCTACGCTCCGGGCATGCCCGAGAACAGCGCCCCGGCCGGCCCGCCGATCCCCGTCGTCGACCTCGCGCCCTGGCGCGACGGCACCCCGGACGGCCGGGCCGCGGTCGCCGGTGCCCTCGACGCCGCCCTGCGCCGCTCCGGGTTCGTCCTCGTCACCGGGCACGGCGTCCCGCTGGAGCTCACGGCCGACGTCCGCGCCGTCGCCCGGCGGTTCTTCGCCCTCCCGGACGACGTCAAGCGGCGGTACGCCGCGGGCGTCGACGGTCGCGGCTGGCTGCCGCCGGGCGTCGAGGCGAACGGCTACAGCGAGGGGACGCCGACCCCGCCCGACCTCAAGGAGTCGCTGAGCTACGGCGCCGACGCCCCGACCGGGGACGCCGCGCTCGACGCCCGCTGGTTCCAGCCGAACCCGTGGCCCGCCGAGATGCCGGACGTCGAGCGGCTGTTCGCCGCGTACGGCACGGTCATGCGCGCGCTCGCCGACGACCTGCTCGCCGTCGCCGCGGTCGCGCTCGGCCTGCCGGAGGACTTCTTCGTGCCGCACACCCGGCACCCCACGTACACGTTCAACGCCAACCACTACCCGCCGATGACGGTCGTCGGGGAGCCCGCCGAGGGCCAGTTCCGGATCGGCCCGCACACCGACTTCGGGACCTTCACGCTGCTGGACCGCGAGCCCGGCGCCGGAGGCCTGCAGGTCTTCACGACGGACGGCGAGTGGGTCGACGCGCCGTACGTGCCGGGCGCCCTGACGGTCAACGTCGGCGACCTGCTCTGCCGCTGGACCGGCGACCGCTGGCTCTCCGCCCGGCACCGGGTGCTGCCGCCGCAGCCGCACGCCGCCGAGGAGGACCTCGTCTCGCTCGTCTGGTTCGCCGAGTGCGACCCGGGCGCGGTCGTCGAGTCGGTGCCGCCGCCGGTCGGCGTACGGGTGCACGAGCCGGTCGTCGCCGCCGACTACCTCGAGGACAAGTACCGGGCGATCTCGGTCGGCTGACGACGCTGACACGCCGTTCACCTGTGCCGGGCCCCGGGCACGGCACCATGGTCGCCGTGGAACCCGGTCAGCCGCCCCCGAGCGTGCTCGTCGTCGAGGACGAGCCGGCGATCGCCGACCTGATCCGCACCTACCTCGAGCGCGAGCGGTTCGCCGTCCGGGTCGTCGGGGACGGCGTGACGGCCCTGGACGCCGTCCGGCGCGGGCGGCCCAGCGTCGTCGTCCTCGACGTCGGCCTGCCCGGCATGGACGGCAGCGAGGTCTGCCGGCGGATGCGCCAGGAGGGCGACTGGACGCCGGTGCTGTTCGTCACCGCCCGCGACGACGAGGTCGACCGGGTGCTCGGCCTCGAGCTCGGCGCGGACGACTACGTCACCAAGCCGTTCAGCCCGCGCGAGCTCGTCGCCCGGGTCAAGGCGGTGCTGCGCCGGCACGGGCACGCCCCGGACGCCGCGCCGGCGGCCGCTGCCGAGGGGCCGGCGCTGCGCGCGGGGGCGGTCGTGCTCGACGCCGACACCCGGCGCGCGACCGCGCACGGCGCGGCGGTCGAGCTGACGACGACCGAGTTCGACCTGCTCGCGCACCTCATGCGCCGCCCGGGCCGGGTCTTCCCGCGCGAGGAGCTGCTCGCGGACGTCTGGGGCTACCCCGCGGGGACGCCGACCCGCACCGTCGACGTCCACGTGGCCCAGCTCCGCGCCAAGCTCGCCGGCGCCGTCGAGGTCCGCACGGTCCGCGGCGTCGGCTACTCGGTCGAGCCCTAGTGCGCAGCCTCGCCGCCCGGGTCGTCGCGCTCGTCGCCGTCGTCGCGCTCGCGACCGCGCTGCTCACCGGCGCGATCCTCGTGCGGGCGATCCGGGCCACGAACGGCGAGCAGGCGGGGGCGCTGCTCGCCTCGCGCGCCGACACCGTCGCCGAGCGGCTCGTGACCCGGCGCCGGGCGGGCTGCGCGCCGGTCCAGGACGCCGCCGTCGTCCGGATGCTCCGGACGGTCGCCGGTGCCGTCGTCCGCTGCGCCGCCCCCGGGGCCGCGACCGCCGTCCCGGCCCCCTTCAGCCCCGCCGACGTCACCGGCGCCGCCGCCGACGCCCCCGCGGTCGAGCGCACCTCCGGCGGCACGCGGTACCTCGTCGTCGCCCGGCCGGCCGGCACCGACCGGGTGCTCCTCGTCGCCCAGCCCGAGCGGGACGCCGCCCGGCTCACGAGCGGCCAGCGCACCCGGGCGCTGCTCGGCGCCCTCGCCGGGCTCGTCGGCGGCGTGCTCGCCGGGTTCGCCCTCGCGAGCACCGTGACGCGGCCGCTGCGCCGGCTCGCGGACGCGGCCCGGGCGCTGTCCGCCGGGCGCCGCGACGTCCGGGTGCCCGCCGAAGGCCCCGAGGAGGTCGCGGACGTCGCCCGCGCGCTCGACGGCCTCGCCACCGCGCTCGCCGGCAGCGAGGAGCGCCAGCGCCAGTTCCTCCTCGCCGTCTCGCACGAGCTGCGGACCCCGCTCACAGCGGTCACCGGCTACGCCGAGGCGCTCGCCGACGGCGTCCTGCCGCCCGCCGAGGCGGCCCGCGCCGCGGGCGTCGTGCGGGACGAGGCGGGCCGGCTCCAGGGCCGCGTCGCCGACCTGCTCGCGCTCGCCCGGCTCGAGGCGGACGACTTCCGGCTCGAGGTCGGGCCGGTCGACGCGCTCGCGGTCGTCCGCGCCGCGGCAGCGGCCTGGCAGCCGCGCGCCGCGGCCGCCGGGGTGGTGCTCCGGACCGAGGCGGACGCCGGCCCGCACACCGTCCTCGCCGACGGGGAGCGGCTGCGGCAGGCGGTGGACGCCCTGTGCGACAACGCGATCCGGATCCTGCCCGGGGGAGCGCCGCTCGTGCTCGCCGTGCACGGCGCGGGCAGCCAGTACGTCCGGGTGCAGGTCCGGGACGGCGGGCCGGGACTCGCGCCGGAGGACCTCGCCGTCGCCTTCGAACGCGGCCGGCTGACCCAGCGCTACCGCGGCAGCCGCCCTGTCGGGTCGGGCCTCGGGCTCGCCCTCGTCGGGGAGCTCACGCACCGGATGGGCGGGCTCGCCGAGGCGCTGCCCGCGCCCGAGGGCGGCGTCGCGTTCGGGCTCTACCTGCCGCGGGCCTGATCGTCCCCTGCCGCGGGCCCGCCCGTCGGGGAACCCCGAACACTGCCCGAACAATCGCCTGACGCCGCCGCCACCCGCGCGCGGGAGGTTTCTCGTGCGGCGCCCGACGGGGGCGCCCACGAAGGAGGAACACCATGGCACGACGGGTTCTCGGGCTCGCGCTCACCGCTGCAGGGGCGTCGGCGGTGCTCGGCCTCGGTCTCGGGCTGGCAGCAGGCCCGGCGTCCGCGGCGCCGACGGCGTCCGCGGTCGGGATCGACGCGGCGCTCATGGCCGACGGCACGGGCGAGCCGACCGGCTCGGCGGACGACCCGTCGGTCCCCGGCGCCAAGGGCGGCAGGCTCATGCTCCGCCTCCAGCGCGCCTGCGACCGCATCCCGAACCTGCTCGTCCGCTCCGAGCGCCTCGAGGACCGGCTCGCCGCCGACGCCTCGACCCGTGGCTCGATCGCCCACCTCGAGGCCCGGATCGCGAAGGCCGAGGCGGCCGGCGACACCGAGCGCGTCACCCTGCTGAAGAACCGGCTCAAGGTCCGCGAGGACCTGCAGCAGCTCCTGCCCGGGCGGATCGACCAGCTGAAGCAGGCCCAGTCGGGCCTGTGCGTCGACGTCGCCGCGGTCACGGGCTCGAAGTGACGCCGCGTCCCGGCGCCGTCCGCGGGGCGGCGCTCGTACTGGGTGCTGCGCTGCTCGCCACCGGGCTCACCGGCTGCGGGCTGCGCGAGCGCGGCCAGGCCGGTGACCCGACCGGCACGGCCGGTGTCGAGCAGCCGGCGGTGCCGGCGGACGACGGCGCGGCGGGGTCGGACGACGCCGCCTCGGGGGCGGGGTCGTCGGACCGCGGCGACGCACCGGCCACGCCGGCCGCCCCCGCGGACCCCGCCGGCGGCGCCGGGGTCTCCGCCTCCGACGTCGCGGCC
>JACRAB010000194.1 GCA_016213575.1 Actinomycetota bacterium
ACGGCGGTGCGGCGGCCGCCGTCCGGCTCGTGTCCTGCCTGCCGGCCGTCACCGGCGACTACGGCCGGCTCGGCGGCGGGACGGCGTACTCGACGGGGCGCTTCTACGGGTTCGACGACGCCGCGCACCAGCGGCCCGACCTGCGCCCGGCCGGCCCCGGTCGCGGCCTGGTGATGTCCCGGCTCGGCCGTGAGCTGCTGACGCGCAGCGACCCGCCGGTGCAGGTGCTCGTCGTCTGGGCCGGTAACCCCGTCGTCTCGAACCCCGACCAGCGCACCAAGCGGGCCGGCCTGTCCAGGTAGGACCTATTCACGGTCTTCGTCGAGCACACCCTCACCGACACATCGGCATACGCCTACATCGTGCTGCCCGGCGCGATGCAGCACGAGCAGTTCGACCTCGTCGACTCCTACTCCCACCTCTACGTGCAGCTCGCCCGGCCCGCGGTGCCGCCGCCGGGGGAGTGCCTCCCGCACACCGAGATCTTCCGCCGGCTCGCCGCCCGGCTCGGCATCACCGACCCCGCGGTGCTCGCGAGCGACGAGGAGCTGCTCCGCGCCGCGATCGGGGACGAGACCCGGGGCATCCCCGGGGTCACGCTGGAGTCGTTGCAGGAGAAGGGCTTCCAGCGGGTCGACGTACCGGAGCCGTTCCTGCCGTTCGCCGAGACGTTCCCGACGCCGTCCGGGCGCTTCGAGTTCGCGAGCGCCACGGCCGAGGCGGCCGGGGCCGGCCGGCTGCCCGACTACCGGCCGCCGCACGAGGCGCTCGACGGCCTCGCGCTCGTCAGCGCGGCGAACCACTCCCTGGTGAACTCGACGTTCGCCGGCTCCCCGAAGCACGCCCGGGCCGGCGACCCGGTCGTCCTCGTGCACCCGAAGGACGCCGCCGAGGCCGGCGTCACCGACGGTGCGACGGTGCGGGTCGGCAACGACCGGGGCGCCTTCGTCGCCGTCGTCACGGTGACGGACGCCGTCCGCCCGGGGGTCGCCGCGACGACGAAGGGGCTGTCCCGGGCCCGGTTCCCCGACGGGTCGTCGGTCAACGCGACGACGTCGGACGCGCTGTCGGACCACGGCGGCGGCGCGACGTTCCACGACAACCGAGTGCGGCTCACGCCGGTGCAGGACCCGGCTCGGTAGCCGCCCGGCCGGGCCCGGCCGCGGAGCACTACAGGGGACGGCCCCGCGTGCCGATCAGGGTCGGGATGAGCACCCCGACGACGCCCCTCACCTCGCCCGCCCGCCTGCTGCGCGCCGCGGCGCCGCTCCTCGTGCTCGGCGTCCTCGCCGCCGCCGTGCTGGTCCTGCACCGGCACCTCGCCGACTACCCCTGGCACCGGCTCGGCGGGGACCTCACCGCGCTCGGGGCCGGTCCGGTGCTGCTCGCGCTCGCGGCGACCGTGGTGTCCTACGGGGCGATGACCGGCTACGACGCCCTCGCGCTGCGCTACGTGGAGCACCCGCTGCCCTGGCGGCGCTACGCCGCGGCCTCGTTCGTCGCGACCGCGTTCGGCAACTCGCTCGGTGCCTCCGCCGTCGTCGGGGCCGCCCTGCGGGCCAGGGTCGACTCGGCCTGGGCCGTGCCCGGCTTCGCGGTGACCCGGATCATCGGCTTCAACCTCGTGACCCTCGGCCTCGGCTGCGCCCTCCTCGCGGGCGTCGGTGCGGTCGTCGACCCGGCCGTCGTCGGGGCTGCCCTCGGCACCTCGCGGCCGGTCGCGCTCGCCGGCGGGGCCGCGCTGCTCGGGGCCGTCGTCCTGTACCTCGCCTGGTCGGGTGCCGGGCGCCGTCCGGTGACCGTGCGGGACTGGCGGGTCGACCGGCCCTCCCGGCCGCTCGCCCTCGCCCAGGTCGCGCTGTCGACGGTCGAGTGGCTCGCGATGGCCGCCGTCCTCTTCGTGCTCCTGCCCGACGACACCGGCGTCGGTTTCGCGACCTTCGCCCCGCTGTTCGTCGTCGCGACCGTGGCCGGGCTCGTGAGCAACGTGCCCGGTGGCCTCGGAGTCTTCGAGACCGTCCTCCTGCTGGCGCTCGGCGGCGCCGTGCCGCGGGAGCGGCTCGTCACGGCCCTCGTCGCGTTCCGGTTCGTCTACTTCCTCCTCCCTCTCGGGGCCGCGGCGGTCGTCCTCGCGGGGCTCGAGCACCGGCGCGACCGGGCGGCCCTCGGCAGCCTGCTCGCCCGCGCCGGGCTCCTCACGCCGTCCGTGCTCGCGCTCGGGGTCGGCGGGCTCGGTCTCGTGCTCGTCGTCACCGGGGACGTCCCCGGTGACTCCGCCGCGCCGGACATGACGGCGTTCACCGCGAGCCTGGCGGGGGTGCTGCTCCTGCTGCTCGCCCGCGGGCTGCACCGGCGCCTGCACGGCGCGTGGGTGCTCTCGCTCTCGACCCTCGCCGCCGTGCTCGCCGTGGCGGCGACCCCCGACGCGCGGGGCGTCGCCGGCACCGCGGCGCTGCTCGTCGTCCTGCTCGTCATGGCCCGCGGGGCCTTCCACCGCACGATGTCCGTGCTCAGCGACCCGCGCGGCTGGGGATGGTCGCTCACGGTCGCCGCGAGCGTCTCGGTCCTCGTCTGGGGGCACGACCTGTGGACCGGCAGCGCGCTCGTCGACGGCCGGACGGTCATCGCGGCGTCGGCCGCCGGCGACGCGCCCGTCCACGTCCGGGTCGGGCTCGCCGTCGGCCTCGTCGGGGTGGTGCTGGGCGGCAGCCGGCTGCAGGCGCCCGGGCGGGCGGCCCTCACGGCGACGGACGACGAGATGCGCCGGGCGGAGCAGGTGCTCACCCGGTCGACGCACGGCAACGCGTGCCTGCTGTGGACCGGCGACAAGCGGGTGCTCTTCTCCGGCGGCGGGAACGCCCTGCTCATGTACCAGGTGCGGGCCCGCAGCTGGGTCGTCATGTCCGACCCGGTCGGGGACGAGACCGAGTTCGACGACCTGCTCGCGCGCTTCGTCGACGAGGCCGACCGGGCCTGCGGACGGCCGGTGCTCTACAGCGTCCGTGAGGACCTCGCCGACCTCTACCGCCGGCACGGCCTGACGCTCGTCAAGCTCGGCGAGGAGGCGACCGTCCCGCTCGCCGGGTTCTCCATGGAGGGCAAGCACCGCGCGAAGCTGCGCTCGGAGTGCCGGGCGAGCACCCGGGCCGGCGTCGAGATCGAGGTCGTGGAACCGGCGGACGTCGAGGACCTGCTCCCCGAGCTCGCCGCGGTCTCCGACTCCTGGCTCGCCGAGCGCAACGCCCGCGAGAAGCGCTTCTCCCTCGGGGCCTTCGAGCCCGACTACGTCCGGCGCTTCCCCGTCGTCGTCGCCCGCCTCGAGGGCCGGGTCGTCGCGTTCGCGACGCTCTGGACGAGCGGTGCGCGGCACGAGGTGAAGATCGACCTCATGCGCCGGCTCCCCGACGCGCCGCGCACCGTCATGAGCCACCTCTTCGTCGAGGCGATGACCTGGTCGCGGGACGCGGGGTACGCCTCGTTCAGCCTCGGGATGGCGCCGCTGTCCGGGCTGCGCACCGACGGCACGGGCACCTTCTGGGACCGCGCCGGGCACTTCCTCTGGTCGCACGGCGAGCACTTCTACAACTTCCAGGGCCTGCGCCAGTTCAAGGAGCGGTTCGACCCGGTCTGGGAGACCCGCTACGTCGCCTCACCGGGCGGGCCCGCGCTGCCGGTCATGATGCTCGACGTCGCGGCGCTCGTCGCGGGCGGTGTCAAGGGGCTCGTCGCCCGCTGAACCACGGTGACCTGCCGGCGGGCTCAGACCGACGACGGCCAGACCGGAGACCGCTTCTCCAGGAACGCGTCGATGCCCTCGGCCGAGTCCGCGCCCGCGAGGTCGGTGACCATCGCGCAGCCGGCGACCTCGTACGCCTCGCCGATCCCGGCGTCGATCTGCGCGTAGAAGGTCCGCTTGCCGTTCGCGAGGACCGGTGCGCTGCGGGCGACGACGACGTCGGTGAACCGGGCCACCGCGGCGTCGAGGTCGGCCGCCGGGACGACCCGGTTGACCAGGCCCCAGTCGAGAGCCGTTGCGGCGTCGACCATCTCGCCGGTGAGCAGCAGCTCCATGGCGCGCTTGCGGCCGATGCTCCGGGCGACTCCGACGGCCGGCGTCGAGCAGAAGATCCCGATGTTCACCCCCGGCAGGCCGAAGCGCGCGTCGTCGGTGCAGACGGCGAGGTCGCACATCGACACGAGCTGGCACCCGGCGGCGGTGGCGATCCCGTGCACCTTCGCGACGACGGGCTGCGGCAGCTGCGTGAGGCGCAGCATCATCGCGGTGCAGGCGTCGAACAGGCCCTGCTGCCAGGCGTCGTCCCCGGTGTGCGCGCGCATCTCGGCGAGGTCGTGCCCGGCGCTGAAGCCGCGCCCGGACCCGGTGAGGACGACGGCCCGCACGCCCGCGTCGTCCGCGATGTCCCGCAGGTGCCCGTCGAGGGCGGCGATCATCGCCGCGGACATCGGGTTGAACCGGCTGCCGCGGTTCATCGCGAGGGTCGCGACACCGCCCGCGTCGGACCGCAGGACGTAGGGCTCGTCGGCCGGGGTCTGGCTCATGCGCACCTCGCTGGACGGCTCACTGGAACGACTCGCTCGACCGCGCGCTCTCGCGCAGCACGTTCTTCTGGATCTTCCCCGTGCTCGTCTTCGGCAGCGCTCCGAAGACGACGCTGCGCGGCACCTTGAAGTGGGCCAGGTGCGCGCGGCAGTGCTCGACGAGCTCGTGCTCGGTGGCGGTCGCGCCGTCCCGCAGCTCGACGTACGCGCGCGGGGTCTCGCCCCACTTCGGGTCCGGCGTCGCGACGACGGCGGCGAACGCGACGGCGGTGTGCTGGTAGAGCACGTCCTCGACCTCGACGGAGGAGATGTTCTCGCCGCCGGAGATGATGACGTCCTTGGCCCGGTCCCGGATCTTCACGTAGCCGTCCGGCTCCCGGACCGCGAGGTCGCCCGAGTGGTACCAGCCGCCGGCGAAGGCCTCCTGGGTCGCGGCCGGGTTCTTCAGGTAGCCCTTCATGACGACGTTGCCGCGGAAGACGATCTCGCCCATCGTCTCGCCGTCGGCGGGGACCTCCTCGCCGGTCTCGGGGTCGAGCACCGTGACGGCGTCCTCGAGCAGGTACCGGACGCCCTGGCGGCCGTTGGCCCGGGCCCGCTCCTCGAGGTCGAGGTCGGCCCACTCGCTCTGCTTCGCCGCGACCGTCGCCGGCCCGTAGACCTCGGTGAGGCCGTAGACGTGCGTGAGGTCGATGCCGATCCGCTCCATCGCCGCGATGAGCGAGGCGGGCGGCGGCGCGGCGGCGACCATGGCGCTGATCTGGTGGTCGATGCCGGCCCGGAGCTCCGCGGGGGCGTCGACGAGCATCGTGTGCACGATCGGGGCCCCGCAGTAGTGCGTGACCCTCTCCTCCCGGACGAGGCGGTAGATCTCCCGCGCGTCGACCCGGCGCAGGCAGACGCTCGTGCCGGCGTTCGCCGCGAGCGTCCACGGGAAGCACCAGCCGTTGCAGTGGAACATCGGCAGCGTCCACAGGTAGACGCTGTGCCGCGGCATGCTCCACGTGAGGATGTTGCCGACGGCGTTGAGGTGCGCGCCGCGGGGGTGGTAGACGACGCCCTTCGGGTTGCCCGTCGTCCCGCTCGTGTAGTTGAGCGAGATCGCCTGCCACTCGTCGACGGGCTGGGTGCGGCGGTAGCCGGGGTCGCCGCCGGCGAGGAACGCCTCGTACTCGACGGTGCCGATCCGCTCGCCGCTGCCGGTGAACTCGCTGTCGTCGACGGCGACGACGAGCGGGGGCACGGAGGCGGCCTCGAGGGCCTGCCGGACGACGCCGGAGAACTCCCGGTCGACGAGGAGCACCGTCGCCTCGCCGTGGTCGAGGATGTGGGCGATCGTCGGGGCGTCGAGCCGGGTGTTCACCGCGTTGAGCACGGCACCGGTCATCGGGACGCCGAAGTGCGCCTCGAGCATCTCCGGGGTGTTCGCGAGGACCGCCGCGACGGTGTCGCCGGGGCCGACGCCGTGCGCCTCGAGCGCGGAGGCGAGGCGGCGGCAGCGGTCGCGGTACTGCGTCCACGTGTAGCGCCGTGCGCCGTGGACGACGGCCGGGCGCTGCGGGTAGACGTCCGCGGCCCAGTCGAGGAAGACGAGCGGGGTGAGGGCCGCGAAGTTGGCGGCCGTCCGATCGAGCCCGGTGTCGTAGATCCCGCTCATGCCTGCTGCCAGCTCCCGGTCCTCGTCGACGCCTGCCTTGCGAACAGTAGGCGGCGTGCGAGGGTGGCGGAAGGACCGGCGGCACGGCACAGGTCACAGCCGTGCGGACCGCGCACGCGCCGCGGGAGGGTTGGAGGGGACGTGCTCGACCTGCTCGACTGGCGCCGCCGGGTGGCGGCGCTCTACGCCGACGTGCGCTCCGCCGGCAGCCCGCGGACGGCGCACGACCTGTGGCGGCGCGGCCGGGACGACCTGTTCGCCCACCACCCGCAGAGCCCGCTCGCCGACGACGCCCGCGCCGGCTTCGGCGGCCTGCCGGTGGCGCCCTACGACCCGGACCTGCGGTTCGACGTGGCCGTCGAGCCCGCTCCGGAGGGGGCCGGCCCCGATGCGTGGACGGCGCGCACCGGCTCCGACGGGGACGTCCCGTTCACCCGGGTCGGCGTCGTCCGGCTGCCGGGCCTCGGCACCCTCGACGTCTGGTGGCTCGGGTCCTACGGCGGCGGGATCTTCCTGCCGGTCCGGGACGCCGCACCGGACACGTACGGCGGCGGCCGGTACGTCCTCGACACGGTGAAGGGCGCCGACCTCGGCGGCGACGTCCGGGCCGGCCGGCTCGTCGTCGACCTCAACTTCGCCTACAACCCGTCGTGCGCCTACTCGCCGGCCTGGACGTGCCCGCTGCCGCCGGCCGGCAACACCCTGACGGTGGCCCTCCCGGGCGGCGAGCGCACCCCGCCGTACGAGTGATCCGCCGTCCTCGACCGGATCCCGGGTGCGC
>JACRAB010000209.1 GCA_016213575.1 Actinomycetota bacterium
AGCCGCCGCAGCTGCGCGACCGGGCCGTCGGGGCGCGCGGCCCCGCGGCCGCCGTCCACCGCCACCCGGCGGGCCGCGGCCCGGCCGAGGACGACGAGCGCCGCGGCACCGTCCGGGGCCCCGGCCCCGGGCGCGGCGACCTCGGCCCGGCCGTCGGCGGCATGCCGGCCCACCCAGGCGGTCGCCCGGCGTCGCTCACGGGTGTCCGGCTCGACGACGACGACGCGCCCGGCCCGGCCGACCAGGCCGGTCAGGGTCGCCGAGCCGGGCGTGCCGAGGCAGACCACGCACGGCAGGTCGAGCGTCGGCAGCGCGTAGAGCCAGCTGGCCCCGGTCGCCACCGAGCGCAGGTTGGTGCCGGGCACGTACCTCGCCGCGCGGGTGACCTCGAGAACCATCGGCGGTCAGCTCGAGAGCAGCCGGCCGAGGACCGGCACCTTGAGGATCGCCGGGAACGTCTCGTCGATGGCGAGCCGGCGCCGGTTCAGCACGAACAGGGCGAGGACCACGACCACGGTGGCGACGAGGGTGACCCAGATCGTCGGGCTGGTGAGGCCGAAGTCGTCGGGCAGCACCCAGGCGAGTGCGAAGAGCAGGCCCGCCCCGGTCACGATCGAGACGTACGACATGAGGTACCCGCCGTCGAAGAGCGAGACGCCGGTGCCGAGCAGCAGGCCCGCCTGCTTCAGGACGTTGTGCAGGACGAGCGCCGCGCACGTGCCGAGCGCCGCGCCGAGCGGGCCGTACCGCGGGATGAGCAGCATGTTGAACGTCACGCACGCCGCGGCGGCGACGATGTTGATGCCGACGATGTACCGGAGCCGTCCGTAGACCTTGAGCGTCAGGCCGTTGAACCCGAGCGCCGCGTTGAAGTAGTAGCCCACCGCGAGGATCGCGAGGATCGTCCACGAGCTCGCGTAGCGCTCGCCGAACAGCAGCTCGGTCACCGGCTGCGCGAGCGAGAACGTCACGGCGAAGACCGGGAACGTCAGCAGCGCCACCCACAGCGCGGTCCGCCAGTACAGCGCGTTGATCCCCTCGGTGTCGCCCCGCGCGTACAGCCGGCTCGCGGACGGCGTGAACAGCAGCGTGAAGCTCTGCAGCACGAACGAGTTGAGCAGCGCGAGCGGCACGACGGCCTTGTACGCCGCGACGTCCTCGGTGCCGCCGTAGCGCGCGAGCAGGAACGTGTCGGCCGTCGTCATGACGATCATGACGAGGTCGGACGACAGCAGCGGCAGCGTGAAGCCGAGGATCTCCCGGCGCGGCACGACGACCTCGCCGCGGCGGAACCGGGCGAGGATCCCGGTCCTGCGCAGCACCCGCAGCAGCGCCGACACGTAGATCAGGAAGCCGAGGATGCTCGCGACGAGGTACCCGACCGCGAGGTGCTGCGCGTCGCCGTCCGTCAGCACGAGGCTCAGCACGACGGACAGCCGCAGCGCGGGCGCGAGCACGTACTTGCGGAAGAAGATGACCTTGGCGCTCGCGAACACCGCGGTGACGCCCTCGATGAGGTCGTCGAGCGCCTCGATCGGGGCCATGAAGGCCAGCACGAGCAGCAGCTGGACGGCGAGCACCCGGTCGGCGCCCTGGCCGCCGAGCAGGCCCGACTCCACGGTCCCCGAGGTCAGGTGGACGACGGTCACGACGAGCGCGCCGAACGTCGCGACGCAGCCGAAGACGAGGAAGAGCGTGCCGAAGACCTTGCCCCACTCGCCGCGCTCGCTGTAGATCGGCAGGAAGCGCGTGACCGCGCGGTCGAGACCGAACGAGCTGAGCGTCTGGCCGAGCGTGACGAACGTGAGGGCGAACGCGAAGGCGCCGTAGTCGTTCTTCGTCAGGTGGTTGACGATCATCACCTGGATCGTGAAGGTGACGGCCATCGCCATCGCCTTGCCGACGAGGAGCAGGCTCGACCCGCGCAGCTGCTTGCGCGTCAGCGCGTCGGCCGAGGCGGGCGTCGTCTCGCCGGCCCCCGCCTGCGCGGGCTGCTCCGTGCCTGTCGTCGTCACGTCCCTGATTCCCGGAGCCCGAGCACCACCCCCGACGGGCAACCACCGGACCCCCTCCTGACCGGCGAGAATAGGACGTTCGCCCCCAGGTCATCCCAGGTTCACCGAGATCGTCGTCCGAACGACCGGTTGTGCGCGGACGCTGTGCGATCACTGCACTGCGGGGTGTAGCGGTCGGTCGGCGGGGGACGCGGACGGAGCGACCCCCTCCGCGTTCTAGACTCGCGGTGTCATGCGGCGTCGCAGCCGCAGCCCCCCAACCGTTACTCGGGAGAGTGCATGTCCGCCATCTCGCGCGAGGAGGTCTCCCACCTCGCGATGCTGGCCAGGATCGACCTGCAGCCCGACGAGCTCGACCGGCTCGCCGCCCAGCTCGACGTCATCCTCGACGCGGTGGCGACGGTCACCCAGGTCGCGGGTGAGGACGTCCCCGCGACGAGCCACCCGATGCCGCTGACGAACGTGACCCGCCCGGACGAGCCCCGGCCCTGCCTGACCCAGGACGAGGCGCTCTCCGGCGCGCCGGCCGCCGAGGCCGGCCGGTTCCGCGTCCCGCGCATCCTCGAGGAGGACTGATGACCGGCACGTCGCTCCCGGCCGACCTGACCCGGGCGACCGCGGCCGGCCTCGCGCAGGCGCTCGCCGCCGGCGAGGTCTCCGCCGTCGAGGTCGCGCAGGCGCACCTCGACCGGATCGCCGCCGTCGACGGCACCCGCGACGCCGACGGCGTCGCGACCGGCAAGGCCGTGCACGCGTTTCTCCACGTCTGCGCGGAGAGCGCGCTCGCCGACGCGAGGGCCGTCGACGACGCCCGCGCCGCGGGGCAGCCCCTCCCGGCGCTGGCCGGCGTCCCGATCGCCGTCAAGGACGTCATGGCGACCCGGGGCCTGCCGACGACGTGCGGCAGCCGGATCCTCCAGGGCTGGGTGCCGCCGTACGACGCCACCGTCGTCGCGAACATCCGCGCGGCCCGGATGGTCGTGCTCGGCAAGACGAACATGGACGAGTTCGCCATGGGCTCCTCGACGGAGCACTCGGCGTACGGCCCGACCCGCAACCCGTGGGACCTCGACCGGATCCCGGGCGGCTCCGGCGGCGGGTCCGCGGCGTCGCTCGCGGCGTTCGAGACCCCGCTCGCGACGGGCACCGACACCGGCGGCTCGATCCGGCAGCCCGCCTCGGTCACCGGCACCGTCGGCGTCAAGCCGACGTACGGCGCGGTGAGCCGGTACGGCCTCGTCGCGCTCGCGAGCAGCCTCGACCAGGCCGGGCCGTGCGCCCGGACGGTCCTCGACACCGCGCTGCTCCACCAGGTCATGGCCGGGCACGACCCGATGGACTCGACGTCGCTGACGGGCGAGTACCCGGACGTCATCGCCGCCGCCCGGGCCGGTGCGACCGGCTCGCTCGACGGCGTGACCGTCGGCGTCGTCCGCGAGCTGTCCGGCGACGGCTACCAGGCCGGCGTCCTGCGCCGCTTCGAGGAGTCGCTCGCGGTGCTCACGGAGGCCGGCGCCAAGGTCGTCGAGGTGAGCTGCCCGAGCTTCACGGTCGCGCTCGCCGCGTACTACCTCATCCTCCCGAGCGAGGCGAGCAGCAACCTCGCGAAGTTCGACGCCATGCGGTACGGCCTGCGGGTCGAGCCCGGCGGCGTCGCGGTCCCGACGGCCGAGCAGGTCATGGGTGCGACCCGGGCGGCCGGCTTCGGCGACGAGGTCAAGCGCCGGATCATCCTCGGCACGTACGCGCTGTCGTCCGGCTACTACGACGCCTACTACGGCAGCGCGCAGAAGGTCCGCACGCTCATCCAGCGCGACTTCGCCGCGGCGTTCGGCCAGGCGGACGTGCTCGTCTCGCCGACCTCGCCGACGACGGCGTTCCCGCTGGGGGACAAGCTCGAGAACCCGCTCGCGATGTACCTGCAGGACGTCGCGACGATCCCGGCGAACCTCGCGGGCGTGCCCGGGATGTCGCTGCCGAGCGGCCTCGCGGAGGAGGACGGGCTGCCCGTGGGCCTGCAGATCCTCGCGCCCGCGGGGGCCGACGACCGGCTCTACCGGGTCGGCGGCGCGCTCGAGGCGATCCTCACCGCGCGCTGGGGCGGGTCGGTCCTCGACCGCGTCCCGGACCTCTCGGCAGCACTGGCGACCGCGGCGAACGGAGCGACCCGATGACCGTCACCGACACGACCGAGGCCGTGCTGGCCTACGACGACGTCGTCGCGGCCTACGACCCCGTGCTCGGGCTCGAGGTGCACGTCGAGCTCAACACGGCGACGAAGATGTTCTGCGGCTGCCCGACCGGGTTCGGCGCCGAGCCGAACACCCAGGTGTGCCCGGTCTGCCTCGGCCTGCCGGGTGCGCTGCCCGTGCTCAACGCCCGTGGGCTGGAGTCGGCGATCCGGATCGGCCTCGCGCTGAACTGCGAGATCGCGTCGTGGTGCCGCTTCGCGCGGAAGAACTACTTCTACCCGGACATGCCGAAGAACTTCCAGACGTCGCAGTACGACGAGCCGATCGCGTCGAACGGCTTCCTCGACGTCGAGCTGGACGACGGCAGCACGTTCCGGGTCGAGATCGAGCGCGCCCACATGGAGGAGGACACCGGCAAGTCGACCCACGTCGGCGGCTCCACGGGCCGGATCCACGGCGCCGACTACTCGCTCGTCGACTACAACCGGGCCGGCATCCCGCTCATCGAGATCGTCACCAAGCCGGTCGAGGGCGCGGGGGAGCGGGCGCCGGAGATCGCGCGCGCCTACGTCTCGGCCCTGCGCGACCTGCTGCGCGCCCTCGGCGTGAGCGACGTCCGGATGGAGCAGGGGTCGCTGCGCTGCGACGCGAACCTGTCGCTGCGCGCGAAGGTCCCCGGCGCCGCGCCCGGGTCGGCGCAGCAGCGCGCCGTCCCGCTCGGCACGCGCAGCGAGACGAAGAACGTCAACTCGCTGCGCAGCGTCGAGCGCGCCGTCCGGTACGAGATGACCCGGCACGCCGCGCGGCTCGCCGCGGGGCTGACGATCGTCCAGGAGACCCGGCACTGGCACGAGGACACCGGCATCACGACGTCCGGCCGGGAGAAGTCGGACGCCGAGGACTACCGCTACTTCCCCGAGCCCGACCTCGTGCCGATGTCCCCGGACCCGGCCTGGGTCGACGAGCTGCGGGGCACCCTCCCGGAGCCGCCGCCGCAGCGCCGCCGGCGCCTGCAGACCGAGTGGGGCTTCGCCGACCTCGAGATGCGCGACCTCGTCAACGCCGGTGCGGTCGAGCTCGTTGAGGCGACCGTCGCCGCCGGCGCGGCCCCGGCCGCGGCCCGCAAGTGGTGGAGCGGCGAGCTGGCCCGCCGGGCCAACGCGGACGGTGTGGAGCTCGCAGCGATGCCCGTGACCCCGGCCCAGGTCGCGGCCCTCCAGGGGCTCGTCGACGCCGGCACCCTCACCGACTCGCTGGCCCGTCAGGTGCTCGAGGGCGTCCTCGCCGGCGAGGGCGAGCCGGCCGACGTGGTCGAGAGCCGGGGCCTGAAGGTCGTGTCGGACGACGGGGCCCTGGGTGCCGCCGTCGACCAGGCGATCGCCGACAACCCGGACGTTGCGGACAAGGTGCGCAGCGGCAAGGTCGCGGCGGTCGGCGCGCTCGTGGGAGCCGTCATGAAGCAGATGCGTGGCCAGGCCGATGCCGCTAAGGTCAAGGCACTCTTGACCGAGCGGTTGGCCCCCGCTGACAGCACGACGGACGTGTCGACGAGCTGATCCCGCGGGGCCCCGCCGGGAGAGGTGGGGGATTCTGTGGCGTGGCCGACCAGCGTGACCCTTCGCCGGGTCAGGGTGCTGGTGCCGCTCGCCTCCGCACCCCTCGCGCTCGTCCCGCTCGCCGTCGTCGCGGCGGCCCTGGTCGGCCTGCTCGGCCTGGCCGGGTCGCCGCTCGCGACGCCGGTCGGCACCTCGACGGCAGGGCTCACCGCCCTGCTCAGCGGTCCGGTGCTCCTCGTCCGCTCGTGGGGCGCCGGGCCGCACCAGGCGTTCCGGCGCTGGCTCGGCTGGGCGGTCACCGTCTGGGGGGTCGGGCAGGCGGTCCAGGGGATCATCGCGATCAACGGGACGCCGTCGTTCCCCACCGCGGGTGACCTGCTCTCCCTGCTCGCGGCACCGCTGGCGTTCGTCGGGGCGCTGCTCATCCCGCGGCGCTGCGCCGGCCGCCGTCCGGTGTCGGACCCGGCCGCCCGCTGGCGGCTGCCGGTCGACTCGGCGCTCATCTCGGTGACGGCGGCGCTGCTCGTCTGGCAGTTCGCGTTCCTGCACATCTTCACGACCGACGGCCGGCTGACCCTGCACCCGGACACGGTGACGGCGGTCGTCGTCATGCTCGCGGACGTCGGTGTCACGGCGCTGTCGTTCCTCATCGGGATCCGGGACCTCGACCGGAACATGCTGCTCGTGTCCGTCGGGGTGGGCTGCTACACCGTCGGCGACCTCGTGACCCTCCACACGATCCTCCACGGGGAGGCGTGGCCCTGGCAGGGCGCGATGCTGTGGTGCCTGGCCTGGCCGCTGCTGGCCCTGGGCCTGCTGCGCTACCGGCCGGAGGACGCCGGGGCGTCCCGGGCCCGTCTGGGCACGGCGGCCGACCTGGAGCCGGACGCCCGTGTCGTCGTCGTCACGACGTACACCGCGCTCGCCCTGCTCGCGCTCGGCGTCGTCCTCGTCATCGCGTCCACGACGCTGCAGGCCGACCCGGTGTCGCTGTGGTTCGTCGTCGTCGCGCTGCTCGTGCTGGCCGGCCGGGAGTGGCTGAACACCCGGATGCGCAGCCGGCTCGTCGAGCGGCTCCACGAGGAGGCGACGACGGACCCGCTCACCGGGCTGCCGAACCGGCGCACCCTGGAGCTGCGGCTCGCGGCCGTGAGCCCCCAGGAGGAGTGGTCGCTGCTGTCCGTGGACCTCGACGGCTTCAAGGAGGTCAACGCCGTCCTCGGTCACCCGACCGGGGACCGGCTCCTCGAGGCCGCCGCCCACCGGATCGGCGCCGCCGTGCCGCCGGGCTCGCTCGTGAGCCGGGCGGGCGGCGACGAGTTCGCCGTCCTCGTCGCGGCCGACGTGCGGACGGCGCAGACCATCGGCGGGCGCCTGGTGGCGGCGGTCCGGCAGGCCGCGGGCGACGTCGCCGGGGTGGACCGGCTCAGCGTCTCGGCGAGCGTCGGCATCGCCGCCGTCGCCGGGCCCGGGGTCTCGCCCGGCTCGGCGGTCGAGTCGTCCGACCCGCTCGCGGCGCTGTCCTCCGCCGGGGCGGCGCTCCGGACGGCCAAGCGCCTCGGCCGGGACCGGGTCGAGGTCTTCGACGCGGAGGCGGCCCGGGTGCGGCACCGCCGGCTGCTCGTCGAGGAGCGGCTGCGGGCCGCGATCTCGCAGGAGCGCATCGAGGTCGCGTTCCAGCCGATCGTCGACCTCAACCGCGACCGGATCAGCGGTGCCGAGGCGCTCGCCCGCTGGACCGACCCGGTGCTCGGCGTCGTCGACCCGGGCGAGTTCATCCCCGTGGCGGAGGAGTCGGGCCTCGTCGTCGCCCTCGGCGAGCTCGTCCTCCACCGCACGCTCGCCGAGGTGGCCCGGCACGACCTGCACGGGCTGGGGATCCGGGTCAGCTGCAACGTGTCGCCGCTGCAGCTGCGGGTGCCGGGCTTCCACCAGGTCGTCGCGGAGGCGCTGTCCGCGCACGGCGTCCCGCCCGCGGCGCTCGTCGTCGAGGTCACCGAGGCGGTCTTCATCGAGGAGGACTCGCCCGCCGTGCGGACCCTGCGCCGGCTCGACGACTCGGGGGTGACGATCGCGATCGACGACTTCGGCACCGGCTACTCGGCGCTCGGCTACCTGCGCCGGCTCCCCGTCCACGTGCTGAAGATCGACCGGTCCCTGACCGCCTCGCTCGTCGAGGAGCCGCAGGCCCGGGCCATCACGACCGCCGTCCTCGACCTGAGCCGGAGCCTCGGCGTCCAGGTCGTCGTCGAGGGCATCGAGTCGTCCGTCGTGTCCGAGCTCGTCACCCGGCTCGGGGCCGGCTTCGGCCAGGGCTCGATGTACGGCGGCGCGGTCCCGGCGGCCGAGCTCGTCGCGGCCGCCGCCCGCTCGGTGTCCGTCGCCGCGGCGGGGCGTCCGGGCCTCGGCCGGCGCAGCGCCTGACCCGGCCGGTCCCGCCTCACGGTCAGCCCTCGCGGCGGACGGCCTCCCGCCACTCGCGGAACCACAGGGTCTCGTAGCCGACGACGGCGACGACACCGAGCGCGAGGACGGCGACCTGGAGCGTCGCGGACAGCCCCCCGACGACGGGTACGAGGGCGACGAGCAGGACGGCGAGCGCGAGCCGCTGCCGGTTCAGCGAGCCGATGTTGCGCAGGCGGAACGCGACGTGCGCGAGCAGGTACAGCGCCACCCCGCCGTAGAGCGACCACAGCGGCATGCCGTGCAGGCCCTTGCCGCCGGTCAGGACGCCGAGCCCCTCGGCGGCGTCCTCGCCGACGTAGCCGAGGGCCTTCTTGAGGCCGAGGGCGAGGAAGACGATGCCGACGACCATCGGGAAGTGCAGGTAGGTGTACGAGTCGCGGGCCAGCGCGACCCGCTCGACCCCCTGGGCGGCCGCGAGCCGGCGCTCGGCGACGAGCGCGACGACGTCGAAGTACATCCACCACAGGCTGACGAGCACGGCGAGCGCGAGGTTGGCCCCGATGACGATCGGCCACGTGAGGGGGAGCCCGCCCGCCCCGACGCCGATCGCGACGATCGACTCGCCGAGCGCGATGATGACGACGAGCCCGTGCCGCTCGGTGAAGTGCCCGGGGGAGTCCACCCGCCAGCCGCCGGGGCCGATGAGGTAGACGAGCAGGTAGTCCAGGCCGAGCGCGATCGCCCACAGGGTCGTCTGGAGCACGCCCGAGGTGAACGACGCCGCCACGAGGGTCCCGGTCCCGACGGCGAACGGCACCGTGAACCGGACGACGGTCGCCCGCAGCGCGGGGTCGTCCCGGGCCACGAGGGCGAAGAGCACCACGTGGAGCGCCCGGACGGCGAAGTAGGCGGCGGCGAAGACGAGCGGCCCGGAGAGGGTGGCGTCCCCGCTGTCCGAGAACGCCTCGGGGATCGCCATGCTCGCGACGAGCATCGCGCCCATGACGGCGACGAGCGCGATCCGGACACCGCCCTCGTCGGCCCGCACGACGTTGCCGAGCCAGGCGAACCCGGTCCAGGACCACCAGAGGATGCCGAGGACGAGAATCCCGCGCAGCGCCCCCTCGGCGTCCGGGGAGCCGGCGAGCAGCGCGGTGACCTGGGTCAGCGCGAAGACGAAGACGAGGTCGAAGAACAGCTCCAGCGTCGTGACCTTGTGGGTGGCGTCCGTCGTGCGCGGGCGCCCGGTGCGTGCGTCGGCCATGGGCAGGACAACATCACGACAGGCCCCCGGTCTTCCAGTGCACGCGCGCGACGCGCCGGAGCCGGACCGCTCGGCCGGACGGCTCAGCCGGCCTGCGTGAGCGTCGTGCGGACGACGCGGTCGTCGCCGTCCTTCGGGTCGCCGCGGCCGTCGGTGTTCGACGTCGTGAGCCACAGCGAGCCGTCGGGGGCCTTCTCGACGGTGCGGATCCGGCCGAGCACGCCGTCGAGGGCCGCGACCGGTTCGCCGGCGCGGCCGTCGGTCAGCGGCACGACCCACACCTTGGCCCCGCGCAGCGCGGCGACGTAGGCGACGTCGTCGACGATCGCGAGGCCGCTCGGGGAGGCGTCCGAGGTGCGCCAGACGACCTGCGGGTCCACGAACCCGTCCCGGCCCTCCTTGCCCTCGACCTCGGGCCAGCCGTAGTTGCGGCCCTTCTCGACGAGGTTGAGCTCGTCCCAGGTGTTCTGGCCGAACTCGGTCGCCCAGAGCCGGCCCGCGGAGTCGAACGCGAGCCCTTGCACGTTGCGGTGCCCGAGCGACCAGACCGGTGACCCGGGGAACGGGTTGTCGGCCGGCACCGAGCCGTCGAGCGCGATCCGCAGGATCTTCCCGCTGAGGGAGTCCCGGCGCTGGGAGAGCGAGGTGTCGCCGGCGTCGCCCGCCCCGACCCACAGCATGCCGTCGGGGCCGACGACGATCCGCCCGCCGTGGTGCCGCCCCGCGGTCGCGATGCCGGACAGCAGCACGCGCGGTGCGCCGAGGCCGCGGCCCGCCTCGCGCGGTGCGGGGTCGAGGGCCATGGCGACGATCCGGTTGTCGTCCCGGGTCGTGAGGTAGGCGTAGAGCGTCTTCTCGTCGCCCGGCGCGAGCGCGAGCCCCAGCAGGCCGCCCTCGCCGAGGTCGGCGACCCCGGGCACCCGGCCGACGGCGACCGGGTCGGCGCCCGGCCGGACGCGCACGACGTCCCCCGTGGTCCGCTCGGCGACGAGGGCCGAGCCGTCGGCGAGGAACGCGACGCCCCACGGCACGGACAGCCCGGTGGCGACGTCCCCGGCGAGCACGGGCACCGCCGGGGGACCGTCGTCCGCGGACGGCGCGGGCGTCGCGGGCGTCGGGGCGGCCGACGTCGCGGTCGGGGACGGCGCGGGGGCCGCCCCGGGGTCGGACCCGGCGGACGACGCGCCCGAGCACCCGGCGAGGGCCAGGGTCAGGGCGAGGGCAGGGGCCAGGGCCCGCGCGGGGGCGGTGGACACGGCCCGGGCGGGGCGGCGTCCGGACTGGTCAGGCGTCGGCTGCGGCACCGTTCGACGGTACGACGGCGGCCACCGGGTCCGCGCGCCGAGACCCGCCCGACGCAGAGCCGGAGGGCGACGGGTCGGCCGGCTGCAGGTCGAGCCGCCAGCGCTCGCGCACGCTCGCGGGCACGGCCTCGCGCAGGGCGGGGACGGGCTCGAGCCGCGCGTAGCCCGCGGCCTGCTCCGGCCGCGGGTCGGGGTCGCCCTTGCGCGGCCAGAGCGACATCGCCCGCTCGGACATCGCCGTGATGCTCAGCGACGGGTTGACGCCGAGGTTCGCCGACAGCGCCGAGCCGTCGACGACGTGCAGCGTCGGGTACCCCCAGACCCGCTGGTACGGGTCGAGGACACCGCGCCCGGGGTCGAGCCGATCGCGCAGCCGCCGATAAAGTGCGCCGTCATGGGGATGTCGACGAGGTCGGTCACCGGGGCGCCGGTCGCGGTCGCCATCCCGGTCCGGGCGGAGAGGATCCCGCCGAGGATGCGCATCGTGCGGTGCCCGGTCGGGATCCAGCGCGGGCTCGGCGTCCCGTGACCCGGGCCGGACGACAGCCGCCAGCCGCGGCCGAGCCGCCGCTTCGCCGGCCTGACGGTGATCGAGTTGTCGACCGGCTGCATGACGAGGCCGATGATCGCGCGCTGGGAGAACTTCCAGGCCAGCGGCGGCAGGAGGAAGCGGACGACGAACGGGTTGCGCCGCAGCTCGGCGAGCAGCCCGCGCCACCGGAACGAGCGCTTCCCGGGGTCCGCCGCGTCCGGCGGGCCGCCGTCCGCCATGAGCATGACGAGCGCGCCCATGGTGTTGGACCCCTTGCCGTAGCGGCAGTTCTCGACGTGCGTGCTGTCGTCCGGGTGGAACGACGACGTGATCGCCAGCCCCCGGGTGAGGTCCTCCTTCGGCACCCAGCGGGTCATCGTGCCGAGCAGGGCCTCGCTGTTCGTCCGGGTCAGGGTGCCGAGCCGGTCGGAGATCGCGGGCAGCGTGCCGTCCTGCTTGAGGTTGTGCAGCAGGGTCTGCGTACCCCACGTGCCGGCCGAGACGACGACCTGCGCGCAGGTCACCGTGCGCCGGTCCTTGCGCAGCCACGCGCCGGTGCGCTCGCTCGTCACCCGCCAGCCGGCCGCCGGGTCGCGGGGCTCGACCGGGCGGACGTCCACGACGGTGCGCAGCGCCTCGACCCGGACGCCGAGGCGCTCGGCGAGGGCGAGGTAGTTCTTCACGAGGGTGTTCTTCGCGCCGACCCGGCAGCCGACCATGCAGTTGCCGCACTCGGTGCAGCCGGTCCGGGCCGGCCCCGCCCCGCCGAAGTACGGGTCGGGCACGGTGACGTCCGGCTCCTGGGCGTCGTCCCGGCCGAAGAACACGCCGACCGGGGTCTTGCGGAAGGTGTGGCCGCGGCCCATCGCCTCGGCGGTCTCCTTCATCATCTCCTCGACCGGGCCCCACACCGGGTTCTCCTCGACGACGCCGAGCATCCGCTTCGCGACGGCGTAATGCGGCCGCAGCTCGGCGTGCCAGTCGGTGACGTCGGCCCACTGCGGGTCGGTGAAGAACGGCGCCGGGGGCTCGTAGAGGGTGTTGGCGTAGACGAGCGACCCGCCGCCGACGCCGGCGCCGGCGAGGATGAGGACGTCGCGCAGCAGGTGGATCCGCTGGATCCCGGTGCACCCCAGCTTCGGCGCCCAGAGGTACTTGCGGACGTCCCACGACGTCTTCGCGAAGTCGGTGTCCTCGAAACGGCGCCCGGACTCCAGGACGAGGACGTCGTACCCCTTCTCGGCCAGGCGCAGCGCGCTGACGCTGCCCCCGAACCCGGAGCCGATGACGACGACGTCGTGGTCGTGCGCGAGGGTCATGGACGCATTGCACTACACCAACGGGCGTTGACTCAATACTCGGCAGTAACTTTACAGAAACGGATTCTCTGTCAAGTGGCGTGTCAAGCCGCCGTCCGGGTCCGTGGCGGGCCGGGGGCGCGTCGTCCGCCGGGCTCGGTAGCCTGCGGCGGTGCCCGATGCCAGCGCAGCCCGCAAGGTCGTGACCGTTCCCGACGAGCGGTGGGAAGGGCTGTGGCCCGAGGGGCAGGCCCCGCTCGACGTCGTCCTGTGGCCCGTCGAGGGCGACCTGCCCGACGGCCTCGACGGCCGGGCGCCCGGGCTCGTCGTGCTGCCGTACCTGGACTCCTCCCGGGCGATCCCGCGGCTGGCGTCCATCGAGGGGCTCGAGGTCGTCCAGACGCTCACCGCCGGCTACGACAACGTGCTCGCGCACCTGCCGGACGGCGTGACGCTGTGCAACGCGGCGGGTGTCCACGACGCCTCGACCGCCGAGCTCGCCGTGGGCCTGGCGATCGCCGCGCTGCGCGGGATCGGCGACTTCGCGCGCGCCCAGGTGACGGGGCAGTGGCTGTCCGGCTACCGCCCGGCGCTCGCCGACCGGCGGGTGCTCGTCATCGGCACGGGCAGCGTCGGCAGTGCCGTCGTCGACCGGTTCGCGCCGTTCGAGGTGTACCTGACCCGGGTCGCGAGCCGGGCCCGGGACGACGACCGCGGGCACGTCCACGGCGTCGACGAGCTCCCGGCGCTGCTGCCCGACCACGACGTCGTCGTCCTCGTCGTGCCGCTCAACGACTCCACCCGCGGGCTCGTCGACGCGGCGTTCCTCGCGGCGATGCCGGACGGCGCGCTGCTCGTCAACGTGGCGCGCGGCGGCGTCGTCGACACCGACGCGCTCGTCGCCGAGGTCTCGACGGGCCGGATCGCGGCGGCGCTCGACGTCACCGACCCGGAGCCGCTGCCCGCCGACCACCCGCTGTGGCGGCTTCCCGGCGTCCTCGTCAGCCCGCACGTCGGCGGGGACACCGCGGCGTTCCCGCCGCGGGCGAGGAAGCTGCTGCGCGCCCAGCTCGAGCGGTGGGCGGCGGGCGAGCCGCTCGCCAACGTCGTGGGCGGCCCGGCACGCTGAACCGGTCTCAACGCGCGTCGGCGGGGCGGCGTCTTAGGAGGTGGGTCCGGACGGCGGGCCCGCCGGGCGGGCGCCCGGACCGGGTCGGCGGTGGGGGTGGGCGGTGCCCGACGCAGTGCCGGACGTGATGGCCGACCCGGAGGTCGCGGGGGTGGGCGCGGACGACTTCCACGCGTTCGTGCAGTCGCGCTGGTCGGCGCTCGTCCGGTACGCGTACCTGCTGACCGGCGACCTCGGGCACGCCGAGGACCTCGTCCAGGTGGCGCTCGAGGGCACCTGGCGGCGGTGGCGGCACGTCCGGGCCGAGCGGCCGGAAGTCTACGTCCGGACGGCGATCGCCCGCCGCGCGGTGTCCCGCGGGCGGATGCTGCGGCGCCGGGTGCGGGAGGCCGAGCTGACGAGCCGGGTCGAGGCCCCCGCGCCCGACCCCACCGAGGCGTCCGCAGCGCGGGAGGCGGTGTGGCGCGAGCTGCGCTCGCTGCCGCCGCGGATGCGGGCGGTCGTCGTCCTGCGGGTCTGGGAGGACCTCTCCGAGGCCGAGACGGCAGCGCTGCTCGTCTTCCCGCCCGGCGCGGTGAAGAGCCAGCTGTAGCGGGCCGTCGTCCGGCTCGCGGGCCGGTCCGCGCTGCGCGAGGCCGTCGGGCTGCCGGGAGCGGCCGACCCGGCGGGGCCCGACCGTGCGACGCCCGGCCCGACGAAGGAGGAACGGTGATGGACGACCTCACCATCGTCCGCGAGGCGCTCGCCGACGTCGCCGACCGGGTGTCGAGCCGGCCGCCGGACCGCGCGCAGATCGACCGCGGGCTGCGCCGGGTCCGCCGTCGGCGCCGGGTGTCCCGGGCCGGCCGGGGGCTGGGGGTCCTCGGTGGTGTCGCGGCGGTGCTGGCCGCCGTCCAGCTCGGGGTGGTGCCGGTGCCGTCGTGGGTGCCCGTCGTCCCGGTCACGTCGACCGCGGCGTCCGCGCTCGCGGGCGGGCCGACCCGGGGGTCGCTCGCCGGTGACCCGGTCTGGCTGCGGGCGCTCCGCGAGCAGGTCGCGACGCTCGACCGGGAGGAGCTGCCCGGCGAGCGGTGGCGGGTGCCGTCGGCCGGTCGGGTCGACGTCATCTA
>JACRAB010000203.1 GCA_016213575.1 Actinomycetota bacterium
AGGACCTCGGGATCGGGGTGCCGGTGCCGAGCCTCGGGCTGGGCGCGTTCTCCGGCTCGGTGCCCCCGACCCGGACGACCGCCGTCCACGCGGCCTCGCTCATCGGCCAGGGCGAGGTCGTCGTCAGCCCGCTGAGCATGGCCCTGGCGTCCGCGACGGTGGCCGGTGGCCGGTACCACGCGCCGACGCTGGTGCTCGATGCCGGAGCGCCCGCCCCGGTCACCGGGCCGCCGCTCGACCCGGCCCGGGTCGCGACGCTGCGGTCCCTCATGTGCGAGACGGTCCGCTCGGGCACGGCGCGGGCGCTGCGGACCGCACCCGGCGCCGCGGTCGCCGGCAAGACCGGCACCGCCCAGTACGGCGAGCCGGAACCGGTCGGCGCGCACGCCTGGTTCACCGGCTACCAGCGCGACCTCGCGATCGCGGTCGTCGTCGAGCGCGGCGTCTCCGGGGCCGGCTCGGCCGTTCCAGTCGCGCGGTCGGACCTCGCCCGGCTCAACGCCGGCGACCGCCCGGCGCCCGCGCGGTCGTGCGGCGCGGCGACGGCGGCCCTGAGCGGCTGAGGCCCGCGCCGGCCGACGCCGCCGTCAGGGCTGCGCGCGGTCCGCGTTCGCGTGCACGGCGTCCCGCACCCACGCGGCCAGGCCCGGGGCGTGCGCGTCGTAGTGGGCGGTGAAGCGCGGGTCCTCGACGTACATGTCCGCCAGGCCCCGGTGCATCGTGTGGTCGCAGTCGTAGAACCACCGCGTGACGAGCTGCCGGTGCGCCTCCGCCGCGTCCATCGCCTCCGGACCCGCCGCGGCCGCCCCGGCCCGGAAGAGGTCGGCGTAGGCCGCGGTGCACGCCTCCTGCTCGGCCTTCATCCGCGCCCAGTCGGCCTTGCCGTAGGAGCGCGCCCGCGCCTGGGACTGCTTGTACGCGTCGGTGTCCCCCCAGCGCTCGGCCGCCTCGTCGGCGTACTGCGTGGGGTCGTCGTCGCCGAAGACCTCGAGGATCTCCTGCGGGGTGAGCTCGATGCCCATGGTCCGTGCCTCCATCGTCGTCTCGACCGCGAGCAGCACCGTCCGGAGCCGCTCGATCCGTGCCGTGAGCTGGTCCCGCTGGCGCCGCAGCAGCGCCAGCTCGTCGTCCGGGGACGCCGTCCCGCCGTCGGGGGCGCCCGGCGCGAGCAGCCGGGCGATCTCCTCGAGGGAGAACCCGAGCTCGCGGTAGGCGAGCACCCGCTGCAGCCGCAGCAGGTCGGTCCCGTCGTAGAGCCGGTAGCCGGCGGCGGTGCGGCCGCGCGGGCGGAGCAGCCCGATCTCGTCGTAGTGGTGCAGCGTCCGCACCGTGACCCCGGCGAGCCGGGCGACCTCGCCGACCGGCAGCCCGTCGCCGTCCATGCCGTCCTCCCGTCGTCGCCGACCGCCGTCCGGCCGCTGACGACGACGCTAGGGCGTCACGTCACGTGAGGGTCCAGCCCGATCGGACCGGACGTCGCCCGGCGGCCCGGGCCGCCGGGGCTACCGTGGGCGTGTGGCGCGCACACGGCTGTACCGCGGCGGGGTGCTCGAGGCCGAGGACTTCCCGCTCGAGGACATCTCCGAGCACCTGTCCGACCCGTCGACCGTCGTCTGGGCGGACCTGTGCCACGCGCCCGCCGCCGAGCTCGAGCTCGTCGCCCGTGAGCTCGACCTGCACGGGCTGGCCGTCGAGGACGCCGTGTCCGCCCGGCAGCGGCCCAAGCTCGACCGGTACGCGACGCACCTGTTCATCGCGGCGTACGGCGTCGAGCTCGACCGCGCCACCGGCCGGATCGGCGTCGACGAGGTCCTCGCGTTCGTCACGGCGCAGGCCCTGGTGACCGTGCGCCCGGCGGACGGCTTCGACATCGACGCCGTCGTCGAGCGCTGGGACGCCTCACCGGACCTCGCCAAGCACGGCGTCGCGTTCCTGCTCCACGGCCTCCTCGACGTCGTCGTCGACAGCCACTTCGCCACGGTCCAGGGGCTCGACGACGAGATCGAGGACCTCGAGGACCTGCTCTTCGACGAGCGGCCGCACTCCTCGGAGGTGCAGCGCCGCTCGTTCGAGCTGCGCAAGTCGCTCGTCCTCGCCCGCCGGGTCGTGCTGCCGATGCGGGAGGTCGTCAACTCGCTCCTGCGGCGCGACCTGCAGGTCGTCGACGACGCGATGGCGCCGTACTACCAGGACGTCTACGACCACGTGCTGCGCGCGACGGAGTGGACCGAGTCGCTGCGCGACCTCGTCGGCACGATCCTCGAGACGAACCTGACGATCCAGGGGAACCGGCTCAACGGGATCATGAAGAAGGTCACGAGCTGGGCGGCGATCATCGCCGTCCCCACGGCCGTCACGGGGTTCTACGGGCAGAACGTGCCGTACCCCGGCTTCGGGCACGCGAGCGGCTTCTGGACGTCGCTGGTCGTCATGGTCGGCCTGAGCGGCGGTCTCTACGCGGTCTTCAAGCGGCGCGACTGGCTGTAGCGGCGATCGCCGCGCGCAGGTCTTCCCGCGCTCGGCGCGCCCGGCGGACGCCGGCCACCTCGACGACCTGCTGCTCGCCCGCCGACGGACCGCTCGTGCACCGCGCGACGACCCGCCACGGCCGCCCGAGCAGCACCCGCACGAGGACGCCGAGCAGGGCGGCCAGGACCAGTACGACGACGTCGACGACGAGCAGCAGGGCCGGGACGACGAAGAGCGCGAGGAGGACGAGGACGACGAACGCACCGATCGCGAACAGCACCGAGGAGACGATGTCGTCGCCCGGCGTGTCGAGCAGGTCCATGCTGTCGACGACGTCCCGGCCGCGGACCCGGCGCCGCCACCACCGGCGCAGCCGCGGGGTCCGGGGCAGCCACTCGACGCCGACGTCCCACACGGACCCGTCCGGTGCATGCACCGGCACGGCCGTGACGCCGGGGACGCGCATCCTCATGCCGACCACGACGCCATCCTCCCGGCAGCGGTTCCGCCGGCTGTACCGGGCCGGGCGTGACCAACCGGACGTCCTCACCGAACTCACCACATGTGACCGTTCGACTCTCTAGAGTTACGACCAGGGATCACGTGAGGGTGAGGTCGGGACCGCAGATGGGTGTGGACAGCACGGACAGCGACGTGCACGGGGCGGACCTTGCGCTCGTGACCGCACCGCGTGGCACGGTGGTCGACGTGGCAGAGCGCCCCACCGCGGCCCTGGGCTGGGTCGACGAGGTCGTCGTCCGCTCGATGCTCGTCCTCGAGCCGGCCGGCGACCCCGGCCGCGCGCGCGACATGAGCGCGTACATGCGCGACCGGTTCCCGTTCATCGGGATCCCGACGCCGCGCCGGCGGGGGCTGCTCGCGGAGTCGTGGGGCGACCTGCCGGAACCCTCGCCCGAGGAGCTCGCGGCGGCCACGAGCCAGCTGTGGCGGCTGGCCGGCCGGGAGTACCAGTACGCGGCGTGCGACCTGCTCGGGCGCTTCCTCGGGACGCCGCGGCGCGCGCACCGCTTCGGCCCCGGCTTCCTCACGTCGGCCGTGCTGCCGCTGCTCACGAGCAAGCCGTGGTGGGACACCGTGGACAGCCTGCGGGCCGTCGCCGTCGGGCCGCTCGTGGCGGCGCACCCCGCGCTCGTCGCGACGATGCGGGCCTGGGTCGAGGACGACGACCCGTGGCTCGTCCGGTCGGCGGTCATCCACCAGCTCGGCTACGGCCGGGCCACGGACGAGGCGCTGCTCCTCGAGCTCTGCGCGCGGCGTGCGGACGACCGGGAGTTCTTCGTGGCGAAGGCGATCGGCTGGGCGCTGCGCACCCACGCGCGGCACCGGCCGGACGCCGTCCGGCAGTTCTGCGAGGACCACCCGGAGCTGACCCCGCTGGCCCGGCGCGAGGCGCTCAAGCACCTCTGAGGCACGTGCGCGCACCGGCCTCCCGACCGGGGAGGACGACCGTGCCGGCGGTCGCTCCTCCCCGGGTCAGGAGGCGGCTGCGACGTCGTCCGGGCCGTTGCTCTGTCGAGGACCGGGCCCGCGAGGCGACGTCAGGACGGCGCCGCGGGTCAGGCCTGCGCGGCGCCGGCGACCGAGGCCAGGGCCTGCGTCCAGCGCTCCTCGAGCGCGACGAGGTCGAGGCCGTCGTGGAGATGGGTCTGGCTGAGGTCGAGGACCGTGGTGTCGCCGTCCGCACGCAGGTCGACCTCGACGATCGTCGCCGGGCTGTCCCCCGCGGCGTGCCACGAGACGCGCAGCTGCTCCAGGGGGTGGTAGCTGCGGACGACCCCGTAGGTCCCGTCCTCGCAGTGATAGGGCTCGCCCTTGGCCCCGAGCACCGCGCCGTCGCCGAGCAGGGCCTGCGAGCCGGCCGGGCTCACGAGCACCTCCCACACGTGGGTCAGCGGTGCGGACACCGCTGCGCTCGCTGTGACGGCTGCCGGTGTCTGCGGGCCGTCGGGCTTCCCGACGGTCTGCGCCTCCGACTCCACGCTGGTCGACATCGCGCCTCCTCGATCCGCTGGACCGGTTCCGGTCGCGGAACCGGTTGGCCCCCAGTCGACTCCTCTTCGGCACGCATCACAAGTCCTTCCGCCAGGTCTTCGCCGACCGGACGGCGTGTCGCCCGGACGGACCCGAACGAGCCGCGCCCGACCGGGCCGGAGGTCCCGCCGGGGTCCGGCCGCAGACGGGCCGCTCCACGGCACATGACGACCATGGGCCGCGGGCAGGGGCAGAGGGTCAGCCCGCAAGGGGACCCAGCGAGAGGGGGACGCGCTCCCATGAAGGCCGTCGTCTACAAAGGTCCGTTCGAGGTCGCCGTGGAGGAGGTCGAGGACCCGAGGATCCAGGCCCCGACCGACGTGATCGTCCGGATCACCTCCACGTGCATCTGCGGCTCCGACCTGCACATGTACGAAGGCCGCACCGGTGCCGAGCCCGGCATCGTCTTCGGCCACGAGAACCAGGGCGTCGTCGAGGAGGTCGGCCCGGGCGTCGCGACCGTCAAGAAGGGCGACCGGGTCAACCTGCCGTTCAACGTCGGCTGCGGGTTCTGCTTCAACTGCGAGCGGGGCTACACCGGGTTCTGCCTCACGGTGAACCCCGGCTTCGCGGGCGGCGCCTACGGCTACGTGAGCATGGGTCCGTACACCGGCGGCCAGGCGGAGTACCTGCGCGTCCCGTTCGCGGACTGGAACTGCCTCCAGCTCCCGAAGGGCACCGAGCACGAGGCCGACTTCGCGATGCTCTCGGACATCTTCCCCACCGGCTACCACGGCGCCCAGATGGCCGGCGTGCAGCCGGGCGACACGGTGGCCGTCTTCGGTGCCGGACCGGTCGGGATCATGGCCGCCTACTCCAGCCTCATCAAGGGCGCGTCCGTCGTCTACGTCGTCGACCGGGTCCCGGAGCGGCTCAAGGCCGCCGAGGACCTCGGCTGCGTGCCGGTCGACTTCGGCAAGGGCGACCCGGCCGAGCAGATCAGGGAGATGCGCGGCGGGGACGGCGTCATGCGCGGCATCGACGCCGTCGGCTACCAGGCCGTCGGGCACAGCGGCGGCACGCCGTCGCAGGACGGGCCCGCGACGACCGGCGAGAACGACCAGGAGCAGGCGAACGTCGTCCTCGAGGGCCTCATCGACGTCGTCAACCCGACCGGCGCCCTCGGGATCCCCGGGCTCTACGTGCCGAGCGACCCCGGCGGCGCGGACGAGGCGGCGAAGCAGGGCAAGCTCGCGCTGTCGTTCGGCAGGCTCTTCGAGAAGGGCCTGTCGCTCGCGACCGGGCAGGCGAACGTCAAGAACTACAACCGCTACCTGCGCGACCTCATCGTCTCCGGCCGGGCCGAGCCGAGCGTCATCGTCAGCCACGAGCTGCCGCTCGACGCCGCCCCGGACGCGTACGACAGGTTCGACAAGCGGATCGACGGCTACACCAAGGTCGTGCTGCACCCGCACGCGGCCTGACCGCACCGCACCGCACCGCGCGCAGCGGTGAACGCCCGTGCCCCGGCCCGCGACCTGAGTCCCGGGCCGGGGCACGGCGCCGCGACGTGGGATGGACACGTGCTCGACGCCGTCGTCGTCGGCGGTGGAGCAGCGGGCCTGTCCCTGGCCGTCCGCCTCGCGACGGACGGGTGGGGAGACCGGCGCGTGCTCG
>JACRAB010000200.1 GCA_016213575.1 Actinomycetota bacterium
ACGGCGGGGCGCCCCCGACATCGCCGCCCGGGTCGAGGCCGTCGAGCAGGCGCTCAAGGTCGGCGGCGACCGCTTCGCGCCGGCCGCGGTCACGCAGGCCCGGCACGCGCTCGAGCGCACCGGCGAGCGGATGCGGCTCGGCTCCCGGCACACCGTCGTCGCCCTCGCCGGCGCGACCGGCAGCGGCAAGTCGAGCCTGTTCAATGCGCTCGCGGGGATGGACCTGTCGGACGTCCGCGCGCGCCGTCCGACGACCGGCAAGCCGGTCGCGTGCGTCTGCGGCACGGACACCGCGGACCCGCTGCACGACTGGCTCGACGTCCCGGGACGGCACCGGACGGCGCGTGAGTCGGTGCTCGACGGGCAGCGCGAGGCGGCGCTCAACGGTCTCGTCCTGCTCGACCTGCCGGACCACGACTCGACGAACGTCACACACCGGCTCGAGGTCGACCGGCTCGTCGACCTGTGCGACCTGCTCGTCTGGGTCGTCGACCCGCAGAAGTACGCGGACGAGGTGCTCCACGCGAACTACCTGCGCAAGTTCGTCGGGCACGAGTCCGTCATGCTCATCGTGCTCAACCAGGTCGACAAGCTCGGCCCGGCCGGCACCGAGACCTGCCTGACCGACCTGCGCCGGCTGCTCGACGCCGACGGGCTCGGCCCGGTCAAGCTCGTGGCGACCTCGGCGACCCGCGGCGACGGCGTCGAGGACCTGCGCGCCGTGCTGTCGGACGTCGTCCGTCGGCAGGCGACGACGGCGCAGCGCGCCGCCGCAGACCTCGACGGCGCCCGTGAGGCGCTCGAGAAGAGCCTGTCGCCGACCGAGCCGGACGCGCGTGCCCTCGACGGCGCCGACGAGCTCGTCGGGGCGCTCGCCGCGGCCGCCGGCCTGCCCGTCGTCCTCAACGCCGTCGAGACCGACTACCGGCGCCGGGCCGGCGCCCTCGTCGGCTGGCCGCTCGTGCGCTGGTGGTACGCGCTGCGCCCGGACCCGCTGCGCAAGCTGCGTCTCGGGGAGGCCGAGAGCGAGCTGCGCCGGCTGACCCGGCGCTCGCTGCCGGCGATGTCACCGTCGCAGCAGGCCCGGGTCGAGATCGCCGTCCGGGCCGTGACGTCGTCGGCGGCGAACGCGCTGCCCGCCCGGTGGGGCGACGCCGTCCGCAAGGCGTCGACGGCCCCCGGGGCGGACCTGGCCGAGGCGCTCGACGGTGCCGTCATGTCCGTCGACCTCGAGTACGCGCCGCCGCCGTGGTGGTCGGTCGTGCGCGTCGTGCACTACCTGCTCGCCGCGGCGCTGGCCGTGGGCACCGCGTGGTTCCTCTACCTGTTCGTCATGGCGGCCGTGGGCACGTTCCCGCCGACCCCGACCGTGGGGCCGTTCTACGTGCCGTCGTGGCTCTTCTACGGCGGGCTCCTCGGTGGTCTCGCGCTCGGCCTCGGCTCGCGATGGGCGGTGCGGGTCGGGGCACGGCGGCGGCGGGCCAGGGTCGCGGCGCTGCTGCGGCAGGCGGTCTCCGCCGTCGCGTTCGAGCACGTCGTGTCGCCGGTCGCCGAGGTCCTCGCCGACCACCGGGCCGCGCGACAGGCGCTCGAGTCCGCGCGCTGAGGCGCTGACGGCGCCCGGGACCCCTTCCGTACGAACGGGTCCGGACGGCCGGTCGGGCTCGACCCGTCCACAGATCCGCCGTTCGTCCCACTGTCCACAGCCGGGACGCCGGCCTCAGCGCGACGTCGGTCCTCCGGGGTGGACTTCCCCCATCGACCCGGCACCGCGCCGGGCGGAGGAGGATGAGATGAACGAGACCCACGTGACCCTGACCGGCGTCGTCGCGACCGTCCCGGAGGTCAAGTCCCACAACGGCACCCGGCTGCTGAGCTTCCGCTTCGTCTCGACCGAGCGCCGGTTCGACCGTGCCACCGGCTCCTGGGTCAACGGCGCCGAGACCTGGGCGACCGTGACGTGCTGGCGGGCGCTGGCGGTGAACGCCGAGCAGTCGGTGCGGGTCAAGGACCGCATCATCGTCAAGGGCCGGCTGCGCACCGACCAGTGGACCGGCCAGGACGGCGGTCGCCGCAGCGACGTGAAGATCACCGCGGAGACGCTCGGGCCGGACCTCGCCTGGGGCACGGCGACGTTCGAGCGGTCCCCTGGCACGGCGGCCGCCGAGGTGGAGGCGGCCGTGGCCAGCCTCGAGGCCGAGGTCGCCGACCTGCCCGTGATCCTCGGCGACGAGGCCGTGTCGAGGGTCCCCGCGCTGGCCGCCCTGCCGGCGTACGACGCCTTCCCGCCGCTCGACCCGGACGAGGAGGACGACGACCTCGACGAGGACGAGGACGACGAGGACGACGAGGACGACGAGGGTCAGGCGGTGCTCGACACCCGCGAGCTCGTGGGGGCGGGCGCGCGCTGACCGGGCCGGTGGCCGGGGCGGGCGGCGCGTCGGGCAGGATCGGCGGGTGCCGCTCAGCCCTGCCGCCGCCCGTCCCCTCGGTCTCGCGCTCGGCGTCGTCGCGGACGCGCTGCTCGCCGACCCCCGGCGGTACCACCCGGTCGCCGGGTTCGGGCGGGCCGCCCAGGCGCTCGAGCGCAGGCTGCACGCGGACGCCGTCGCGCCGGGCGCGGTCTTCACGACGGTCGCCGTCGGCGTCCCGTGGCTGCTCGGGGTCGCCGCCGAGCGGGTGACGGCGCGCCGGCCGCTGGCCCGCGTCGCGGTCACGGCGGTCGCGACGTGGGCCGTGCTCGGCGGGACGAGCCTGGCCCGTGAGGGGCAGGTGATGGCAGGGCTGCTCGACGCCGCGCAGTCCGATGCGGCAGGCGCGGCGACGTCCGATGCGGCGCGGGCCGGCATCGGGGCGGAGGAGACCCCGGCGCTGCAGCAGGCCCGGGCCCGGCTCTCGCACCTGTGCGCCCGCGACCCCTCGCAGATGTCCGTCGGCGACCTGGCGCGGGCAACCGTCGAGTCGTTGGCGGAGAACACCTCCGACGCGGCAGTGGCACCGCTGCTGTGGGGAGCCGTCGCCGGTGTGCCCGGCCTGCTCGCGTACCGGGCCGCGAACACCCTCGACGCGATGGTCGGCTACACGTCGCCGCGGTACCTGCGCTTCGGCCGGGTCAGCGCCCGGTTCGACGACCTCGTCAACCTCGTGCCGGCCCGTGTCACCGGACTGCTCACCGTCGCCGCAGCGCCGGTGGTCGGGGGGTCGGTGGCGTCCGGGTGGCGGGTGCTGCGCGCGGACGGCGCCCGGCACCCGAGCCCGAACGCGGGGCGACCCGAGGCGGCGACCGCGGGGGTGCTCGGTGTCGTGCTCGGCGGGGAGAACGTGTACGCCGGCCGGGTCGAGCGCAGGCCGGGGATGGGGGTGGGGGGGAGGGCCCCCCGGGCGGCGGACGTGCGGCGGGCGGTGCGGCTCGGGCGCGTGGTCGTCGCGGAGGGGGCGCTCGTCGCCGTCGGGCTGGCCGCCGTGCTGGCCCGGCGGGCCTCGCGAGGCGGGCGGGCGGCCCGCTCCTGAGGGTCGCTCGCGGGCAGGCTCTAGGCTCGACGGGGCCGTCCCGCGCAGCCTGCGGTGAGCAGCGCGGCCCGGCATCGCACGGACGCACCACCGCGCCGCAGGCTTCGAGGAAGGGCTCCGCATGACGCACCAGCCGACCGGTCCGGACGTTCCGCCGGCCCAGGACGCCGCGGCGCTCGTCGCGGCGACGGTCGCCGCCGTCCGGCCGCTCGACGTGGAGGCGACGCGGCTGGCCCGCGAGCGGCAGGACCGGCTCACGAAGCCGCGCGGCGCCCTCGGGGTGCTCGAGGACGTGTCGGTCCGGCTCGCCGGGCTCGCCGGGGTCTGCCCGCCGCCGATGCCCGAGCCCGCGGCGGTGGCCGTCTTCGCCGCCGACCACGGGGTCCACGCGCAGGGCGTCACGCCGTGGCCGCAGGAGGTCACGGCCCAGATGGTCGCGAACTTCGTCGCGGGCGGAGCCGCCGTCAACGCGTTCGCCGCGCAGGCCGGGGCCCGGGTCGTCGTCGTCGACGTCGGGGTCGCGTCCCCGCTGCCGGTCGCCGCCGGCACGGACGACGTCCTGCTCGACCGGCGCGTCCGGCCCGGCACCCGGGACCTCACGCAGGGCCCGGCGCTGACCCGCGACGAGGTCCACGCCGCGCTCGCCGCGGGGATCGAGGTGGCGCAGCGCCTCGTCGCCGAGGGCCGGCGCTGCCTGCTCACCGGCGACATGGGCATCGCGAACACGACGGCGTCCGCCGCGCTCGTCGCCGCCTTCACCGGGGCGCCTGCGGCCGACGTCACGGGCCGGGGCACGGGCGTCGACGACGAGACCTGGCGCCGCAAGATCACCGTCGTCGAGCAGGGCCTCGCCGTCCACGCCGACGCCGTGGCCGCCGCCGCGACCGACCCGGTCGGCGTCCTCGCCGCCTTCGGCGGGCTCGAGCACGCGGCGATCGCGGGGTTCGTCCTCGGCGGTGCCGCCGCCCGCGTCCCGGTGATCCTCGACGGCGTCATCGCCGGCGCCGCGGCGCTCGTCGTCCGTGCGCTGGCCCCCGACGCGATCGACGCATGCGTCGCCGGCCACCGCTCGGCCGAGCCGGGGCACGCCGTCGCCCTCGAGGCCCTCGGCCTGCGGGCGCTCGTCGACCTCGACCTCCGCCTCGGCGAGGGGACCGGTGCGGTGCTCGCGCTGCCGCTGGTCCAGTCCGCCGCCCGCGCACTGCGGGACATGGCGACCTTCGACTCGGCCGGTGTCGCGGACAAGGGCGACACGGCCACGTCCTCCGCATGAGCGACGGCGTGACCCCTCCGGCGCCGGACCCGTACCTCGCCGGGCTGCGGCTCGCCGGCCGCCGGGTCGTCGTCGTCGGGGGCGGCGCGGTCGCCCAGCGGCGGGTTCCGGGGCTGCTCGCCGCGGGCGCCGACGTCACCGTCGTCTCGCCCCGGATCACGC
>JACRAB010000198.1 GCA_016213575.1 Actinomycetota bacterium
ACGCACATTCACAGCCACAACCGATCTTCTCGTACCACCACAAGATCGACCTAAGCGACACGCGATTCATGCGACAGCCTCGCTTGTGCCCGAACCATCATCAGCAGGTCCATGCCGGCCTGTGGGTGGTCCAGGTAGTCGCCGGGGTCCCTTGGGTGCGGCCACCGTCCTGGATCGACCCAGAACGACGCCCGACCCGCAACCTCCACCACCAGACCCACGCCGCCGCACAACGGATCGGGCAACAACTACGCCTCGCCATCGACGACGACGCGGACGCCCGCGGCCTGGGTCCGAACCGGACCGGGCTCACCCCGATCGACCTCACCCCGCCGATCTGGACCCAGGTTCCTCCGGACGACACGTGGAGACGCAATGCGGAGGCGCCTCAGTAGTGCGCCCGGACCTGGCGGATCGGGTGACCGAGAGCCCGTTCGACGGCGGCCGCCGCATCGTCGTCAAGCCTGCCGTCGCCGGGGTCGAACGTCCTACTGGGGTTCCACACCGCGATCTCGAAGCGGGCGAACGCCACCGGCCAGTCGTACTCGAGGGCGTCCAGCGTGGTCGCCGCTCCGCAACAGGGCACGACGACCGCCAGGTCCGCCAGACCGGAGCCCGAGGTGTGGCGCTCCTCGATCAGGTCGCGCCACCACTCGCCGTCCAACTGTCGACCGCAGCCGAGGCAGCCGATCCGCTCGAGGTTCCCGCCGCAGTCGACGAGGGCGACATCGTCGTGCCAGGTGACCTCGCACCAGCCGCCGTCGCCGTCGACCAGGGTGAGGGACGTCACCAGTTCCGCCACCCGCTGCCCGGTGGCTCGGTCGGGCTGCCAGCACGGGTCCGAGGGAACCACGGAGAGAACGTCGTCGCTCACGAGGGCAAGCATCCCGCCGCACGCGTCAGGACCGCTGAGCTTCTCGGTCGTGCCGGCGCGGCGGGCGCGTTCGCGTCGAACCCGGCCGAGGTCCACGCCGGCCGGTATCCGCGCCGGGGGCCCCGCGCCGTCCGGGCCCGGGCCACGTACGCTCACAGGCGGCGTGGACGTGCAGCCGCAGAGAGGCGGACCCGGGTGGACATCGCAGGTGCGGGGGTCGTCGTGACCGGCGCGGGCCACGGGATCGGTGCGGCGATGGCCCGCCGGCTCGCCGCCGAGGGGGCGCGGGTCGTCGTCAACGACCTCGACGCCGAGGCGGCCGGGGCGGTCGCCGCCGAGGTCGGTGGCACTGCGGCCCCCGGGGACGCTGCCTCCGAGGCAGGCGTCGCGGCGCTCGTCGAGCGGGCCACGGCCGCGCTGGGCGAGATCGACGTCTTCGTCGCGAACGCGGGGATCGACCGCGGACGCGGGCTCGACGCGAGCGAGGCCGACTGGGCGCTGTCGCTCGAGGTGAACGTCATGGCCCACGTCCGGGCCGCGCGGCTGCTCGTGCCGGGCTGGGTGGAACGGGGGCGCGGGCGGTTCGTCGTCACGGCCTCCGCCGCGGGACTGCTGACGATGCTCGGCAGCCCGACGTACTCGGTGACCAAGCACGGCGCCGTCGCGTTCGCCGAGTGGCTCTCGGCGACGTACGGGCACCGCGGGGTCGTCGTCCAGGCCATCTGCCCGCAGGGCGTCGACACCCGGATGCTCCACGAGGCCGGGCCCGCGCAGGAGGTGCTCGGCCGGGAGACCGTGCTCACCCCCGAGGACGTCGCGGCCGCCCTCGTCGACGGTCTGCACGACGACACCCGGTTCCTCGTGCTGCCGCACCCGGAGGTCGGCGACTACTACGCCCTGCGGGCCACCCAGCCCGACCGCTGGCTCGCCGGCATGCGCAAGCTGCAGCGCCGGCTCGACGAGCACGACGCCGGCACGCGAGACACCACGGCGCACGACGCGACGACGAAGGAGAACCACTGATGGAGTTCGGGTTCGACGCACGCACCGAGGACCTGCGCCGCCAGGTTCTCACCTTCATGGACGAGCACGTCTACCCGAACGAGCAGACGTTCCGCGACCAGGCCGCTGCCCTCGACGACCGCTGGGCCTGGACCCGGATCCCCGTCGTGCAGCAGGTCCGCGCGACCGCGCGCGAGCAGGGGCTGTGGAACCTCTTCCTCCCCGGGGACCACGGCGCGGGCCTGACGAACCTGCAGTACGCGCCGCTCGCCGAGATCACCGGCCGCAGCATCCACCTGGCCCCGCCGGCCTTCAACTGCGCGGCGCCGGACACCGGGAACATGGAGGTGCTGGCGATGTTCGGCACCCCCGAGCAGCAGGCGCAGTGGCTCGACCCGTTGCTGCGCGGGGAGATCCGCTCCGCGTTCGCGATGACCGAGCCGGACGTCGCGTCCTCCGACGCGACGAACATCGCCACCTCGATCGTCCGCGACGGCGACGACTACGTCATCAACGGCCGCAAGTGGTGGATCACCGGGGCGATGAACCCCGACTGCAGGATCCTCATCGTCATGGGGCGGACGAACCCGGACGCCGACCGGCACCGGCAGCAGTCGATGATCCTCGTGCCCCGCGACACCCCGGGCCTGACCGTCGTCCGCGGCATGGAGGTCTTCGGGTACGACGACCACGAGCACGGCGGGCACGCCGAGCTCGTCTTCGAGGACGTCCGCGTCCCGGCGGCCAACCTCATCGGCGGCGAGGGCGACGGGTTCGCCATCGCGCAGGCCCGGCTCGGGCCGGGCCGGATCCACCACTGCATGCGCTCGATCGGCATCGCGGAGCGGGCCATCGAGCTCATGTGCGCCCGCGCCGTCGAGCGGGTCGCCTTCGGCAAGCCGCTGGCGCGCCAGGGCGTCGTCCGGGAGTGGATCGCCGAGTCGCGGGTCAAGGTCGAGCAGCTGCGCCTCCTCGTGCTCAAGACCGCCTGGCTCATGGACACCGTGGGCAACAAGGGCGCCCACACCGAGATCCAGGCGATCAAGATCGCCGTGCCCGAGACCGTGCAGTGGATCCTCGACCGGGCGATCCAGACCCACGGCGCCGGCGGTCTCTCGCCGGACTTCCCGCTCGCCGAGTCCTTCGCCGGCATCCGGACCCTGCGCTTCGCCGACGGCCCCGAAGAGGTGCACCGGATGTCGTTGGCGCGCGCGGAGATCCGCCGCCAGACCGGGCAGTGACCCGAGGAGCAACAGGCAGAGCAGCGACAGGCAGGACGACCCAGGCATGAGCGGCTACGCCGTCCCGGACCCGACCCCGCCCCGTCGCCGGGCCATCCAGCTCGGCGTCGGGGCCGTCGTCACGGGCCTGCTCGGGGTCGCGCTGTACCGGACGGCGCACCGCATCGAGGGGACGACGGTCCAGGGCACCGTGGAGGCGCCGTCCCTCGGGGACACCCAGGCCGCCTACACGCTCGTCTACCCCCGCGGGGTCGACGCGCACCAGCCGGTCGTGCCGGGCGGCGGGCAGGGCAGCCGGCTGCCGGTCGTCGTCGTCCTGCACGACCTCGCCGGGGACTCCTCCGTCGTCACCCGGCTCGGTCTCGACGAGGCCCTGGGCCGGGCCGTCGTCCAGGACGGCATGGCGCCGTTCGCGCTGGCCGCGATCTCGGGCGGCGACCGCTGGTGGCGGGCCCGGCCCGACGGCACCGACGCCGGTGCGCTCGTCCTCGACAAGTTCCTGCCGTGGCTCGCCGCGCTCGGCCTCGCGGCCGGCGCCGAGCACCGCGTCGGCCTGCTCGGCGTCGGCATGGGCGGCTACGGCGCGCTGCGCCTGGCCCAGGAGCTGGGGAAGCGGTCCGACGCCCCGGCGGTCGCCGGTGTCGCCGTCGCGGGGCCGACGCTCTGGCGCACCGCGGACTCGGCCCGGCAGCAGGACCCCGGCGTCTTCGCCGACGCCGCAGACTTCGCGCGCGGCGACCTGCGCTCGGCACCGGCCGCGCTGGCCGACGTCCCGCTCCGCGTCGAGTGCGGCGGCGAGGACCCGTACCTGCCCGCCGTCCGCGAGGTGCTCGGCGCGCTCCGGCCGTCGCCGGCGGTCACGGTGACGCCCGGCGGGCACGACCTCGACACCTGGAAGCCGTTGGCCGCCGGACAGATCAGGTTCCTCGGGACGTCGCTCGCGGCCGGGGGCAGCGGATCGTGACCTGCGGCGACTAGCCTCCACAGCATGGCTGACCGCGTGCCCCTCTCGCTGCTCTACCGCGAGGCCCGCGAGCGCATCGCCGCGCTCGTCCCGGGCGTCCCGGACGACTCCCTCCCGGTCCCCGCGACACCGGGCTGGACCGTCCACGACGTCGTCGCGCACCTCACGGGTGCGGCGGAGGACGGTGCGAGCGGCAACGGCCCGAAGGACGGCCCGACCCCGGAGTGGACGGCGACCCACGTCGAGCGCGGCCGCGGCGTCCCGACGGCCGAGCTCCTCGAGCGCTGGGCGACCGCGTCGGTCGCCGTCGAGGCGCTGCTGGAGAAGGTGCCGGTCTGGCCGTTCGTCTTCGACGCGACGTCGCACGAGCACGACCTGCGCGGTGCCGTCGGCGACACCGGGGCACGGGACAGCGTGGGGGTCGTGCTCGGCGCGAAGCTGCTCCTCGGCGCGCTCGACGTGCCGGCGCCGCTGCGGGTCGTCACCGGGACCCACGACGTGCGGGTCGGGCCGCAGGCACCGGACGACGAGCGCACGGTGCTGCGGACGACGGACTTCGAGGCGTTCCGCTGGCGGATGGGGCGGCGCAGCGCCGCCCAGCTCGCGGCGATGGACTGGTCCGGCGACCCCGCGCCGTTCCTCGACCACCTGTGCATCTTCGGTCCGGCCGCGACCGACGTCGTCGAGTAGCCGTCGAGCAGCCCGGAAAGATCCCGACCCGCTCAACCCCCGGTGCCGCGCCGGGCGTCTGGGGTGGGGACGGGACGCCGGCGCCGCGCCGGCGACGAGGGGGACGAGATGTCCGCGGACGAGTCGCAGTTCAGGGACTTCGTCCTGCACCGCTGGCCGCAGCTCGTGCGCTACGCGTACCTGCTCACCGGTGACGCCATGCAGGCCGAGGATCTCGTGCAGGTCGCGCTGGAACGGTCCTGGCGGCACTGGGGGCGGATCCGCAGCGACAACCCGGAGGCCTACGTCCGGACGGCGGTCGCGCGGGGTGCGATCTCCCGCTTCCGGGCGCGCTCCCGGCGGGTCGCCGAGGCACCGTTGGACGGCGTCGTCGCCGACCTGCGGTCCGCGACCACGGACGGCGCCCAGGCGAGGGCCGAGCGGGACGCCGTCTGGCGCCAGCTCGCCGCGCTGCCGCCACGGATGCGCGCGGTCGTCGTCCTGCGCCTGTGGGAGGACCTCACCGTCGAGGAGACCGCGCGGGTCCTCGGCTGCTCCACCGGCACGGTGAAGAGCACCCTCTCCCGCGCGACGGAACGGCTGCGGGCCAGCGCCGACCTGCGCGAGCTCGCCGGGGTACGGGCCACGGACGACACGGAGGTGACGCGATGAACGACGACGACCTGCGGCTGCTCGTGCGCGACAGCCTCACCGAGCGCGCCGAGGCGCTGCCGGCGGTCACCCCGCCGTGGGACCGGGTCCGCGGCGGCATGGCCGGCATCCGGCGGCGTCGTCGTCGCCGGCAGGCGCTCGTCGGGGGCGTCGTCGCGCTGCTCGCGGTGCTCGGCGCGGTCCGGGTGGACGTCGGCCCGCTCCGCGCGGACCGCACCGCGGTCACCCCGCCGGACGGCGGCCGGGTGCGGACGTCGGCGATCTTCCCGGGGCCGACCGTCGGGTCGCTCGCGGGCGACCGGGGATTCCTCGACGAGGTCCGCCGCAGCGTCCTGCGAACGGGGCGGTTCGCCGACGAGGCGCTGCCCGCCGGCACCGACGCGACCGACGTCCTCGTGCCGTTCGCCGGGGACGTCGGGGACCTGCGGATCGTCCTCGTCGAGGTCGAGCTGGGGACCTCCGCCACCGACACGTTCCTCTGGTTCGACGCGGCGCGCGGCGTGCCTGCCGCGGAGGTCCTCCGCAACGACCCGCAGCTGACGGCGGCCGAGCTGGTCACGTCGTTCTGGCTGCCCTCGCCGCAGGGCCGGGCGGCGGAGCAGGGCACCGGTGCGCTCGTCGTCCTGTCCGCCCTGACGGGCGACGTGAGGTTCGCGACCGGCCCGACATGGTCCGCCGACGGCACGCCCACGTGGGACGTGCGCACCCTGGAGCCGATGGCGGGCCGGCACTGGGAGCTCGCGGTGCCCTGGACGGACCCGGCGGTACGGCCCGGCCTCTACACCGTCCCCGGGGACTCGGGCTGGTTCGACATGTACCCGGCGGGTGCCGGTGCCCTTCCCGGGGGGCTCCTCGACGGGATGCAGCCTGCCCTCCACGGCGCCCGGCCGGCCGCCGGTGTCCTGGTGGCCCGCGCCGTCGCCTCGGCACAGGCGGCCTCCGGGGCGCTCCGCGACCGGTCGACACGCCGGCTGCTGTGGACCGGCCTCGACGGGCGGCAGCCGCTGTCCGTCGTCGCCGTCACGGTGCCGGGCGGCGCCCATGTCGTCACGGCGGTCCGCGAGATCCCCGAGACCGGCTCCTCGGACGGGTTCGCCGGGTCCGAGGTGACCGTCGCGGTCCCCGCCGGACCGCTCGAGCGGGTCGCCCTGGCCTGGGCCTTCGAGGAGCCGGACCCGCCCGACGGGACGACCGGCGTGGCCGTCCTCGGACCGGTCAGCGCGACGACGGTGACGGTCACCGACGAGAAGGGCGGCCGGACGGCGGAGCGGCTCGTCGACGGGTTCGGGAGCCTGCGGGTGAAGGGCCCGGTGTCGGTCGAGTTCACCGACGCCGCCGGCACCACGGTCGGGGAGGCCGCGGTGGTGGCCGCCGGGGTGCCGGTCGAGCCGCCGCAGGGCGGCTGACACCTCGCCGACACCGGACGGCGTGGCGCCCGCTACCGTGCGCGGGTGGCCACGCCGTCCGACGTCGAACCCGCCGCGGGCGGCGCCCCCCGGGAGGTGCCCGCCGCCGTGCCCGACCGGCACCGGCAGGGTCTCGCCTGGGCGTTCGCCGGCGTCCTGCTCTTCTCGCTCTCGGTGCCGATGACGAAGGTCGCCGTCCGCGGCTTCGACCCGTTCATCACCGCGAGCGGCCGGGCGGTCATCGCCGGCGTCATCGCCGGGGTGCTGCTCCTCGTGCGCCGGGTGCCGTTCCCGCCGCGGGTGCACCTCACCCCGATCGTCTTCACGATGCTCGGCGCGGTCTTCGGCTGGCCGATCCTCCTCGCGTTCGCCCTGCAGCGGACGACGTCCGCGCACGTCGCCGTCATCGCCGCCTTCATGCCGCTCATGACCGCCGTCATCGCGGTGCTCCGCACGCACGAGCGGGTCAGCGGCCAGTTCTGGGCCGCGGCCTCGGCCGGCACCGCGGCCCTCGTCGCGTTCGCCCTGGCCCGAGGCGGCGGCACCGGCGCCGACCCGGTCGCCGACCTGCTCGTCGTCGGTGCGGTGATCGCGTCGTCCTGGTGCTACGTCGAGGGGGCGTCGGTGACCGCGGCGATGCCGGGGTGGCAGGTCATCTCGTGGGTCGTCGTCCTCGCGCTGCCGGTGACGGTGCCCGCGACGGTCGTCATCGCCGTCCTCACCCACGACGCGTACTCGCCCGGCCCCGCCGAGTGGCTCTCGCTCGCCGGGCTCGGGGTCTCGTCGATGTACCTCGGCTTCTTCGCCTGGTACCGCGGGCTCATGCTCGCCGGCATCGCGCGCGGCGGCCAGGTCCAGCAGCTCCAGGCGCTGCTCACCCTCGTGTGGTCCGCGCTGTTCCTCGGCGAGACGGTGACGCTCGCCGCGGTCCTCGCCGCCTGCGCCGTCATCGCGTCGATCGTCTGGGCCCAGAAGGGCCGCCGGCCGAGGGTCGTCGCGCCCGAGGAGTGAGGGTCTGCGGAGTGAGGGTCCGAGGAGTGCGGGTCCGAGGAGTGCGGGTCCGAGGCGCGGCAGGTCAGCCGTCGGTCGACAGGACGGCGTCCCGCATCCGCAGGTCGCGCGCCGGGTCGGCGACCGCGCAGCAGCCCCGCGCCCGGACCCGGCCCGTCAGCGCGCCCCACGCGAGGGCGACGACGAGCACGAGGAACGGGATCCCGACGACGTAGCGCACGGGTCCACTGTGCGGGCCGGGCGGCCGCGGCGCAACGGGCCGTCGGCCGGCGGGTCACCGGGCGGTGACGGCTAGTGCCCTTCGCCGGGCCGGGCGGTCCGGCGTCCGCATGATCCGCTACGGTGCGCTGCGCCGGTCCACGCCTGTGCGCCGGTGCGGAGCCCGGACGGGCGAGAACGGAGAGCACTGCGCATGAAGCTGTTCGACGAGATCAAGGACCTCTTCACGACGGACGACGCCGAGAAGGCGGCGAAGGCCAAGGAGATCGCGGACAAGGCCCAGCACGCCGCCGACGAGGCCGCGAAGAAGGCTGCCGCGGCGAAGGCCGCCGCCGACGCTGCCGCCGCGAAGGCCGACCCGGCGCCCGCAGCGCCCGCAGCCCCGGCCGCGGAGGCCCCGGCCGCTGCCGAGGCCGCCCCCGCGGTCGACGAGCGGCTCGAGGCACGCCTCGCCGCCCAGAAGGCCGCCCAGCAGGCCGCCGACGACGCGGCCGCCGAGGCCACGGCCGCCGCCGAGGAGGCCAAGCTCGTGCACGCGGTGCACGAGGCCCACCTCGCCGCGGAGAAGACGAAGAAGCACGCCGAGGAGCACAAGCTCCGCAAGTACACGGTGAAGAAGGGCGACACCCTCAGCGAGATCGGGGCGCACTTCAAGGTCGACTGGCGGGAGATCGCCAAGATCAACCACGTGAAGAACCCGGACCTCATCTACCCCGGCCAGGTCTTCGCCATCCCGAACGACTGACGGCCCCGCCCCGCGGCGGCTCCACGACCGACCCGGACGGGCGGTGCGACGGCGACGTCGTGCCGCCCGTCCGTCGTCCGGGCCCGGCGCCGGGCGCACTCGGGCCCGCGACACGGACGTACGGCCTTGCCCCCGGCTGCCCGGACGCACAGGCTGGACCCATGACGCAGCCAGAGGCCGGCGAGGAGCTCCTCGAGTCGGTCGACCACGCAGCATCCCTGCGACTCCTCGCGGCCACCGACGTGGGGCGGATGGCGGTCGTCGTCGACGGCCGGCCGGTCATCGTCGTCCTCAACCACCTCCTCGAGGGCGAGCACGTGCTCTTCCGGACCCGGGCCGACGCCCTGCTCTCGAGGCTCACCGACGAGGGCCACGCCGTCCACGCCGTCTACGAGGTGGACAGCGCCTTCAGCCCGGGCCGCTCCGGCTGGTCGGTCATCGCGAGCGGGACGCTGCACCGCGAGACGGACGGCGCCCGGGTCGCCCGCGCGCGGGACACCATCGAGGCCTGGGCCCACGGCGAGCGCGACACCGTGCTCCGCCTCGAGATCGACGACCTCACCGGGCGGCGCGTCGGCCCGCTGTGACGCGTGGGCGCCGGCGCGCATGGGGCGCCCCGGCGCGGGTACTCACCGCCGGACAGACCACCGAGGCGGGGAGCACGACCGATGAGCACGCCGACCGGAACACCCGGCAACCAGGCACGTGGTGCCGACAGCACGCTCGCGGACGGTCGCCCGACCCCCGAGCACCCGGGCGGGCACCGGGACGGCACGGCCGTGCGCCATGACGACCCGACGCTCGTGCGCAGGGACGACGAGCCCACGCTCGCGCGCCCCGAGTACGCGACCGGCCCGGACGCCCGCACCGACGACGACGCGGGTGCCGCGGCCCCGCACGCCACCGCGACCGAGCTCGGGCTCGACCGGCAGGCCGTCGTCCAGCGCGAGAAGGAGGCGTTCGGCGGCCTGAAGATCGGCTCGGCGTTCTTCGGCTGGCTCGCCGCCACCGGGATGGCGGTCATCCTCACGGCACTGCTCGCAGGCGCCGGCACCGCCGTCGGCGTCGCGACGAACGCCGACCCGGCGCAGGCCGTCGACGCCGCCACCGGCAACATCGCCACGGTGGGCTGGGGCGGGGCGGTCGCCCTGGCCGTCATCGTCTTCGTGGCCTTCTACTGCGGCGGCTACGTCGCGGGCCGGATGGCCCGCTTCAACGGCGCGAAGCAGGGCGTCGCCGTCTGGCTCTGGACCGTCGTCGTGTCGCTGGTCGTCGCCGGCGTCGGGGCCGCGCTCGGCAGCCAGTACGACGTCCTCGGGCGGCTCGACGCGTTCCCGCGGATCCCGGTCGGCGAGGGTGACGTCACGACCGCCGGGCTGCTGAGCCTGCTCGTCGCGGTCGTCGTCGCGCTCGTCGGTGCGGTCGTCGGCGGTCTGGCCGGCATGCGGTTCCACCGCAAGGTCGACAAGGCCGGCCTCGGCCGCTGACGGCCCGCAGCCCGACCGAGCCCGGCCCCGACGGCACCACCGGGGCCGGGCTCGTCAGTGCCGGGCGTAGAACCCCTCGATGTGCGCCTCGACGAGGTCCGCCGCCCGCGCACCCTCACCGGCGAGGAGGGCCTCGTGGATCTCGTGGTGCTCCCGGGCCAGCCGGGCGGCGACCGACCGGAAGTCGTCCTCGCCCCGGAGCCGCTCGAGCAGGGTGCCGCGCATCGCGTTGCGCAGGGCCGTCGTCATCTCGGCGACGAGACGGTTGCCGCTGGCGTGCGCGATGGTGACGTGGAAGTCGGTGTCGCGGTCGTTGAACGTCTCCGGCGAGCAGCCCGGGTCGTCCATGACCGCGAGGTGCTCGGCGAGCAGGGCGTGGTCGGAGTCCCGGGCGTGGGTCGCGGCGAGCCGGGCCGACTCGCGCTCGAGGGCGATCCGGGCGCGGACGACGTCCGCCGTCCCGACGCTCGCGAGCAGCACGTGCATCCGGACCAGCCGGGTCAGCGCCTCGCCCGGGGCCGCGGTGAGCACCGTGCCCGCGTCGCGGCCGGAGCCGGTCGACTGCGTGATGACGCCCATCGCCTGGAGCACCCGCATCGCCTCCCGGACGGCGACCCGGCTCACCCCGAGCGCGGCGGCGAGGTCCCGCTCAGCGGGGAGACGGTCCCCGGCCCGCAGTCGCCCCGAGGTGATCTGTGCTTCGACGCGGTCGAGCACGAGCTCGTAGGTGCGGGCCTTGGTCACCGGGGCCCACCCGGCGTCCACCACGCCGTCCACGGTGTCCGCGGTGTCCACGGTGTCCACGGTGTCGTCGAGCGCACCTGTCGAGGCCTGTTCCGGCACCGCGTCCGTCCTTTCGTCCTGCGTCCACGACCGTTCGTCGACGTGCAAGCGCTTCCGGGCTGACCGACCCTTTGAAGTGAGTGCAGTCACACCCTACGGTGTCTCCAACTTGCTGTGGTCCTACCACAGTGAGGTCATCCATTGGGGGTGCCGATCTGGCGCCGAGCGAGCCGGCACCGTGGCCGGCCGGAGGTAACGCCATGACCGCTACGACGTCCGCCCTGCCGTCCGCCGTCCATCAGGCGGCCGACTTCACCCAGCAGCTCTCACCCGTCGGCGGCAGCCTCGCCGTCTCGGCGCTCGTCGGGCTGCTCCCGCTCCTCGTCGTCTTCGTGCTGCTGGGGGTCGTGCGCACCAAGGCGTACGTCGCGGCGCTCGCCGGTCTCGGCGCCGCCTTCCTCGTCGCCGTCCTCGCGTACGCCATGCCGGCCCCGCTCGCCCTCCTCTCCGCGACGCAGGGTGCCGTCTTCGGCACGTTCCCGATCATGTGGATCGTGCTCGCGGCGCTCTGGCTCTACCAGCTGACGGTCACGAGCGGACGGTTCGAGGACCTCCGCCGGACGTTCGACGTCGTCTCGGAGGACCCCCGGATCCAGGCTGTCCTCATCGCCTTCTGCTTCGGCGGCCTGCTCGAGGCGCTCGCCGGTTTCGGTGCCCCCGTCGCCATCACCGCGACCATGCTCATCGCGCTCGGGGTCGCCCCGCTGCGGGCGGCCTGCACCGTGCTGCTCGCGAACACCGCGCCGGTCGCGTTCGGCGCCGTCGCCATCCCGATCACGACCGCTGCGACCTTGACGGGCATCCCGGCCGGTGACATCGGCGCCGTCGTCGGGCGGCAGGCGCCGGTCCTCGCGTGCGTCGTCCCGCTGCTCCTGCTCCTCGTGGTGGACGGCGTCCGCGGCCTGCGCGAGGTCTGGCCCGCTGCGCTCGTCACCGGGCTGTCGTTCGGGCTCGCCCAGTTCGCGACGTCGAACTTCCTGTCGGTCGAGCTGACCGACATCGTCGCCGCGCTCGTCGGGCTCGGCGCGACCGTGCTGTTCGTCCGGGTCTGGACGCCGGTCGGTGCCCGCGAGGCCCACGAGCGGCTCGCGGCCGGCCGCGCGCAGGAGCACGCGGAGGCGACGGCGGCGGGCCGCACCACCGGCGGCGCCGGCGCGCTGACGACGGCCGACACCGGCCCGCTCACCCGGGCCCGGGTCTGGATGGCGCTGTTCCCCTACCTGCTCGTCATCGCCGTCTTCTCGGTCTCCAAGCTCGTCGTCCCGGTCAAGGAGTTCCTCGCCGGCACCGACCGCAAGGTGCCGTGGCCAGGCCTCGACGGGCATGTCTTCTCGGCGTCCGGCAAGGCGATCACCTCGACGGTCTACACGTTCGGCTGGCTCTCCGGCCCCGGCACCCTGCTGCTGCTCTGCGGCGTCGTCGTGGCGCTGGTGTACCGGGTCGCTCCCGCCGCCGCGGTCGCCGACCTGGTCCGCACCCTGGACAAGCTGAAGCTCGCGATCCTCACCGTGGCAAGCGTTCTCGCGCTCGCCTACGTGATGAACTTCTCCGGCCAGACGATCACGATCGGCACCTGGATCGCCGGCACCGGCGCCCTGTTCGCGTTCCTCTCCCCGGTGCTCGGCTGGATCGGGACCGCGGTCACCGGTTCGGACACCAGTGCCAACGCGCTCTTCGCCAAGCTGCAGGCGACGGCCGGCGCCAAGGCCGGCATCGACCCGACGCTGCTCGTCTCCGCGAACACCACCGGCGGGGTCGTCGGCAAGATGATCAGCCCGCAGAACCTGACGATCGCGGCCAGCGCGGCGGGCCTCGACGGCCAGGAGTCCGCGATCCTGCGCCGGGTGCTGCCGTGGAGCCTCGGGCTGCTGCTCTTCCTCTGCACGATGGTCTACCTGCAGTCGACGCCGGTTCTCGGTTGGATGCTGCCATGACCCCCGTGACGCGCACCGGTCTCGACCCGGTGGCCCTCGACACGCTGCGCGGCATCGTCGGCGAACGGTACGTGCTCACCTCGGACGGCGACGTGGAGGTCTACTCGCGCGACGCGACCCCCCTGTTCCGCGGGCGTCCCGACGCCGTGGTGCTGCCCGCGAGCACGGCGGAGGTGAGCGCCGTCCTCACGCTGGCGACCCGGCTCGGCATCCCCGTGACACCGCGCGGGGCCGGCTCGAACCTCGCCGCGGCGACGATCCCCGAGCACGGCGGCATCGTGCTCGTGCTGACCCGGATGAACAAGGTCCTCGAGGTGAGCGGCGCCGAGCTGCTCGCCGTCGTCCAGGCCGGCGCCACGACGGCGGCGCTGTCCGACGCGGCCGCCGCGCAGGGCCTGCTCTACGCGCCCGACCCCGGGAGCCGCACCGTCTCCACCGTGGCGGGCAACGTCGCGATGTGCGCCGGCGGCCTGCGCGGCCTCAAGTACGGCGTGACCCGCAACTACGTGCTCGGCCTGGAGGTCGTGCTGCCGACCGGCGAGGTGATCCGGACCGGCGGCCGGCTCTGGAAGGACGTCGCCGGGTACGACCTGACCCGGCTGCTCACCGGCTCCGAGGGCACGCTCGCGGTCATCACCGAGGTGACTGTCGGGCTGCTGCCGCTGCCCGCGGCGTCCGGCACCGGGGTGGCCTACTTCGACCACCTCGCGGACGCCGGCCGCGCCGTCGCGCAGATCATCGCGGACGGCGTGCTCCCGGCGACGCTGGAGTTCCTCGACAACCGCTGCATCAACGCCGTCGAGGACTTCGCCGGGCTCGGGCTCGACCGCGCGGCCGGGGCGCTGCTGCTCTTCGGCGACGACGGGGCGGCCGACGTCGTGGCCCGCTCGCTGGAGCGGATGGGCACGACGTGCGCGGCGATCGGCGCCCGCGGCGTGACGACCGCCCGGGACGTCGCGGAGTCCGAGGCGCTGCTCACCGCCCGGCGCTGCTCGTTGCCCGCCCTCGCCCGGCTCGCGCCGGTGACGATGCTCGAGGACGCGACCGTGCCGCGGCCGCGGCTCGCCGAGATGGTCGACCGGATCGACGCGATCGCTGCGCGGCACGACGTGGTCTGCGCGACGTTCGGGCACGCCGGGGACGGCAACCTGCACCCGACGATCGTCTTCGACCCGGCGGACGGCGACGTCCGGGAACGGGCCGAGGCGGCCTTCGCGGACGTCTTCGCCGCCGCGATGGAGCTCGGCGGCACGATCACCGGCGAGCACGGGGTCGGTGCGGCGAAACGGCCCTACCTGCGGGCCCGGCTCGGCGACGACCAGCTCGCGCTGCTGCGCCGGCTCAAGACGGCGTTCGACCCGGCCGGCATCCTCAACCCCGGGAAGCTCGGCTCGTGAGCGGCCCGGACGATGCGCGGGACGAGGCGCGGGAGGACGCGGGACCCGTTGCCCCGCGCGGGATCTTCGACCCCGACCTGCTGTCGGCGTGCATCTCGTGCGGCTTCTGCCTGCCGGCCTGCCCGACGTACTCGCTGACCCAGGACGAGCGGTCGAGCCCGCGGGGCAGGATCTCCCTGATGCGCGCCCTCGAGGAGGGCCGGCTCGACGAGGACGACCCGACCCTCGTCGAGCAGGCGTCGTTCTGCCTCGGCTGCCGCGCGTGCGAGCCGGTGTGCCCGGCAGGGGTGCAGTACGGGGCGCTCTTCGAGCAGTGGCGCGACCACCAGTGGCGCGGCCGCCGTGCGCCGGTGCGGGCCCGCGCCCTGCGGGCGGCGACGACCGTGACCCCGGCGATCACCGCCGCGGGGGTGCTCCGGGGAGCCGCGCGCCGGACCGGCCCGGCCGACGTCGACAAGGTCCACCTCATGCTCGGCTGCGCCGAGCGCGCGCTGTTCCCCGGTGTCTCGCGGGCCGTCGTGGAGCTGCTGCCGGGCGCGGTCGACGTGCCGTCCGGGCAGGGCTGCTGCGGAGCGTTGCACGGGCACAACGGAGACTCGGCCGAGGGGGTCAGGCTGGCGACCGCGCTCGGCGACCGGATGCCGGGCACGGTGCTCGTCACGGCCGGCGGCTGCGCGACGCACCTCGCGCACGTGCTCGGCCGGGACCGGGTCCGCGAGCTGTCGGAGGTCCACGTCGAGCGCTGGGACGCCGCACCGGACGCCGCGCCCGCGCTCGGCGAGGTCCGCGCCGGCGGCCGCCGGGCCCGGGTCGGGCTGCAGGACTCCTGCCACCTGCGCAACGGGCGGGGCGTCGTCCGGCAGCCCCGTGACCTCGTCGCCCGGGTGGCCGACTACGTCGAGCTGCCGTCGGCCGGGCGGTGCTGCGGGTCCGCCGGCACCTACGCGATGCTGCGGCCGGAGGACTCCCGGGCCGTCCTCGACGTCCACCTCGACGAGATCGAGGCGGCCGACCTGGACCACCTCGTCGTCGTCAACGTCGTCTGCCAGAGGCAGCTCGTCGAGGGGCTGCGCCGGCGCCGGTCACGGACGACGGTGCTGCACCTCGCGGAGCTGCTGGCGGTCGCGCTGCGGGCCGGCTGCGGGCCGCCGGCCTGACCGCGGGTGCGTCCCGCCGGGCGTGGTAGACATGCCCGGCGGAACGCGGACGGTGCCGTTCCGGACGGCGGATCCGACGGCGGGTCCCGACGGCGGTGAGGTGCGCGATGGCGCGGTACGGCGCGATGTTCGGCCCCGACTACACGTTCCTCGGCGTGCCGATGTGCGACATCGACGACGAGAGCACGTGGGCCGACGCGCAGGCGGTCGTCATCGGTGCCCCGTTCGACGGCGGGACGTCGAACCGGGCCGGGGCGCGCTTCGGGCCGCGGGCGATCCGGGCCGCCTGCTACCTCGGGTTCGACGGCTCGCGGCCCTCGATGGCGCTGCGCACCGACGGCCTGCTGGACCTCGCGGTCGTCGACATGGGCGACGTCGAGATGTACTCCGGGGACATCGCGAAGTCCCTCGACGCCCTGGAGCAGGTCGTCACGAAGGTCGCGACGGCCGGCAAGATCCCCGTCGTCCTCGGCGGCGACCACTCGATCGCCCTGCCCGACGTCACCGGCTGCGCCCGGGCCGTCGGCTGGGGCCGGGTGAGCGTCGTCCACTTCGACGCCCACGCCGACACCGGGGACATGGAGTTCGGGGCGCTGCTCGGTCACGGCCAGCCGATGCGGCGGCTCATCGAGTCCGGGGCGGCGCGCGGCGACCGGTTCCTCCAGATCGGGCTGCGCGGCTACTGGCCGGGGCCCGAGACGCTCGGCTGGATGGCGGGCCAGGGCATGCGGTCCTACGAGATGACCGAGGTCGTCCACCGCGGCCTCGACGAGGTGCTCACCGAGGCGTTCACCATCGCGACCGACGAGTGCGACGGGGTGTTCCTCTCCGTCGACGTCGACGTCGTCGACCCCGGGATGGCCCCCGGCACCGGCACCCCCGAGCCCGGCGGCTTCACGAGCCGCCAGCTGCTCGACGCCGTCCGCCGGATCTGCCTCGAGCTGCCCGTCGTCGGCCTCGACGTCGTCGAGGTCTCGCCGGACCAGGACCACGCCGACGTCACGGCCATGCTCGGCAGCAGGGTCGTCCTCGAGGCGCTCTCGGCGATCGCCCGCAAGCGGGCCGTCGAGGCCGGGACGATGCCGCCCTTCGACCCGGCCCAGCCGCTGCTCGACGGCCGCTGAGGCCGACCCGCGACCCCGGGCGGGGGCTCAGGTGACGAGGGCGCGGTGCGGGTGCCGCCGTCCGCGGAGCAGGTAGACGACCGGCCCGACCGGCTGGATGAGGAGCACCGGCCACCACCGGGCCTTGACGCCGTTCACCTCGGTGCGCGGGCGGGACCACAGGTCGACGGCGGCGGTCGCGGTGAGCGCCAGCTCGACCGAGCCGAGCGTGAGGATCCCGGCGCGCTGCCACCGGGAGAGGTCGGACCAGGAGCGTGCTCGCATCGGTACCACCTGCCTGCGACGGGGGCGGCGCCCGGACGGGCAGATCCGGACGCCGTACCCAGCGTGCCGCCCTCCGGGCCGGAGCGCCTGAGGCGCAGGTCCTCGGCTCAGTACGTCGCGGTGACGAGGAGCTGCTCGGCGCGGACCGGGTCGGTGACGAGCTCGGCCATGACGACGAGCGGGCGGTCCGGCGTGCCGAGCCCGGGGACGGCCCGGGCGAGGTCGTCGTAGGTCACGTACTCCAGGCCCATCCGCCAGTCCGGGAACATCCGCTCCTCGACGTCGCCGGCCGCCACCAGCCGGACGTCGCGGTGCCGCCGGTCGCGGGCGATGAGCTCGTAGACGGTCTCGACGGCGTCGCGCTCGCCCTCGAGCACCTGGAGGAAGCTCGGTGCGTCGGCGAGGTCGGGGCCGAAGTAGAGCAGCAGCCCGGTGAGGTCCTCGAGCTCGATGTCCGACATTTCCGCAGTGGCGCGGCTCGCGTAGATGACCCGGTACATGGTGCCTCCGTCGGCGGGTTGCTCCTGTGCCGGGGCCATCGGCACGGACCGCGGTCTCCTTGACCCCGCGGCTGTCTACAGTCACGGGCATGACTGCTGCCGGCGATCTCACGGACGTCGAGGCACGGGTGCTCTCGGCGCTCGACGACACCGCCCGCGCGGGCCGGCTCGTCGCCGACCTCGTCGACCTCGTGGCGGTCCCCAGCGTCACCGGGACGGCCACCGAGGGCGACGCGCAGCGCTGGGTCGCGGACCGGCTCGGCCCGCTGGGCGCGGACGTCGACCTGTGGCGGATGGACCTCGACGCGCTGCGCGCCGACGCCGGCTTCCCCGGCACCGAGGCGCCGCGCGACGAGGCCTGGGGGCTCGTCGGGGCGCTGCGGCCGGACGGCGACCAGGACGCCCCCTCGCTCGTGCTCCAGGGCCACGTGGACGTCGTCCCGGCCGGCGACCTGTCCGCCTGGGGCGACGCGGACCCGTTCGCGGCCCGGGTCGTCGCGACCCCCGACGGCGAGGCCGTCATGGGCCGCGGGACGTGCGACATGAAGGCTGGGGTCGTCGCGGCGCTCGCCGCGCTCGAGGCGGTGCAGCGGGCCGGCGTCCGGCTGCGGGGCCCGGTCGCGTTCCACAGCGTCGTCAGCGAGGAGGACGGCGGCCTCGGGGCGTTCGGCACCCTGGCCCGCGGCCACGTCGGCGACGCGTGCGTCATCCCCGAGCCCACCGGCCGCCGGGTCGTCACGGCGAACGCCGGCGCCCTGACGTTCCGGCTCGACGTGCCGGGGCGGGCCGCGCACGGCTCGTCGCGCTACGAGGGCGTCAGCGCGATCGAGGCCTTCGCCCGCGTGCACGCCGCCCTCCTCGACCTCGAGCGCGAGCGGTGCGCCGACCCTGACCCGCTCATGGCCGGCTACGAGATCCCCTACCCGCTGTCGGTCGGGGTGGTCCGGGCGGGCGACTGGGCGAGCACCGTGCCGGACGCGCTCGTCGCGGAGGGGCGGTACGGCGTCCGGCTCGACGAGAGCCCGGACGACGCCCGGGCCGCGTTCGAGGCCCGGGTCGGCGAGGTGTGCGCCGGCGACCCCTGGCTGCGCGACCACCCGGTGCGGGTCACGTGGTCCGGCGGGCAGTTCGCGAGCGGCCGGCTGCCGGCCGGGCACGCCCTGCTCGGCGCCGCCCAGCAGGCCTGGGCGACCGCGACCGGCGGCCCCGAGCCCGCCCCGCGCGGCGGGCCGTACGGCAGCGACCTGCGGCTCTACGCAGCGGCCGGCGTCCCGACGCTGCACCTCGGGCCCGGGGACGTCCGGCAGGCGCACACCGCCCGCGAGTACGTGCCGGTCGAGGAGATGCACGCGACGGCGCGGGCGCTCGCGCTCATGGTGCTGCGGCACTGCGGGACGCGCTGACGGCCGGCGCCGCGGGGGAGCCGCGGTTCTTCGCGACCCCCGCGGACTGGCGCGCGTGGCTCGCCGAGCACGCGGCGACCGCGCCGGAGCTCGTCGTCGGGTTCCACAAGAAGGGCAGCGGGACGCCGTCCGTCACCTGGCCGCAGTCGGTCGAGGAGGCCCTGTGCTTCGGCTGGATCGACGGCGTCCGGCGCTCGCTCGGGCCGGACGCGTACTCGATCCGGTTCACGCCGCGCCGCCCCGGCAGCCACTGGAGCCGGGTCAACGTGGACCTCGTCGCGCGACTGGAGTCGCAGGGCCGTATGACGGACGCCGGCCGGGCCGCCTTCGCCGCCCGCAGCGAGGAGCGGACGGCGAAGGCGTCCTACGAGCAGCGCGAGCACGCCGTCCTCGAGCCGGAGCACGAGGCGCTCTTCCGGGCCGACGCCGCGGCCTGGGCCTGGTTCGGTGCGGCGCCGGCGGGCTACCGCCGGCTCGCGACGTACTGGGTGGTGAGCGCGAAGCGGCCCGAGACGAGGCTGCGCCGGCTCATGACGCTCGTCGAGTGCTCCCGGGAGGGGCGCAGGATCCCGTCCCAGGCGTGACGGCCGCTGCCGTCCCGCCGCAGTGGTGGCCCTCAGTGGTGGTGGTCCTCAGTGGTGGTAGCGGTGCACGACGGCATGTCCCTTGCCGCGGCGGATGAGCGCCCGGTTGACGGGGACGGTGACGACGAACGCGACCGCGAGGGAGACCACGAGCGACCCCCAGAACAGCGCGGAGGTGAGCCCGGCGTCCATCGCCCCGGGGACGAGCAGGACGACGGCGTTGTCGACGACCTCCATCGTCGTGATCGACACGGTGTCCGCGGCGAACGCGATGCCCAGCGCGGCGCCGAACGCGAGGCCCGACCGGAGCATCGGGACGAGCGTGAACCCGTAGCCGAAGGCGAACGCGAGGCCGACGGCGAGCGCGATGCTCGGCCCGTTCGACCAGCCGAGCGCCGTCGCGACGACGAGGCCGAGGACCTCGCCGATCGCGCAGCCGGTGAGGCAGTGCAGGGTGGCCGTGACGGCGAGCCGGGTGAGCCCCGGAGAGTCGGCGGACAGGTCGTGGCCGCCGTGCATCGGGTGGGAGGCGTGGTCGCTCATGCCGGCCACAACATACCCACTGGGGGTATTCATTCCGGACATCGCGTCCGGCGTCCGGGTCAGTCCTTCGGGCCGCCCGCGACGTAGACCACCTGGCCGCTCACGAACCCGGCCTCCTCGCGCGCGAAGAACGAGACGGTGGCGGCGATGTCCTCGGGCTGGCCGACCCGGGCCACCGGGATCTCCTTGGCGGAGTGCTCGATGAACGCCTCGAACGGGACGCCGAGCCGCTCGGCGGTCGCCTTCGTCATGTCGGTCTGGATGAACCCGGGTGCGATCGCGTTGACCGTGACACCGAACTTGCCGAGCTCGATCGCGAGGGTCTTCGTGAAGCCCTGCAGACCCGCCTTCGCCGCCGAGTAGTTCGCCTGGCCGCGGTTGCCGAGGGCCGAGGTGCTCGACAGGTTGACGATGCGGCCCCACTTCGCCTCGGTCATGTACTTCTGGCAGGCCCGGCTCATGAGGAACGAGCCCCGCAGGTGGACGTTCATCACCGAGTCCCAGTCGTCCTCGGTCATCTTGAAGAGCAGGTTGTCCCGGGTGATGCCCGCGTTGTTCACCAGGACGGTCGGCCCGCCGAGGGTCTGCGCGACCCGGTCGACCGCCGCCGCGACGCCGTCGGCGTCGGCGACGTCCACGCCGAACGCGACGGACCGGACGCACGCCGCCACGATCGTTCCCACGGTGCCGTCGCAGGCCGCCTCGTCGAGGTCGAGGACCCCGACGGCGAACCCGTCGGCGGCCAGCCGCCGGGCGACCGCCGCACCGATCCCGCGGGCCGCTCCGGTGACGATCGCGACCCGGCCGGTGGTCGAGGACTCGCTCATGGCGTGGTGGCTCCCTTGCCTCGGTGTCGGCCGAGGGTCCCCGCGGCCACCACCGTTCTACCCGACGGCGGCCGTCGTCCGTCGTGAGCCCCGACACGCTGCCCGGTGGCCGTGGCGCTCAGGCCTGCCGAGGTCCGCCGCCGGGGACGAGGGTGCTCAGCAGCCAGCCGACGAGCCGGTCGCAGTTCTCGTGCGCCCGGGCCTCGTCGACCTTCCAGCCGTCGAGCAGCGCCTCACGGCTGAGGCCGTCGGGGAGGTGGTCCGGGCCCATCGCGGCCCAGCCGGCGATGAGGTCGTGCTCGGCCTCGGGGTGGAACTGCAGTCCCACGGCCCGGCCGCGGCGGAACAGCTGGACCGCGACGTCCGTGCGGCCGAGCACCTCGACGTCGTCCGGCAGCACGACCCGGTCCTCGTGCCAGGTGAACCAGGGGCCGGCCGGGACGGCGTCCGCGACGGTGTCTGCGACCTCGATCCGGACGGCGCCGATCTCGGTGACGGGGGCCCGTTCGACCCGGCCGCCGAGCGCCTCGGCGAGCAGTTGGCCGCCGAAGCAGACCCCGACGAACGGCAGTTCCCGCTCGAGCGCCGACCGGATCAGCGCGACCTCCGGGTCGACCCACGCCCGCACGGACGCGTCGTAGGCGTTCGCGAACGACCCGAACGAGAGCACGAGGTCGAAGCCGTCGAGCGCCGGGAAGCCGGTGTCCGGCGGCGAGCCGTCGGCGCGCAGGACGACGTGCTGGGTGACGTCGACACCGCGCTCGACGAGCAGGCGGCCGATGACGGCGGGGGCCGCCGCCTCCTCGTGGCAGATGACCAGGGCTCTCACGAGCCGCAGTGTCGCGGGTGCGACGGGCCCGCGGACAGTCCCCGACCGGGCCAGGGTTGTCCACAGCCTGTGGACGGCGGAGGCGGCGCCGGTGCGGGGCTGCCATGATCACCCGCGTGCAGGAGCAGCGGACGCCGGGCCAGGACGGCGCCGGGTCGGACCAGAGGTTCGACCGGTCCATGCGGCGGCTCGCGCACGTCGATCTCGACGGGTTCTGCGCACTGCTCGGCGTCGAGCTGAGCGGGGAGGTCGCCCCGGCGGCCCGGATGCTCCCGACGACCTTCCCCGGGGTCACCCGGACCGCCGACCTCCTCGTCCGGACGGCGCCGGGGTGGCTGCTGCACGTCGAGTACCAGCTCACGGCCGGCAGGGGACTCGCCCTGCGGATGCTCGACTACCGGGCCGCGATCATGACGGCGCACCCGGGCCAGCACGTCGACCAGGTGGTGGTCGTGCTCGGGGGCGGCCGGCTCGACTCGGTCGACAACGGCGACTTCCGGCTCGGCTGCCGGGCGCTGTACCTGCGCGAGCACCCGCCGGACCGGTTCCTGGCCAGCCCGGTCCTGGCTCCGCTCGCGAGCCTCGGCCGTGGCACACCGCACGACCTCGCCCGGGCGTACACGCAGGCCCTGCACGTCATCGGCACCAAGGGCGGCGACCGGGTCGCGGAGCTGCTCGAGTCCGCGGCGACGCTGGCGACAATCCGGCTCGACGCGCCTATTCTTGACAAGATCCGGAGGGAGGTCGGCATGACCGTGGAGAGCGTCGCAGAGTTCTACGCGCAGACCGACAGCGGGAAGTTCCTCGTGGAGCGTGGCCGCGAGGAAGGCCGCGAGGAAGGGCGCGAAGCGGGACGCGAGGAGACGCTCGCGGAGCTGCTCCGGGAGCGTTTCGGGGCGGACGAACGGATCCCGGCGCTCGCCGAGCGGCTGGCGCACCAGGCCGGGGCCTTGCGGTCGGTGCTCGCGGCGACCTCGCTGGACGACCTCGACAGCACGTCCTGACAGCGTCACCGCTCCTCCTCGGCGAGGATGTCGCCGTGACCGCACCCGGGACGTCCCTCGAGCACACCACCGTCTGCGACCTGCCCGCCGTGGAGCAGGCCGCGCTGCTGCGGGCCAAGGAGCTCTCCGCGCGTGAGCTGCTCGCGGCGCACCAGGCCCGGGTCGAGGCCCTGGACGGCGTCGTCAACGCGGTGGTCACCCGCACCTGGGAGCGGGCCGAGGCGGAGGCCGCGGCCTGCGACGAGTCGGCCGCCCGCGGCGAGTTCCGCGGCCCGCTCCACGGTCTCGTGACGGCGTTCAAGGACCTCAACGACACCCGCGGCATCCGCACGACGTACGGGTCGCCGGTCTTCGCCGACCACGTGCCGGACGCCGACCACCCGGTCGTGGCGCGCGTCGTCGCCGCCGGTGCGGTGACGATCGGCAAGACGAACACCCCGGAGTTCGGGGCCGGCTCGCACACGTTCAACCCGGTCTTCGGAGTGACCCGCAACCCGTGGGCGCCGGCGCTGTCCGCGGGCGGGTCGAGCGGCGGGGCGGCCGCGGCGGTCGCCACCGGGATGGTGTCGCTCGCCGACGGCTCCGACGTCGGCGGCTCGCTGCGCAACCCGCCCGGCTTCTGCGGGGTCGTCGGGCTGCGGCCCTCGGTGGGCCGGGTCCCGAACAGCGGGCCGGGGCACCAGCACCACCGGATGCCGACGCACGGGCCGATCGGCCGCTGCGTGGACGACGTCGCGCTCGGCCTGTCGGTCATGGCCGGCCCCGACCCGCTCGGGATGCTCTCCCTGCCCGAGCCGGGGTCGGCGTTCGCGCCGCCGCTGCACCCGCTGCCGCCCTTCGACGCGTCGGGACCGGGCGAGCGCACCGGCCGCCCGCTCCGGGTCGCCCTGAGCCCCGACCTCGGCGGCCTCCCCGTCGACCCGGCGGTGCGGCTCGCCGTCCGCGCCGCGGCCGACACCCTCGCCGTCCTCGGCTGGGACGTCGAGGAGGCCGACCCGCCCGTCGACGGCGTCGACGAGACCTTCGCCGCCCTGCGCGCCTTCATGTACGCCAGCGACCTCGGCCGCCGGCTCGGCCCGGACGACGTCCGCCGGCTCAAGGGCACCGTGCAGCTCGAGATCCGCGAGGGGCTGGCGATCCGCACCGACCAGGTCGCGGACGCCTTCGCCGCCGAGACCGCCCTCGTCCGCCGCACCCACGCGTTCTTCGACCGCTACGACCTCCTCGTCGCGCCGACCGCCCAGGTGCTGCCGTTCCCCGTCGAGCAGGAGTGGGTCACCGTCGTCGACGGCGTCCCGATGCAGCGCTACACGGACTGGATGCGGGCGTGCACGCGGCTGTCGGTGACCGGCGTCCCGGCGCTGTCGCTGCCCGCGGGGATGGCCCAGACCGCGGACGGCGTCCACGTGCCGGTCGGGCTCCAGCTCGCCGCCCGGCCGGGTGCCGACCTCTTCCTCCTGCGGGCGGCCAAGGCCGCCGAGGAGGCGCTCGGCCGGCTCGGGGCACCGCCGTTCGGGCCGCTGCTCGCGCGTCCGGCGTGACCGCGGCCGGGCCCTGGTACGGCGGCTCCCCCTGGGGCGCTTAGGGTGGACCCCGCCGCGCAGCGCCGGGACGGGCGCCGCGGTTCGTGGGAGGACGACAGTTGGCTGAGAAGTGGCGTCGGTGCCTGAAGTGCCGCAGCATCAAGCCGGTCGAGGACTTCGACGGTGACGAGGAGACGTGCCGGGCGTGCCTCACGGCCCCGGTCCGCAAGCCGCGGGCGTCGGCGAGCACCGTGACGACGCGGCGGGTCTCCGTCGACGCGGACGCCCCGGGCCCGGCTGCCGGTGCGGCGCCCTCGGCGTCCGCGGCGGCAGCGACGCCGGTGGTCCGCAACATCGCCCCGCGGGACGTCCGCGGCCGCGGCGACCCCGAGGTGCGGGCCCGGCGGGCCCGGGTCCGGGCGCTCGACCGGCTCGCCGAGGAGTACCCCGACGACTTCGCCCGGATCCTCGGCGAGGAGCGCAGCAGCGAGGGCCTCACCTGATCTGACCCGCCCGACCCGATGGCGACCCGGACCACGCCGACCGGCTCCGCGAGCAGCCAGGCACACAGCCCGGCAGGCAGCCCGGGAACCACCCGGCCGCCGCGACCGTCGTGGTGGACGGACCCGCTGCCCGTGCGCGGTGGACGGGTCCGTCGCGGGGCAGGAGAGTGAACGGGTGAGCGATCTGGCGACCGGACCGGTGATCCCGGTCTCGGCGGCCGACGAGGAGCGCCGGCGCGGGCTGCGGCGGATGAAGTCCGTCGCCCTCGCCCTGCTCGGGCTGGCCGCGGTGGTCTACGCCCTGACCCTCGGGCAGGACGGCGCCCTCGGCTACGTCAACGCGGGGGCCGAGGCCGCGATGGTCGGGGCGCTCGCCGACTGGTTCGCCGTGACGGCGCTGTTCCGCCGTCCGCTCGGCCTGCCCATCCCGCACACCGCGCTCATCCCCACCCGCAAGGACGCCCTCGGCCGCAGTCTCCAGGAGTTCGTCGGCACCAACTTCCTCGCCGAGACCGTCGTGGGCGATCGGGTGGCCCGGGCCCGGATCGCGCAGCGGGTCGGCACCTGGCTGGCGGACGACGCGCACTCCGAGCGGGTCACCGCCGAGCTCGCGACCGCGACCCGCGGTGCGCTGCGGGTGCTGCGGGACGACGAGGTCGCGACCCTGCTCGAGGACGTCGTGCTGCGCCCGGTCCTCTCCCGGCCGTGGGGGCCGCCTGCGGGCCGGCTCCTCGAGCGCGTCGTCGCGGACGGTGCGCACCACCGGCTCGTCGACCTGACGCTCGTCGAGCTCGAGGCGTGGCTGCGCGAGCACGAGCACCTCGTCGAGTCGCTCGTGCTCGACCGCGCGCCGCTCTGGACGCCGCAGTGGCTCGACGACCGGCTGGCCCGGCGGGTCTACGTCGAGGCCCTCAAGTGGGTCGTCGACGTCCGGGACGACCCGAAGCACCGGGCCCGGCTCGCGCTCGACGACGCCCTCGGCCGCTTCGCGAAGGACATGCAGACCGACCCCGCCACCATCGAGCGGGCCGAGGCGCTCAAGGAGCGGCTCGTGACCCACCCCGGCGTCCGGGACGGCATCGAGCAGCTCTGGGCGAGCGTCCGCGCCGTCCTCGTCGAGGCCACCGAGGACCCGGACAGCGACCTGCGCCAGCGCGCGAGGGCGGGCCTGCTCGCCTTCGGCCGCCGGCTCGCCACGGACGCCGGCCTCCAGGGCAAGGTCGACACCTACGTCGTCGACGCCGTCGGGCACGTCGTCGCGACCTACCGCGAGGAGCTCACGTCGCTCATCTCGGAGACGGTCGAGCGCTGGGACGGCGAGGAGGCCTCCCGGCGGATCGAGCTGCACGTGGGCCGCGACCTGCAGTTCATCCGGATCAACGGCACGGTCGTCGGCGCGCTCGCGGGGCTGACGATCCACGCCCTGTCGACGCTCAGCGGGCGGGTCTGACCGTCTCCTGGTCGGTGCCGGGCACGGCGGCGCGGCGGGCGGCCAGCGCGTGCGCCGCCCGGTCGGCGACGAGCGCCCCGAGCGGCGCGGAGAGCCAGATCGACAGGAGCAGGGACGCCGTGTTGTGGCCGCGCAGCAGCGGCCCGGTGACGACGAGCATGACCCGGAAGAGCCAGAACGCGCCCCAGAGAGCGCCGAGGCTGCGGATCATCCAGACCCGGTGCGTCGCGGCGTCCCCGCGCCGCGCCGCCAGCACACCGAGAACCGCTGTCCCGTAGACGACCGCGGACATCGAGTAGAAGCCGGTCTCCGCCCACAGGCCGCCGTAGTCCGGGACCGCGCCGTGCTCGGACGCGAGCACGACCGCGGCCACGGTCCCGATCGTCAGGACGCCGAACGTGACCCGGCCGAGGACGACGTGCCGCCGGCGCCGCTCGCCGAGACCGGGGCGCGCGAGCTGGACGTGCATGAACAGCAACGCCGCGCTGTTGAAGGCGATGTGCACGTAGAGCAGCGCCTTGCGCAGCACCGGCGGGTCGACGAAGCGGTCGTAGAAGGCGACGCCCCACGACGGGTGGTAGGTGTAGCGCGCGTCCCAGACGGTGCAGGCGTTGCCGTCGCACGGTGCGAGCGCCGGGGCGCCCTGCCCGCGCCGCAGGCCGAGGTTGTCGAAGGTGTCGTAGAGGCCGATGAAGAACCTGATCCCGGCCGGCTGCCCGGTGAGGAAGTAGCGCAGGTTGAGCAGGACCATGAGGCCGAGGCCGAAGGCGAGGAACGCCTCGAACCGCTTGCGCCGCACGGCGAGCACGAGCAGCGCCGCCCAGACGACCAGAAGTCCGTAGAACGCGATCACGTCAGCCGGCATGGCGCGCCTCGATCCCGTCCGGGGCCCTCGGAGCGATCACGCTACGGCGGCGGTCCCGGCCGGTCAACGGGCGTCCCGCGGAGCCGGCTCACTGCTCCTTGAGCCAGGCGAGCGCCTCGTCCTGGGTGTCGAACGGCCGGGACTGGTCGCCACCGGCGAGGAAGGCGAGCAACCGGGTCCGGGCAGCCGGTTCGCGCCCGGCGCAGACCACGGCGACCCGCGGCCCCTCCGCGGTGAACCGGGGGTTGGCGTCCTTGACCGCCTTGAACCACGCCGGGTCGAACTCCATGTCGCTCACCTCGACGAGCGAGCGCATCCCCGGATGGGCGGCGAGCTCCTCGGCGCTCTCCCGCAGGGCCGCGTACCGGCCCTCCGCGTCGAGGCTGCGGTAGTCGACGAACAGGTACCGGAACCCGTCGGGGTCCTCGCGCCACTCGCAGCCGGGCACGGGCCTGCCTCTCGTCGTCGCCGGTGTCCTGCGGGTCATCGGAGGTCGGCCCGGTGCGCTTGAGCGGCGCGGCGGCCGGCTGCTCCGGCCGGGTGACCCGGGATCCGGCAGGATCGGCGCCGTGAGCGACGAGGGCATCGAGGTCTGGGCGGTCCGGCACGGACCGACCGAGTGGAGCCAGAACGGCCGGCACACCGGTCGCACCGACATCCCGCTGACCGACGAGGGCGAGGCCGAGGCGCTCGCCGCGAAGTGGCGGCTCGACGCGGTCGACTTCGACCTGCGCCTGGTCTCCCCGCTGCGGCGCGCCCGCCGGACGGCGGAGCTCGCCGGCGTGAGCGACCCCGAGGTGGAGCCGCTCGTCAGGGAGTGGGACTACGGCGACCTCGAGGGCCTGACCCGGGCCGAGGTCCGGGACCGGCTGGGGATCCCCGACTGGTCGGTCTGGCGCAGCGAGGTCGTCGGCGGGGAGTCGCTCGCCGAGGTGGCCGCACGCGCCGACGAGGTCGTCGCGCTGCTCCGGGAGCGGACGCGCGAGCGGGCCCTCGTCGTCGCGCACGGCCACTTCCTGCGGATCCTGGCCGTCCGCTGGTGCGGTCTGGACGCCGTCCTCGCCGAGCACCTCGAGCTCGACCCGGCCCGGATCAGCGTGCTCGGCACCGACCGTGGGACGCCGACGATCCGCAGCTGGAACGGCTAGGGCAGCTGCGCCGCCAGCCACGCCACGGCGGCCGGCGCCCCCAGCCGGCCGCCCGTCAGGTGGCCGTCCGCGACCACGTCCGCCCACGTCACCTCGGCACCGAGCCCCGCGTACCACTCCGCCAGCGAGCGCCCGACCCGCGTCGGGACGATCTCGTCGCCGGCGACGTGGTAGAGGTACACGGGCACCTCGGGGCGGTGGGCACCGTTGCGCTCACCGGCGAGCACCGCCCGCCACGCGGGCTCGTCCCACGGCTCGTCCCCCCAGGTGTGGGACGCGAGCGGCTCCGGGAAGCCCGTCATGAGCGAGACCACGTCGAGGGTCGCCGCGCGTGAGGCCTTCGTGCGGCCGGCATCGGTGAGAACCGCCATGAGCGCTGGCTCCTGGTAGGCGTGCGCGAGCCCGACGAGCACGGCGAGGTTCAGCGCGCTGAACGGGCCGCCGTCGATCGCCCCGGCGACCTCGCGCAGGTCGGCGGGCACGCCGCCGGCGGCGACGGCGACGAGGCGCTGCTGCGGGGCGTACCCGGGCTGGAGCTCGGCGGCCCAGGCCGCGTTGCGCCCTCCCTCGGAGTAGCCCCACAGCAGCACGGGGCTGTCCGCCGTCACGTCGGGGACGACGTGCGCCGCGGCCCGGGCGATGTCCAGCAGGGCGTGGCCGCCCGCCCGGCCGGCGCCGTACGTGTGCGGTCCGGGCATGCCCAGGCCCTCGCCGTCGGACACCGCGACCGCCCAGCCCCGTTCGAGGGCGAGCTCGATCTGCGCGAGCTCCGGCTCGAGACCGCGGCGCAGCAGGTGGCTCGGGGCGGCGTCCCGCCCCAGGCCGTGGACGCCGACGCCGTAGCTGACGACCGGCCGCGGCCCCGGGCCGGCCGCGGCCCGGGTCGGGACGAGGAGGGTGCCGGACACGGCGTTGGTCCGGCCACGGGTGTCCGTCGACCCGTGGACGACCTGCCACCCGGAGACCGGGACCGCGCAGTCGACGTCGACCGGGCGGACCCGCATCGGCAGCCCCGGGCCGGGCGCCGACCGCACCTCCGCGTAGAACGGGTCCCGCGACGGGCGGCTCACGCCGCGTCCCCGCGCGGCCCCGGCGCGCGACCGGGCGCCGTGACGGCCGCCGCGACGACCGCCGCCGCGGCGAGCACGGCCGTCACGGTGAAGCCGCGGCCGAAGCCCGACATGAGGGCCTCGCCGACGGCGGCCGGCGTGGGCGGCCGGTCCGCGGCGTCGAGCAGCCGGTCCGTGCGGGCCGCCGCGAGCGACGCGACGACCGCGACCCCGATGGAGCCGCCCACGGCCTGGAAGGTGCTGAGCAGGCCCGCGGCGATCCCGGCGTCCTCCTCGGGCACGTCCGTCATGGACAGCGCCGCCGTGGCCACGAAGGTGGTGCCGACCCCTGCCCCGAGCCCCACGAGGCACGGCACGAGGACGAGCGGGTAGCTGCTCGTCGGCTCGAGCCCCACGAGGGCCGCGGCCGCGGCGGCCGTGGCGACGGTGCCGCCGAGGACCATCACCCGCGGA
>JACRAB010000007.1 GCA_016213575.1 Actinomycetota bacterium
GCCCCGGCCGGGTGCTGCGCGGCGGACGACGCGGCCCGGGCGTGCACGGACGCCTGCGGGCCGCGGGCGCGCACCGCGGCCGTGAGCCCCGCCGCCGGGACCGGCCCCGACCCGGACCGCACGGACCGGCTCGTCGCCCTCTACGCCGAGATGCTCGACCGCCCGGACGCCGGGCCGGGGTCGACGTTCACCGGGCTCGGCGGCGACTCGCTGTCGTACGTGGCGCTGTCGGTGCGGCTCGAGGACGAGCTCGGCACCCTGCCGGACGGCTGGGCGACGACTCCCGTCGCGGACCTGGCCCGCAGCGTCGCCCCGCGGCGCAGCGCGTGGGCGCGGGTGGAGACCGCCGTCGTCCTGCGCTGCCTGGCGATCGTCGCGATCGTCGGCACCCACGCGGACCTCTTCACGCTGCGCGGCGGGGCGCACCTGCTCCTCGCCGTCGCCGGCTACAACGCCGCCCGGTTCACGTTCCCCGCGACCGGCGCGCGCGAGCACGCCGCGCGGGCCGGCCGGACCCTGGCCAGGGTCGCCGTCCCGACCGTCGCGTGGGTCGGCTGCCTCGCCCTGCTCGGGGCCTACCCGTGGACGACCGCGCTGCTCGTCAACGGCCCGCTCGGGCCGGACCGCTGGGGCCGCGCCTGGCACTACTGGTTCGTCGAGGCCCTGGTGTGGATCCTCGTCGCGACGACGGCGCTGCTCGCGGTCCCGGCCGTCCGGCGGGCCCGCGCCGGGCACCCGTTCGCCGTCGCGGTCGGGCTCGTCGCCGTCGGCCTGCTCCCGCGGTTCGGTCTCGTCCGGGTCGACACCGGGCCGGAACGCGGCACCCCGCAGTACGTCTTCTGGCTCTTCGCCCTCGGCTGGGCGGTCGCCGAGGCCCGGACGACGAGGGAGCGGCTCGTCGTCTCCGGCGCCGCGCTCGTCGCCGTCCCCGGCTTCTTCGACGCGCCCGCCCGGGACGCCGTCGTCCTCGTCGGCATCCTCGCGCTCGTCTGGCTGCGCGCCGTGCGGCTGCCGCGGGTCGTCACCCCGGTCGTCGGCGTCGTCGCCAGCAGCTCGCTCTACACCTACCTCACCCAGTGGCAGGTCTTCCCGGCGCTGCGCGACGTCCCCGCCCTCGCGCTCGTCGCCTCCCTGCTCGTCGGGGCCGCCGCCTGGTGGCTCGCCGAGCGGCTGCGCCGGGCGCTGCCCGCCCGCGGCGGTGCCCCCGCACCGGCCGCGCCCCCTCCGCCCGTTCCCGTCCGCACCCCCGACCCCGCAAGGAGAACCCCGTGAAGCGCCGGACCCTCGCCCTCGCCGCGACCGCCCTGGCGGCCGCCCTGGTCACGACCGCGTGCGGCGGTGACGCCGACGCCGAAGCGGCGCTCGACCCCGACAAGCTCACGGTCTACAGCTCCCAGCACGAGAACCTCACCAAGGCCTGGGCCGACGCGTTCACCGCCGAGACCGGCGTCGAGGTGCAGATCCGCTCCGGCAAGGACGCGTCGATGGGCAGCCAGATCGTCGCCGAGGGCGACCGCTCCCCCGCCGACGTCTTCCTCACGGAGAACAGCCCGGCGATGACGATCGTCCAGGACGCCGGCCTCTTCGCCCCGCTCGACGCGACGACCCTCGCCCAGGTGCCGCAGTCCCTGCGGCCCTCGAACGGGCAGTGGACCGGCGCCGCGGCCCGGGCGACCGTCCTCGTCTACAACCCCTCGAAGCTGCCGGAGAGCCAGCTGCCGAAGAGCCTCATGGACCTCGCCGACCCCGCGTGGCAGGGCCGCTGGGGCGCCGCCGCGACCGGCGCCGACTTCCAGGCGATCGTCAGCGCCGTCCTCGCGACCCAGGGCGAGGCGAAGACGTCGCAGTGGCTCGCCGGCCTGAAGACCAACGCGAAGGTCTACGCGAACAACATCGCGACGATGAAGGCCGTCAACGCCGGCGAGGTCCCGGCCGGCGTGATCTACCACTACTACTGGTACCGCGACCAGGCGAAGACCAAGGAGGGCAGCGCGAACACGAAGCTGCACTACTTCGGCGACCAGGACCCCGGTGCGTTCGTCAGCGTCTCCGGCGCGGGCGTCCTCAAGGCCTCGAAGCACGCGGCCGACGCGCAGCGGTTCGTCGCGTTCGTCACCGGCCCGAAGGGGCAGGACGTCCTCGCGAAGAGCGACGCCATGGAGTACCCGGTCGGCACCGGCGTCGCCGCGGACCCGGCGCTCCCGCCGCTGGCCGACCTCGACCCGCCGGCGATCGACCCGGCGACGCTCAACGGGCCCAAGGTCGTCGAGCTCATGACCGGCGCAGACGTGCTGTGACGGCTCCTGTCACGTCGGCCGACCGTCCGGCGGCGGGGCACGCCCCTGCTCCGCCGCCGGACCACGACGGCCGCCGGTCACGCGCTCGGGGCGCGGCCGGCGGCCGGCCGTCGTGGGTCGCCGTCGCCGCGACCGGCGTCGCGGTGGTCACGGTGCTGCCGGTCCTCGTGGTCGTCGGTGCGGCGCTCGCCGCCGACCCCGCCGCGACGGCCCGGTTCCTGCTGCGGCCGCGGGTCGCCGAGCTCCTCGGCAACACCGTCGCCCTCGTCGTCCTCTCCGGGGCGGCGTGCCTCGTGATCGGCACCGGGGCCGGCTGGCTCGTCGAGCGGACGGCGCTGCCGCTGCGCGGCCTGTGGCGGGTGCTCCTCGTCGCCCCGCTCGCCGTCCCCGCGTTCGTCAACAGCTACGCCTGGGTGTCCCTGCGGCCCGGCACCGACGGGCTCGCGGGCGCCGTCCTCGTGACGACGCTGTCGTACTTCCCGTTCGTGTTCCTGCCCGTCGCCGCGGCGCTGCGCGGGCTCGACCCCGCGCTCGAGGAGTCCGCGCGCAGTCTCGGGCTGCGCCGCACCGCCGTCTTCGTCCGCGTCGTCCTGCCTCAGCTGCGGACCGCGGCGCTCGGCGGGCTGCTCCTCGTGACGCTGCACCTGCTCGCCGAGTTCGGTGCCCTCGAGCTCATCCGCTTCCCGACGTTCACCGTCGCGATCCTCGAGCAGTACGACACCTCGTTCACCGGGGCGTCGGCCGAGGTGCTCGCCGTCGTCCTCGTCGCCCTGTGCCTCGGCCTGCTCGCCCTCGAGCAGGCCGCCCGCGGCCGCGCCCGGTACGCGCGCCTCGGCCCGGGCACCCGGCGCCGGGCCGAGGCCGTGCCGCTCGGGTGGTGGACGGCGCCCGCGCTCGCCGGCGTCGCCGGCCTCGTCGCCCTCGCGCTCGCCGTCCCGCTCGGCAGCCTCGTGCGCTGGCTCGGCGCGGACGACGACGCCTTCTCCGAGACCGCGTCGGACGCCGCCGCGCTCGTGCCGGCCGCGCTCACCACCGTCGGGCTCGCCGTGACCGCCGCGGCGGTGACCGTGCTCGCCGCGTTTCCCGTCGCCTGGCTCGTCACCCGGCGCCGCGGCCGGGCCGCCGCCCTCGTCGAGCGCGCCACGTACGTCGCGAGCTCCCTGCCGGGCGTCGTCGTCGCCCTCGCGCTCGTGACGCTCACCGTCCGCAACGTCCCCGCGCTCTACCAGTCGAGCGCGCTGCTCGTCACCGCGTACGTCGTCCTGTTCCTCCCCCGCGCCGTCGTCTCGCTGCGCGCCGCCCTCGCCCAGGCCCCGCCCGAGCTCGCCGAGGCCGCCCGGGCGCTGGGCGTCGGCCCCTGGGGCGCGCTGCTGCGGGTCGTCGTGCCGCTCGCACTGCCCGGGGCGCTCGCCGGGTTCGCGCTCGTCCTCGTCGCGACGTCGACCGAGCTCACCGCGACGCTGCTCCTCGCCCCGACCGGCACCCGGACGCTCGCGACCGGCTTCTGGTCGGCGAGCGCCTCGCTCGACTACGCCGCGGCGGCCCCGTACGCCGCGCTCATGGTCGCGCTGTCCGCACCGCTCATCTGGCTGCTCCTGCGCCGCCCCGACGAGGAGGTCCGCCGATGACCGCTCTCCCGACCGCCGGACCGAACGCCGGACCGACCGCCGCACCGACCGCCGCCCTGGCCGTGCACGGCCTCGTCGCCGGGTTCGGCGGCGACCCGGTGCTGCGCGGCGTGGACCTCGAGGTCGAGCCCGGGACGACGACTGCCGTCCTCGGGCCGTCCGGCTGCGGCAAGACGACGCTGCTGCGCGCCGTCGCCGGGTTCGTCCGGCCGGACGCCGGGAGCGTGACGATCGACGGCGAGCGGGTCGCGGCCGCGGGCACGCCCGCCCGGGGGCCGGTCTGGATGCCGCCGGAGCGGCGGCCGGTCGGCTACGTGGCGCAGGAGGGCGCGCTCTTCCCGCACCTGTCCGTGGCGGACAACGTGTCCTTCGGGCTCGGCCGGGCCCAGCGCCGGGACCGGACGGCGACCCGGGCCCGGGTGGAGGCGCTCCTCGAGCTCGTGAGCCTGGACCGCGGCGTCGCCGGCGTCCGGCCGTCCGAGCTGTCCGGCGGCCAGCAGCAGCGCGTCGCGCTCGCCCGTGCCCTGGCCCGCCGGCCGCGCCTGGTGCTCCTCGACGAACCGTTCTCGGCGCTCGACGCGGGGCTGCGCTCCTCGACCCGCGCCGCGGTCAAGGAGGCGCTCGCCGCGACCGGCGTGACCGTCGTCCTCGTGACCCACGACCAGGGCGAGGCGCTGTCGTTCGCCGACCGGGTCGCGCTGGTCCGCGAGGGGCGCGTCGTCCAGGTCGACGCCCCCGCCGCGGCCTACGCGCACCCCGTGGACCGGCCCGCGGCCGAGTTCCTCGGCGACGCGGTCGTGCTGCCGGGCACGGTCACGGGCGGCGTCGCGCGCTGCGTGCTCGGGGCGGTCCCGGCGGCGTCGCCGGCGGCGGAGGGGGCGGTCGAGGTCGTCCTGCGGCCCGAGCAGCTCACCCTGTCGCCGGTGGGCCGGCGCGGGCAGCCGCCGACCGTCGACGCGGCCCGGCTCGGTGTCGTCGAACGGATCGAGTACTTCGGGCACGACGCGCTCGTCGACGTCCGGCTCGTCACCGGGGAGCTCGTCCGGGCCCGGGTGGCGGGGGCGGACCTGCCCGCCGACGGGGACGTCGTCCAGGTCGACGTGCTCGGGACCGCCCGGACCTACCCGCGTGCGCAGGCCCTGCCGATATCGTGAGCGGCGTGCGGGTCGGTTACGTTCTCAAGCGGTTCCCGCGGCTGTCCCAGACCTTCGTGCTCCACGAGCTCCTCGAGCTCGAACGGCGCGGCGTCGACGTCGTCGTCCTCGCCGGCCGGGACGGCGGCGAGGAGCTGACCCACCCGGCCGTGGCGCGGCTGCGCGCCCCCGTGACGTACGTCGGCGCGGACGCCGGCCCGGCCGCCGAGGCCGTCGCCGCGGCGGTCGCCGGGCACGGCCTCACCCACCTCCACGCGCACTTCGCCGGCTGGGCGGCCCGGGTCGCGGACGCCGCCGGAACCGCGGCCGGGGTGCCCTTCAGCCTCACCGCGCACGCCACCGACATCTACCGCGCCGACGTCGACACCGCCGCCCTCGCGGGTCTGCTGACCCGGGCCGCCGCGGTCGTCACCGTGACCGACGGGAACGTCGGCGTGCTCGGTGCGATGGCCCCCGGGGCGCGGGTCGTGCGGGTCTACAACGGGGTCGACGTCACCGGGATCGCGCCGGGGCCGCGCGCCGCGGACCGCACCCGGACCGTGCTCGCCGTCGGCCGGTTCGTGCCGAAGAAGGGCTTCGACGACCTCCTCCGGGCGCTCGCCGTGCTGCGGGCGCAGGGCACGGACGTCGCCGTGTCGTTCGTCGGCGACGGTCCCGAGCGCGGCCCGCTCACGGCGCTCGCGGCGGACCTGGGCGTCGCGGACCTGGTGTCGATGCCGGGCTCCGCGGACGGCGACGCGGTCGCCGCCGCGATGCGGTCGGCCGCGGTGCTCGCCGTGCCCTGCGTCGTCACCGCGGACGGCGACCGGGACGCGCTCCCGACGGTCGTCATCGAGGCGATGGCGCACGGCCTGCCGGTGCTCGCGACCGACGTCAACGGCCTGCCGGAGATGGTCGAGGACGCCGTGAGCGGGGTCGTCGTCCCGCAGCGCTCCCCCGAGGCGCTCGCCGCGGCGCTCGCCCGGCTGCTCGACGACCCGGCCGGCCGGGACGCCCTCGCGACCGCCGCCCGCAGCCGCGCCGAGGCGCTGTTCGCCCTGCGCCGCAACGTCGGCGCGCTCGCCGACCTCTACGCCGGCGCCGGGGCCGCCCGGTGACCGGCCCGTACGGCACCGCCCTGCTCACGGACACCTCCGTCGTCCTGCCCGACCCGCCGGTCGCGACGGCGGCGATGCTCGACGACGCGCGGAGCGTCCTCGCCGGGCGCTGGCTGCTCGTCGGCGAGGAGTACGACCTCGGCCCGGACCCGGACTGGGAGCGGAACCCGAGCAGCGACAAGGAATGGCAGATCGCCCAGCACAAGCACTACTTCGGGCGCAACCTGCTCCACGGCCTGCTCGCGACCGGCGACCCGGCGTACCTCGCCACCTGGGCCCGGCTGCTGCGCACCTGGCTCACCCGGATGGGCACCGGCTTCATCGTCGTGAGCGACGCGCAGGTGGAGGCGCTCCGGCTGCGCTCGTGGGTCGAGTCGCTGCTCCTGCTGCGGGAGGCGCACGGCCGCGGGCTGCTCGACGGCGGGCCAGCCGCGGGCGCCGTCGACGACGACCTGCTCCGCGCGTGGGTGGACCGGATGGGCCACGAGGCGCACTACGTCTCGACGCACCTCAAGCCGGTGCGCAACCACCGGACGTTCCAGCTGCACAGCGTCTTCCTCACCGGGGTCTGCGTGCCGCAGGCCCCGGGCGCGAAAGCCCTTGTCGCCGAGGCGGTCCGGCTCCTCGAGGACAACCTCCTGCGGGAGATCCTGCCCGACGGCGTCCACGTCGAGATGGCGACGCACTACCACCAGCTCGTCGCCGAGACCGCGCTCGACGTCGCGACCCTCGCGGCCCGCAACCGGATCGCGCTCGACCCCGCGCTGCTGCGCCGGATCCATGCCATGACGCAGTGGTCGGCGTGGCTCACGTGGCCGGACGGGCACATCCCGCTCCTCGGCGACTCCGACGACGGCGACCACGCGGCGCTGTTGCTCGGCGCCGGCGCTCTCTTCGACGACCCCGGGCTCACCTGGGTCGGCTCCCGCGGCACCCGCGGCCACCGGCCCGACGTGCCGTCCCGGGACTTCCCGGACGCCGGCTACACCGTGCTCACCGACACCACCGACGCGTCCGACCCGGCCGCCGGCGGTGCCGGGTACGAGCGGCGCACGCACGTCCTCGTCGACTCCGCCCTGCTCGGCGAGGGCGCCCACGCGCACTACGACGCGCTGAGCGTCGTCCTGCACTGCGACGGCGCCCCGGCGCTCGTCGACCCGGGCCGCTACACGTACTCGGGCGACCTCGACGCGGACGGCGTCGACTGGCGGCACACGTTCAAGACGACCCGGGCGCACAACACCGTGACCGTCGACGGCCGTGACCAGACCCGCTACCTCTCGCGCAACAAGCACGGCCCGGACGCCGTCGTCCGGTCGCGTGCGGTCCACGTCGGCCGGGACGGCGACTGGGTCGCCGCGGCCGTCGACAGCGACGAGTACACCCCGGTGCACACCCGGGTCGTCGTGTTCGTCCGGCGGCAGTACCTGCTCGTCGTCGACCGCGTCGCACCGCTGCCCGGTGACACCGGCGAGCACACGGCCGAGGTCGCCTGGCACCTGCCGGCGGGCGTCACGGCGTCGGTCGCGGACCTGCCCCCGGGCAGCGGGGCACGGCGCACCGTCGTCACCGCCGGCACGCCGGCCGCGATGCTCCTCGACGTGCCCGCCGGCGCCGACGTCCGCGTCGACGACGGCTGGGTCTCGACGCTCTACGGCGTCAAGCACCCCGCGCCCGTCGTCCGGGCGACCGCCGCCGGCACCGGCGACC
>JACRAB010000197.1 GCA_016213575.1 Actinomycetota bacterium
CGCCCCGGCCGCCGGCGTGACCACGCCCGCGCCCGCCCCCGAGGTGGGCGCGAGCCCGCCGGGGCCGCCGGCGAAGGCGCCGCCGGCGGTGCCGGCGCCGACCACCACGGTGCCGCCGGCAGCGATCGCCCGCTCCGCGGCGATCCGGCGCGAGGTCGCGGCCGGCCGGCCGGACAGCTGGACGCTCGCGGTGTCCGTCGCCGCGGTGACCGTGTCGTGGGTCGCCGCGTACCCGCTGACGAGGTCGCGGACGATCCGGGCTGCCTGCTGCTGCGAGGTTCCCAACGGGGCTCCTCCTCGGTCGGGTCCGGGGGACAGGGGCGACGGGCGCGGTCAGGCACCGCCGGACGAGACGTCGACGGTCACCGGGCCACCGGTGGCATGCACCCGGACCACGCCCCAGTCGCCGGACAGGCTCGTCGTGGTCGTCTCGTCGTCGTCCGGCGGCAGCGCCGCGATGAGGGACTGCGCCTTCGCGAGCACCTCGGAGTTGGCGTAGATGAGGTCACGCAGCTCCTGCGACGTCCTCGCCAGCAGCCGGGACGCCGCGACGATGTCGACGACCATCGTGCGGTACTGGTCGAACGCGACCCCCCGCCAGCTGCTGCTGAGCGCGGTGAGCGCGGTCTCCAGGGAGTCGGCGCGGTCGTCGAGCGTCTTGCCGACCCGGTCCCACTCGTGCCCCACGGAGGCGACCTTCGAGGGGCTGCCGCGCATGACGACGTGCACGAGGGCACCGTGGCTCCAGCTCTCGTACGGGGTGAGGTGCCACTCGCCCTTGTGGTCGCCGTCGTGACGGTGATCGCGCATCAGACGTACCCTCCCGCGTCGATCCTGGACTGCAGCCGGGTGAAGTCGTCGGCGATGTGGCGGTCGTGGTCGGCGTACTGCTCGGCCACCCAGATCGTCACGTCGCCCGCGAACGCGACCGTGTCCCGGACCTCCCGGACCAGCTCGTCCATGTCGTCGAGGGCGTCCAGGTGCCGCTGCATCAGCCAGTGCGCCTCGACGAAGTCGCCGAGGGCCGAGAGGTCGTCGGTCCCGGAACGCAGTCCGTCGAGGTCGCCGCCGAGCCGGATCAGGGCCTCCAGCTCACGCTGCAGCTCCCCGGCGAACCCGAGCAGCGAGTCCAGGTGGATCTGGTAGGACCGCTCCGAGTGGTTCACGGCACCTCCTCCGGCGACGTGTCAGGCGAACATCGACGAACGGCTGACTTCGCCGCGCTGCTGGGTCTCCATCGCCGTCTGCGTCCGCGCACCGAAGTCCTTGGCGTAGAACGACAGGCCGTCGATGAGGTTCTGGAGGTCGTGGTCCGCCTTGTCCCACGAGGCGGCGGCCTCGGAGCCCGAGGCGACCCACAGGTCGCGCAGCGGCTTGACGTCGCCGCGCAGCTGGTCGAGGTGGCCCTGCAGCGTGCGGCTCAGGGCGTCGAGGTCCCCTGCCGCCTGGGCGAGCTTGGCGAAGTCCACCTGGACGACGTCGGTTCCCATGGCCATGTCGGTACGGTCCTTTCGTCGGTTCGGTCGCGAGGGTCGTCAGATGCCGAGGCCGGCGCCGCCGGCGTAGCCGGACGGGTCGTGGTTGGCCAGGTTGGCCAGCGCTTCCGCGACGTCGGCGTCACCGCCGCCGTAGCTCCGGCCGGCCTCGGTGATGAGCTGCTCCATGGTCGTCAGGTCCCTGCCCAGGCGGGCACCGAAGTCCTGCGCCGTGGTCTGCACCTTGTCGAAGGCGACCTTCTGCTGGCCCTGGTAGCTGCCGTTGAGCGCGGCGAGCTGCCCCTCGATGGTGCTCATGGCCGAGCGCATGTTCGCCGCGGCCGTGTTCACGCCGTTGATGGCTCCGGTGAGCGTCTGCTCACTGATGTGGAAGCCGGGGTTGGACATGGTCCAGGACTCCTTCCCGAACGGGCGCGCCCTCTGCGTGCCGCGGTACGTCGGCCGCGAGTCCCGCCGGATCGACGACGGGGTGGGGTGCGGTCCGGGACCGCCCCGAGCGGACAGCTGGAATCTAGCCAGCGGCCGGGCCCGGCCCGTACGGCACAGTTGCCAGACCGGCACCGGCAAACCTCACCGGGTCCGCACCGCAAAACTGCCGTCAGGACAGCGGTTCGCCACAGGTCCTGGGCATGACGGGTCAGCCGGACGACGGTGCCGACCAGCCCACCTGCACGAGTCGCGTGCCGTGGCGGCGGCTCACGAGCAGGCCCCGGCCGGGAGGCATCGGCGTGGGTTTGACGGTGCCGAGGAGCACCCCTTCGTCCTTGCTGCCGGACATCACCATGCCGGGCGAACCGAGCTCGCGCAGGCGCTGCAGCACCGGTTCGTAGAGCGCACGGCCGGCCCCGCCGCTGCGCCGGGTCAGCAGCAGGTGCAGGCCGATGTCCTTGGCCTGCGGGAGGAACTCCACGAGGCCGGCCAGCGGGTTGCGGGCCGAGCCGGAGACCAGGTCGTAGTCGTCCACGACGACGTACAGCTCCGGCCCGGTCCACCAGCTGCGGGTGCGCAGCTGGTCCGGGGTCACGTCCGGCCCCGGGATCCGGCCCCGCAGGGTCACGGCGGCCTTGGCCATGAGGTCGGACAGCACCGGTTCGGATCCCGCGTAGCCGATCAGGTGGCCCTCCGGTACCTCGCCGAGCAGCGAGCGGCGGTAGTCGACGACCAGCACCCTGGCCCGGTCCGAGGCCTGGGAGGCGACGATGCCGCGCAGCAGGCTGCGCAGCAGGGCGCTCTTGCCCGACCCTGCGTCGGCGAACGCGAAGAAGTGCGGGTCCTCGGCGAAGTCCAGGTCGATCGTGGTGAGCGTCGCCTCGTCCAGCCCGAGCGGTACCCGCAGCTCGCCCGGCCGCGGTTCGGGCCGTACCGGTGGCAGGTCCTCGACGGCGATCCGCTGGGGCAGCAGGCGCACCGGCGGCGCGGGTGCCCCCTTCCAGGCGGCGGCCACGGCGTCGGCGAAGGCGGCTACCGCCCCGCCGAGGTCGTCGGTGGTGCCGCGGCCGTCGACCCGCGGCAGGGCGCCGAGGAAGTGCAGCTTCTCGCGGGTGAGGCCGCGCCCTGGCACTCCTTCCGGCACGTTGGCGGCGGTCCGCCGGTCGATCTCGGAGTCGCCCGGGTCGCCCAGACGCAGCTCGAAGCGGGTCCCGACGAGATCGCGCAGTGCCGGTCTCACCTCCATCCACCGGTTGGCCGTGAGCACCACGTGGATGCCGTAGCCGAGGCCGCGGGCGGCGAGCGCGGTGACCGCCTCCTCGAGCGCCTCGTACTCCTGCCGCAGCACCATCCAGCCGTCGACGACGAGGAACACGTCACCGAACGGGCGCTCCTCCTGAAGGCCCTGGACGCGGCGGTTGCGGAAGGTGGCCATCGAGTCGATCCGCTGCTCGGCGAACAGCCGCTCGCGGCTGTCGAGCAGCGCGGTCATCTCGGCCACCAGCCGCGAGACCTTCTCCGCGTCGCGACGCCCGGCCACGCCGCCGACGTGCGGCAGGCCCTCCAGCCCGGCGAGGGTGCCGCCGCCGAAGTCGAGGCAGTAGAACTGCACCTCGGACGCCGTGTGCGACAACGCCATCGCCCCGACGAAGCTGCGCAGGAGCGTGCTCTTGCCGCTCTGCGGCGAGCCGACGACGACCATGTGCCCGGCGGCGCCGGCGAGCTGTGCCCACAGCAGGTCGCGCCGCTGCTCGAACGGCTTGTCGACGATGCCGATCGGCACGGTGAGCTGGCCGTTGCCCGGCCAGCCGACGGGGTGGAGGCCACGCTCGGGAGTGACCGCCAGCGGCGGCAGCCAGACCTGGTGCGGGGGACGGCCCTTGCCGGCCATCTGCTGGACCAGGACGTCGAGCACCGTGTCCTCGTCGGGCGGCGCCGGGCGGGTGAGCTCGGACCCCGCGTCCGCCGCCGCGACCGGTCCCGGACCGGCGACGACCGGACCCGCCGGACCCAGTGAGAACGGCACGACGGGACGGCCGCGCCGCGGAGCGGGGGCCGGCGCCCCCGCGGCGCGCGGCACGCCGCCGGAGACGTAGCCGGCCTTGAACCGGGTGAGGCCCGTGGTGTCGTACTTGAGGTAGGCCACGCCCGGTACCGGCGGCAGCTCGGAGGCGTCCGGCACACCGAGCACTGCGCGGCTCTCCGCGGCGGAGAACGTCCGGAGCCCGACCCGGTAGCTGAGGTGGCTGTCGAGCCCGCGCAGCCGGCCCTCCTCGAGGCGCTGGGAGGCCAGCAGCAGGTGCACGGCGAGACTGCGTCCCAGGCGTCCGATCATCACGAACAGCTCGATGAACTCGGGCTTGCTCGTCAGCAGCTCGCTGAACTCGTCGATGATCACCATGAGCGTGGGCAGCGGCTCGAGCTCGCGGCCGGCCTCGCGGGCGCGTTCGTAGTCGCGGACCGACGCGATGTTGCCGGCGTCGCGCAGCACCTCCTGGCGGCGCACCAGCTCGCCGTGCAGGGCGTCCTGCATGCGGTCGACGAGGGTGAGGTCGTCGGCCAGGTTGGTGATGACGGCGGCGGTGTGCGGCAGCTCGTTGAGACCGGCGAAGGTCGCACCGCCCTTGAAGTCGACGAGCACGAAGTTCAGCGTCTCGGAGGAGTGGGTCAGGGCCAGGCCGCAGACCAGTGTGCGCAGCAGCTCGCTCTTGCCCGAGCCGGTGGCGCCGATCACCAGGCCGTGCGGGCCCATGCCCTCCTCGGCCGACTCCTTGAAGTCCATCTCGACGCGCTCGCCGGACTGCCCGACGCCGATCGGGATCCGCAGCCGGTCGCGCGGCGACCGCGGCTTCCACAGCTCGTCGAGGTCGATGGCGCGGACGTCGTCGATCGCGAGCAGCTCGGTGAGCCCGAACGCGGTGGGGCCCCCGCCCGACGCCTGCGAACCCGGCGTGTACAGCGAGGACATCAGCCGGGCGAGGGTCTCGGCCTCCTCGCCGGCCATCCGCCCGGGGCGGCCGACGAGCCGGACCCCGGCTCGGGTGTGGATGCCGAGGTGGTCGTCCTCGATCACCAGGCGCAACGCGCTGCTCTCCGCGGGGCGGCCCGGGTCCTGCTCGGGGTCGAGCAGGACCACGGTGACGCCCTGCACCCCGCCCTCGGAGGCCAGCCGGGCCGCCGGGCTCCACGATCCGCCGTCCACGACCACCACGAGGTGCGCGGCGTCGAAGCCGTCGACGACCGGGCCGATGTGGCGGGGCCGGGCGGCGAGCTCGTCGTCGAGCATCTCCTCGAGCTGCACCAGGCTGTCGGCGACCATCCTCACCGGGCCGGCGGCGTCCCACTTCTTCGGCAGACCGGCGTGCGGCAGCCACTTCGCCCAGTCCCAGTCGGGCGCCGCGGCGTCCGAGAGGCACAGCGCCACCCGCAGGTCGTCGGGCGAGTGGAAGGTGACCAGCGAGGCGATCACCGCTCGGGCCAGGTCGAGCCCGTCGGCACGCGACGCGGACACCCGCACCCGCGGGTAGGAACGCAGCGACAGCACGACCGGCAGGTCCGGCACGGTGGCGTGCGCCCGGATGAATGAGCGCAGGGCCGTCGACGAGACCGGGTCGAGCTCGTCCACCGGCGCGGTCTGCGGCACCGTGAGCGGCGCCGACAGCCGCTGCGGGCCCGAGCCGACGTAGACCTGCGCGAAGTCGGGGTCGAGGCGCCGCCGCTCCCACAGCCGCGAGCTGACGGCGATCGCCCACAGTCCTCCCGGCTCGGGGTTGCGGAACAGCTGGGCCGAGCGCTGGGCCGCCGCCACCTTGGTGACCTGCTTGCGAACCGTGGCGAGGTAGCGCTGGTAGTCGCGGCGCTCGTCGTTGATCGCCGCCTTCTTCGCCATCCCGCCGCGCCCGAGCGACATCACGACGGTGCCGATCATCACGGCACCGAACAGAAGCGCGAAGACCGTGGTGGTGCCGCCGCCCGCCCCGCCGTTGGCCGTCCCCCGCCCCATGTAGACGAAGGACATCGCCCCCATGCCGAGCAGCATCGGGAGCATGAAGAGGAGCTGGGTCGCACCCGGGTTCCCGACGCTGCGCGGCAGGGTCGGCGGGGGTTGCAGGGTCATCTCCGCGGTCGGTGGCTCGGGTACCCGGACCCGAGGCGGTCGACGGAAGGAGATCGGCACCGGGGCAGCGTAGGTCGGGCCCGGCCGGGCCCCGACGGCAATTCCGCCGACATCGCACCGGCCCGGGCGCGGTGATACTGCGGGCCATGTCGGAGACGCTCAGCCCTCCCCGCCGGGTCACGGTGGTCGCACCGAACGCCCGCGTGGACGTCGCGCTGCCCGCCGACGCCACCGTCTCCGAGCTCGTCCCGCAGCTCGCCCACCTGCTCGGGATGCCCGCCGACGACCCGGCCGTGACCTCCGGCGGGTGGCTGCTGAGCAGGCTGGGCCGCGACCCGTTCGACACCGCGCGCACGGTGGGGGCCCTGGGCCTGGCCGACGGCGAGCTGCTCTACCTGCTGCCCCGCAGCCAGCGGATGCCGCCGGCCGTCTTCGACGACATCATCGACGCCTTCGCCGGCAAGACCGACGACCTGCCGGGTGGTTGGTCGCCCGCCGCGACCCGGCGCTCGGGCCTGGCCGCCGCACTCGTGCTGGTGGTGACGGCCGCCGTGCTCCTGGTGGTGGCGGCACCGCCGTGGTCGGCGCTGCTCACCCCGGCCGCTGCGCTCTGCCTCGCCCTGGTCACCGGCGCCGCCGTGCTCTCGCGGGTGGTCGGCGACTCCGGGGCAGGCGCCGGTGCGGGCGCCGGGGCACTGGTGCACGCGGCCGTGGCCGGCGCGGCCGCGTTCGGCGGTGACGCGCCCGGACCGACGCGACTGCCGGGGCTGGGTCTGCTCGGCGCCGTGGTCTGCGTGGGCGTCGTGGCCGTCGTCCTGGCCGTCGCGGTGGCCGACGGCGTGGCGGCGTTCGTCGCCACCGCCGTCACCTCCGCGGTGCTCGCCGTCGCCCTCACCGCGACCCTGGCCACGGGCGCCCGGGCGTCGACGTCGGCGGCCGTCCTCGGTGCCGTGCTGGTGCTGCTGTGGCCGACCCTGCCGGCCGCGGCGCTGCGGCTGGCCCGGGTGCGCATCCCTTCGGTGCCGGGCGACCTCGAGGAGTTCCGGACCCGGACGCCGCTCACGCCCGAGGCGGAGATCGAGCGCCAGGCAGTGCTGGCCGCCGGCTACCTCACCGGTCTGCTGGCCGGTGCCGCCACCCTGGTGCTCGGGAGCGCCGCCGTGCTCGCCGTCACCGGCGGGGGGTGGCGGGTCGCGCTGGCCGCCTGCCTGTCGGGAGGGCTCGTGCTGCGGGCACGGACGCCGATGCGCAGCCGCGGCCAGCGCCTCGTGCTGCTCGCCGGAGGGGCTGCCGGGGCGGTCGTCGTGGGCCTGCACCTGACGCTCGGCGCCCCGCCCGGGACCCAGGTCAGAGCGGCCGCGGCCCTGGTCGCGGCGGCCGGCCTGCTGGCGACGTTCGCCCTGCTCGCCCCGGGCCGCGCGCCGTCGCCGTACTGGGGCCGGTTCTACGACGTGGTCGACTTCCTCGTGCTGGCGGCCGTCTTCCCGCTCGCGGCTCAGGTGACCGGGCTCTTCGCCCGGGCGCGCGGCTTCGGCGGCTGAGCCGACGCAGCCAGCACCGCCTGCAGGTCCTCCGCCGGAAGGTCGAGCACCACCGGCAGGAAGCTCTGCCGGGTCATGACCGCCAGCACGCCGTTCTCCAGCCGGGCCAGCTCGTCGGCCGGGGCCTGGTCCAGGCCGAGGCCGTCGCGTACCAGGGTGCGGGCGGCGCTCCGGGTGAGCCGTTGCGACAGCACGACGTGCGCGCCACGGGCGGTGGCGACCACGCCGGGGGTGACGCCGTCCACCACTGTCATCGCGGTGCGCCACGGGCCCGGGGCCGGGCGGATCGGCGACGCCGAGGCACCGGCGTCCTGGAGCATGAGCAGGGGCTCGGCGAACGTGCCCGTCTCCGGTGGCGGCGCGTCCGCCGGCCGCAGCTCGAGCTCCGGGTCCGTCACGCCCAGGGCGTCGGCCACCGCCTGCCATGCCGCGCGACGGCCGGTGAGGACGCAGACCCGCGCACCGCTCCTCAGCACGAGCGCCACCGTCACGGCGGCCGCCCGCAGGTCGCCCACGAGCAGCACGGCCCCGACCTGCTCGCGGAACAGGTGCAGCCGCACGTCCTGGCCGCCGCCGTCGTGACCGAGCAGCACGCCGTCCGGCGCGAGGTGCAGCGAGGCCGCCTCCACACCACCGCGGCGGGACGTGAAGACCCCCGTACCCGGAGCCGGCCCCGGCACGGCAGCCGCGCGGGTCATCGGACGCCACCGACGGGCAGCGTGGCGAGCACGGCCGGCAGGTGCTCCCCGTCGAGCCGCTCCACCCGGCCACCGGCCGCCGCAGCCGCGCGCCGCACGGCGTCGTCGGTCACGGCCCGGTCGGCCTCCCGGACGGCCACCCGGACGGTCGCGGCGACCCCCGGCACCCCGAGCCGGGTGGGGCTGAGACTGAGCGAGGAGACGACGGCGAGGGCCGGCACCGCGGCGCACGCGTCGAGGAGGGCGAACGGGTCGGCCCCGGCGGCCCAGCGCGTCAC
>JACRAB010000008.1 GCA_016213575.1 Actinomycetota bacterium
CCGGGGACGTGCCGGCGCAGGTGCCGGGTCACGAGCGCGGCGTCGACGGCGTCGTCGGGGACGTCGCTGGGCACGCTGGCGCGCAGCACGGTGCGCTCGCCGGACACGGCCGCGAGACCGGCGACCGCGAGCGAGGCCGCCGTCCGGGCCGCACGCACCTTGGGCCCGCGCAGCCGGTTGTGCGACGTGAGCAGCCGGCGCGCGGCCCCCGCGTCGACGGGCACGAGGAAGAGCGGGCGGGCGGCCGACGGGATGACCCGCCAGGCGTCGACGACCCGGTACCCGTCCGGCGGCGGGCCGTAGCCGACGTGGACGTCGACCCCGGTCACTGGGACCAGGTGGCGCAGCTGGGCGGTCGCGGCGTCGACGCGCGGCGACGACGGGCCGAGCTCGATGGTGACCCGGCCTGCGGTGGTCGTCACGACGGCGCTCCTCCGGTCGGGCGCGGCGGCGGCGCGGGCCGCCCCGGCGCGGGGATCCCGACGTCGGGCCAGCGCAGGCTGCGCTCCAGGTGGCTCTCCCGGTGCGGCGGGACGCCGTGCCGGCGCACGACCCGCTCCGGCACGACCGGGGCGTCCGAGCGCACCGGGTCGTCGCGGCGCAGCAGCAGCGCCGCCGTGACGAGGACGATGAGCAGGTTCATCCCGTCGAGGCCGTAGAACATGAGCATCACCGAGACGACGACGAGCGTCATGTGGACGAAGGCGCCCGGCAGGTCCGTGGTGCGCCGCGTCGTGATCGCCAGGCCCCAGATCGTCGTGAGGAACAGGGCCAGCCCGACGAAGCCGTGGGAGAACATGACGTACCAGAAGTGCCCCTGGGTGCCGACGCTCACGCCGAGCAGCTCCGAGGGCCGGGGCGCGCCGTAGCCGAGCAGCGGCGAGTCCAGCGTGCGGTCGAAGGCCTCCCGGTAGATCGAGGCCCGGTCGGCCGTCGTCGAGCTCGTCGAGGTGCGCTGCGAGATCCGGTCGAGGGCCCCGGTGCTCAGCACGAACAGCGCCGCCGCCCCGAGCGGGACCGCGGCGAGCAGCACGTGCCCGAGCCGGATCCGCCGCCGCAGCCGCAGCGCCGTCATCATCGCCGCCACCGCGACGCCGACGAAGATGCCCCGGTTGAGGGTCGCCAGGGCGGGCGGGACGGCGGCCAGCACGAGGAGCGTGAGGGTCACCCGGAGCCGGCGGTCGGCGATGAGCCACAGCGCGACCACGAGCGGCAGGAGCAGGACGAAGGCGTGCCCCCAGCCGTTCGTGTACGGGAACGGCGCCGCCGGCCGGACGAACGGGGAGGGCGCGCCGTACGGCTGCTGGACCTCCGCGAAGCGGGGGCTCAGCAGCTCGCGGACGTAGTCGTTCGAGGCGATGCTGCGCGGCATGAGCCGCAGCATCGGGGTGTTGATCCGGGTGTACGGGGAGAGCATCCCGAGGTAGCCGCCGGCGGCGATCCAGCCGAGGAACCAGGCCATCGCGCCGAGCAGGCGGCGGCGGGTGAGCCGCTCGGCGGCGTTGTAGACGTAGACGGCGACGATGCTCGCGCCGACGAGCGTCGTCCAGCGCTGACCGAAGCCGAGCATCCGGCCCGCGGTGTCGATCATCGACGCCGAGACGAGCATCCAGATGATGAAGCCGGTCCACGGGAGCCACATCCGGGGCAGCCGGATCGAGCCGCGCACCGACATGAGGAACAGGCAGACGGCGCCGGCCATCGGGATGACGAAGGGCATCAGCCCGGCGACCCACCACAGCGGGAAGAGCACGAACAGCCACGTGACCGGCCAGGCCGGCAGCACGCCCGCGCGCGCGGCCCGGGCGCCGCGGCGGTCGAGCGTGCCGACGGACACGCCCCCCGCCTGCTGCAGCGCGCTCACGGTGCGGGCCTCCACGGGTCGCTCGTCCTCGTCGGTCGTCTCGGCGGTCGTGCTGGGGCGGTGCTCGGCGGTCCGCCGTCCCTGTCTTCATCGCCCGGGGGGGGGTGCAGCCTTAGCGGGGACGTGCCGATCAGTCTTCAGCAGGCCAGGGTGTCCGTCGGCACGTTCGCGGAGAGTCGCGGACAAACCGAGCGAACGGGGTAGATCCCGGTCCGGGGTGCCCGTGCGCCCCGCAGCCGCCCTAGGCTGTGCCACACGACAGGCTGACGACGAGGACGCCCGGACCGACCTGGAGGCCCGCAGGCATGGAGGACATCACCGGCGCGCTCACCGTCAGGGACGTCGTGACGCGCGTCAGGCAGCGTCCCGTCCTCGCGGTCGCCCCGATGATGCTCGGGCTCCTGCTGTCGGTGGCCTACGTCGTGCTCACCCCGCCGACGTACTCGGCGACCGCCTCGGTCAAGGTCGAGCCCGTCGTCGCGGACCGGTACGCCGGCAACGTCAACGTGTCCAACCTCATCTCGATGCAGACCGAGATGCAGGTCGTGCAGTCGACGTCGGTCGCCGCCCTCGCCGCCGACACCCTCGGCATCGACATGCGCACGGTGCGGCGCTCGATCGCCGTCTCCTCGCCGCAGGACACCCAGGACGTCGACATCACGTACTCGGCGGGCTCGCCGGCGGCGGCGGTGCGCGGCGCCGCCACGGTCGCCGACAGCTACCTCACGTACAGCAAGCAGAGCAAGCAGGCGGTCGCCAAGACGCAGTACGCCGAGGTGCTCAAGAACATCGACGAGGTGCAGAAGCAGATCGCCGTGAAGTCCACGACGGCGCTCCAGACGCAGCTCGACGTGCTCGTCCAGAGCCGCCGGAGCCTGGAGTCGCTGCTCGCGAACACCGCCGGCGAGATCATCAACAAGCCGGTCGAGCCGACCGCACCGGCGTCGCCGAAGCCGCTCGTCGCGATCCCCGCCGGGCTCGGGCTCGGGGCGATCCTCGGGCTCGCGTTCGCCGTCCTCTGGCCCGCGCGCAACCGCCGCCGGCTCACCGCCCCGGTCCCGCCGCGCGCCCCCGGCGCCGTCACCCCGCAGCACGGCCGACCGGCCGGCGGCGTCGTCCCGGCCGTCGTCCCGGCCCGGCCGGTGGCCCGCCCTGGCGCGACGGTGACCAGCCGGACGCCGACCGGTGGCGCCCCGGGCACGACCGTCCGGCAGGGCTGAGGGCCCGCCCGACCCGGCACGGTCCCCGCACCGACCCCCTGGACGCCGCACCCTCGCGGACAGGGGAAACTAGAGGCATGACCCTGCGCGGACTGCTCGACGCCGTCCGGTCCGAGCCGGGGGTCGCCGCCCTCGTCGAGACCGCCCGGACCGGCTCGGTGGCCGCCCTCGACGTCGTGGCCCCCACGGGGGTCCGGCCGCTCGCCGTCGCCGCCCTCGCCGCCGCCGCACCGACCGGCGCCGGCCGCCCCGTGCTGCTCGTCACCGCGACCGGCCGTGAGGCCGAGGACCTCGCCGCCGCGCTGCGCTGCTACCTCGACCCCGAGACCGTCGTGGAGTTCCCGGCCTGGGAGACGCTGCCGCACGAGCGCCTCTCGCCACGCGCCGACACGGTCGGCAAGCGGCTCGCGGTGCTGCGCCGGCTCGCCCACCCGCGCGAGGACGACCCGGTCGCCGGTCGGGTCAGCGTCGTCGTCGCCCCCGTCCGCGCCGTCATGCAGCCCGTCGTCCGCGGCCTCGGGGACCTCACGCCGGTCGGGCTGCAGCCCGGCCAGGACGCCGACCTCGACGAGGTCGTCGAGGCGCTCGCCGGGGCCGCGTACTCGCGCGTCGACATGGTCGAGCGGCGCGGGGAGTTCGCCGTCCGGGGCGGCATCCTCGACGTCTTCCCGCCGACCGAGGACCACCCGTTGCGCGTGGAGTTCTGGGGCGACACCGTCGAGGAGGTCCGCTGGTTCTCCGTCGCGGACCAGCGCTCGCTCGAGGTCGCCGAGAACGGCTTGTGGGCCCCGCCGTGCCGCGAGGTGCTGCTCACGGACGCCGTCCGGGCCCGCGCCGAGTCGCTCGTGCCCGCGCTGCCGGGCGTCGCGGACATGCTCGCCAAGATCGCCGCCGGGGTCGCCGTCGAGGGCATGGAGTCCCTCGCGCCGGTGCTCGTCGACGGCATGGAGCCGCTGCTCGACCTGCTCCCCGCCGGGTCGGTCGTCGTGCTCGTCGACCCGGAGAAGGTCCGCTCCCGGGCGCACGACCTCGTCGCGACGAGCGACGAGTTCCTCGCGGCGTCGTGGGCGAACGCATCGGCGGGCAACGCCGTCCCGGTCGACCTGTCCGCGCTGCCGGCGGACGCCGTCCCGGCCGGGCTCGCCGAGGCCGACCTCGCCGAGTCCTCGGACTGGACCCTCTCCCGGCTGCGCGAGCACGCCCGCGCGACCTCCCGGCCCTGGTGGTCGATCACGTCGCTGGCCCGGGACGCCGACCTCGTCGACGAGATGGACGTCGCGCTCGGCGACGACGCGGACGTCATCCGGATCGGTGCCCGCGAGGTCGACGGCTACGCGGGGGAGACCGAGAAGGCGCTCGCCGACCTGCGCGCCCTCGTCTCGGCCGGCTGGCGGGTCGTCGCGACGACCGAGGGCCCCGGCCCGGCGAAGCGGATGGTCGAGGTGCTCGCCGGCGCCGACGTCCCGGCCCGGCTCGAGATCGGGGTGGACGTCGCCCCCGAGCCCGGCGTCGTCCACGTGACGACGGCCGTCACCGAGCACGGCTTCATCGCCGAGGACGTCCAGGTCGCGCTGCTCACCGAGGCCGACATCGCCGGCTCCCGGTCCGCGACGAAGGACCTGCGCCGGCTGCCGAGCCGGCGGCGCAACGTCGTCGACCCGCTCCAGCTGCGGCCGGGGGACTTCGTCGTCCACGAGCAGCACGGCGTCGGCAAGTACGTCGAGATGATGCAGCGCACCGTCGGCGGCGCGACGCGCGAGTACCTCGTCATCGAGTACGCGCCGTCCAAGCGGGGGCAGCCGGGCGACCGGCTCTTCGTGCCGAGCGACTCGCTCGACCAGGTGACCCGCTACGTCGGCGGCGAGCTGCCCGGGCTCAACAAGATGGGCGGCTCGGACTGGGCCAAGACGAAGGGCCGGGCGCGCAAGGCGGTCAAGCAGATCGCCGGCGAGCTCATCCGGCTCTACTCGGCGCGGATGGCCTCGACGGGCCACGCGTTCGGGCCGGACACGCCGTGGCAGCGCGAGCTCGAGGACGCCTTCCCGTACGTCGAGACGCCCGACCAGCTCGCGTGCATCGACGAGGTCAAGAACGACATGGAGAAGACGGTCCCGATGGACCGGCTCATCTGCGGCGACGTCGGCTACGGCAAGACCGAGATCGCGGTCCGCGCGGCGTTCAAGGCGGTGCAGGACGGCAAGCAGGTCGCCGTCCTCGTGCCGACGACCCTGCTCGTGCAGCAGCACTTCGAGACGCTCACCGAGCGGTACGCGAACTTCCCGGTCGTCGTGAAGGCGCTGTCCCGGTTCCAGACCGACGCCCAGGCGAACGCCGTCCTCGCCGGCCTGGCCGACGGCAGCGTCGACGTCGTCATCGGCACCCACCGGCTGCTCGGCGGCGAGGTGCGCTTCAAGGACCTCGGGCTCATCGTCGTCGACGAGGAGCAGCGGTTCGGCGTCGAGCACAAGGAGAAGCTCAAGCAGATGCGGACGAACGTCGACGTCCTCGCGATGTCGGCGACCCCGATCCCGCGCACGCTCGAGATGGCCGTGACCGGCATCCGGGAGATGTCGACGCTCGCGACGCCGCCGGAGGAGCGGCACCCGGTGCTCACCTTCGTCGGCGCCTACGACGAGAAGCAGATCGGCGCCGCGATCCGGCGCGAGCTGCTGCGCGAGGGCCAGGTCTTCTACATCCACAACAAGGTCGACTCGATCGAGCGGGCCGCGGCCCGGATCCGCGAGCTCGTGCCCGAGGCCCGGGTCGAGACCGCCCACGGCAAGATGGGCGAGCACCGGCTCGAGCAGGTCATCGTCGACTTCTGGGAGAAGCGGTTCGACGTCCTCGTCTGCACGACGATCGTCGAGACCGGCCTGGACATCTCCAACGCGAACACGCTGATCCTCGAGCGGGCCGACCTGCTGGGGCTGTCCCAGTTGCACCAGCTGCGGGGCCGGGTCGGCCGTGGCCGCGAGCGGGCGTACGCGTACTTCCTCTACCCGCCGGAGCGGCCGCTCACCGAGACCGCGCACGACCGGCTCACGACGATCGCGCAGCACACCGACCTCGGCGCCGGCATGCAGATCGCCATGAAGGACCTCGAGATCCGCGGCGCGGGCAACCTGCTCGGCGGCGAGCAGTCCGGGTTCATCGAGGGCGTCGGCTTCGACCTCTACGTGCGCCTCGTCGGCGAGGCCGTCGCCGAGTACCGCGGCGAGGCGGACGCCGAGGTCGCCGAGATGAAGGTCGACCTGCCCGTCGACGCGCACCTGCCGCACGAGTACGTGCCGGGGGAGCGGCTGCGCCTCGAGGCGTACCGCAAGATCGCCGAGGTGACGTCGCCGGAGCAGCTCCAGGGTGTGCGCGAGGAGCTCGAGGACCGGTACGGCGCGCTGCCTGCCCCGGTCGAGAACCTGCTCGCGGTGGCCCGGTTCCGGCTGCTCGCCCGCAAGGCCGGCCTCACCGACGTCGGCGTCCAGGGCAACCACGTCCGCTTCGGCCCCGTCGACCTGCCGGACTCGGCGCAGCTGCGCCTCAAGCGGCTCTACCCCGGCACGCTGCTCAAGGAGGCGACCCGCACGGTCCTCGTGCCGCGCCCGATGACGGCCCGCGTCGGCGGCCAGCCGCTGCGTGACACCGCCGTCCTCGACTGGGCCACCCAGCTCGTCGAGGCGGTGTTCCTCGGCTCGATCGCCGCGGGTGCCGGGGTGGCCGCGGCGAGCCGCTGACGCGGCGGACGCCGCCGGCGGACGCCGCCGGCGGACGCCGCCGGTCGCCGGCTGCCGGTCGCCGGCCGTCGGGCTGCCTCGCCGCCCGGCGTCCGTGTCGTGGGACGGCCGTACCACCGGACGTCACAAGAGCGCTCCACCGCGCGACACGCCGCGTTCCGGCGGCGTTGGTGCGTCCGGCGGTACTCCCGTCTCGCGGTTCGGACGGTGCGAAGGGACGGCGGCTGCGCCGGACGGCGGCAGTCCTACCGGCGTCGGAGGCCGAGCTCCTGCCGGCGCCAGGCGACGACGTCCCGGACGACCTCGACGAGCCAGCGGTCGTCGAACATGACGTGTTCCCAGGCGAACCGCAGCACCACCCAGCGCGCCCGCACGAGCTCGTCGTAGCGGACACAGTCGGCCGTGAACGCCGGGCGGGTGCCGTGGTAGGTGTACGAGTCGCCCTCGACGACGAGCCGGAGCCGCGCGTCGGCGAGGTCGACCCGGGCCGACGAGGTGTCCGAGGTGATGGTGACCTGGGGCGTGAACGCGAGCCCGGCGTCGAGCAGGACGGCGCGGAGCGCGGACTCGAAAGGGTTGGCCGCGCGCCCGTCGGCCAGTCGCGCGACCCGCTGCGGACCGGCGCTGAACGGGCCTCGCAGCACCACCGCTCCGGCGAGCAGCTCGTCGGGCAGCAGCAGGTCCTGGCGCAGTGCCGAGTCGGCCACGGCGAGCGCCTCCCGGAACGGCATGACCGCCGCGCAGTCGAGGACGGTGCGCAGGACGGTCGTCACACCACGACGGGTCACCTCGTCGGGCGCGAGCGTGCGGTAGTGGAAGCGGACGCCGTCCACCGGCCGGGGCTTGCGACCCGGCGCGACCGTCACGTGCACCCGGTCCGGCGGCGTGACCGTCTTCAGCTCGTGGTGCTCGGCCGCGCTGGCGTGGGACAGGACGCCGCGGACGCGTGCCGCCACGGCGCGTGGCGCGGGCAGGGTGGGCAGCGCGTAGACCCCGCGGGTCGCCCGGACGACGTCCCCGACGCGCAGTGCGCGGTCCAGCTCCCGCCGGGAGACCCGTTGCAGCACAACGGCTGTCTGCGCCCGGCCGCCGAGCCGCCGGACCACCTCGGGCACCGCAAGATCCGTCACGGCGACAGGATGCCCCGGATCCGCCGACGACCTCGAAAGTTATCCACAGGTGCGCCGCCCGGCCCCTCGCGGCGGACGCCGTCCGCACCACGAGACGGGCGTACCGCCGGACGCACCAACGCGCCAGGGACGCGGCGTGTCGCGCGTTGGAGCGCTCTTGTGACGTCCGGCGGTACGGGTGGTCCGGTATGCGGACGGCGATCGGGGTGTACGGGGCGGCGTGCGGCGGGGGCGGCGTGCGGTGCAGGTGGCGCGGGGCGTGCGGTGGGGCGGTGCGCGGTGCGGGTGCGCGAGGCGGCTAGCATCGTCGCGGCATGGGACGAGAAGGGACCGTCGTGAGCAGCAGCACGCGCACCACCATCCGCAGGTTCGTCGCCGCCGTGTCGGTCGCCGGGGCCGTGCTCGCGGCGTCCGGTTGCTCCGGCGCCGGGATCGACGCCGGCGCCGCGGCGATCGTCGGGGACCGGCGGATCTCCGTCGCCGAGCTCCAGACCGCGACGGAGGAGCTGAACATGCTCCCCGGGCTGCAGCAGAGCATCGACCAGCGGTCGGTCCTCAGCTTCCTCATCACCGAGCCGTACTTCGTCCAGGCCGCGGTCGACAAGGGCGTCGGCGTCTCCGTCGACGACGCGAAGACGTTCCTCGTCAACGACAACCAGTGGGTCAACACGCGGACGAAGAGCGTCGAGCCCTCGCCGTCGACCCTCGACTTCGTGCAGACCTTCCTCGCGCGGCAGAAGCTCTTCCCGCAGCAGGACGGCTCCGGTCCGACGCAGGAGGAGGCGGTCGCGACCCTGAACGCCATCTCCACGCAGCTGCAGGACGCGAAGATCTCCGTGAACCCGCGCTACGGCAGCCTCGAGACGGTGTTCGACCCGCAGGGGCAGGGCGTCTTCCCGGTCAACCCGTCCGACCCGGACTGGCTCGTGAAGTCCGCCGCGGAGCCGGCGGCCACGCCGTCGCCCGCGGCCTCCTGACCCGCCGGACCGCCACGACGTGACGCAGCCCGGGGGCGAGCGCGCCGACGAGAAGGTCGACGAGCCGGTCGACGCGCACGTCGACGGCCGGGTCGTCATCCTCGTGACGACCCCCCGGGTCGCCCCGGGGCTGCTGTCGTGGCCGGCGTGGGAGGCGCTCACCGAGGCCGGCACGGTGCTCGCGGCGGGCCTCGAACCGGGCTGGCCCGAGGCGCTCGCGGACGCCGGCGTCGCCGTCGAGGACCTCGCGGACGTCCCCGTCGCGGAGCGCGCGGGCCGGCTGCTCGAGGCGTCGGACGGCGGCCGCACGGTGGTCTGGCTCGGCTCGCCGGACGGCGACCCGGGGCTCACGGACGCGCTCGCCGAGCACCTGACCCGGCGGGCCGTCGCGAGCCGGCCGCCCGAGGTCGAGCTGCTCACCGGCTCCCACGACGTCCCGGGCTCGCGGCTGCTCGACCTCGTCGCCGTCATGGACACCCTGCGCTCGCCCGGCGGCTGCCCCTGGGACGCCGAGCAGACCCACGAGTCGCTCCTGCCGTACCTGCTCGAGGAGTCCCACGAGGTCATGGAGGCGGTCGAGCTGGGGGACCGCGCCCACCTCCGCGAGGAGCTCGGCGACCTGCTCCTGCAGGTGGCGTTCCACGCCCGGGTCGCGCAGGAGCACCCCGAGGAGCCGTTCGGCATCGACGAGGTCGCCGCGGGCATCGTCGCCAAGCTCGTGAGCCGGCACCCGCATGTCTTCGCGGACGTCGACGCCGGCACGGCCGACGAGGTCGAGCGCAACTGGGAGACGCTCAAGGCCGCCGAGAAGCAGCGGACCGGCGTCTTCGAGGGCATCCCCGCAGCGCTGCCCGCGCTCGCGCGGGCGCAGAAGATGCTCGGCCGGGTCGAGAAGCAGCGGCCCGCCGCGGCGGCCGACGTCGAGCCGGACGCCGGGACGCCGCAGGGCCGGGTCGCCGCCGACCTGCTCGCCGTCGTCCGCGCGGCCCGGGCCGAGGGCGTCGACGCCGAGGCGGCGCTGCGGGCGGCGCTGAACCAGGCCGGGGCCCGGGTCGACGGGCCGGCCGGCTGACGTCGCCGGCTGACGTCCCACCGGCACCTCCTTTCCTCCTGCGTCACAGCGGTTCCGGCGTGTCCCTCACGGCGCGCCGCGGCGACACGCCGCCCTCCTCTGTTCGCCTTACGTGTGCGAATGACTACGAAGCGCTACCTTCCCGGAAGGGACCGTCCCGCTCCGTCCGCCATCCGCCCGCTCCTCCCTGGCCCGGGCCGGCACCCGCGGGGCGGCCTGGGCTGACGGAGGACGAATGACGACGGACCGTGGGGGCGCGACCGCCCCGGGCTGGGCCGCGGGGCGCCGCCGCACCATCGCGGCCGCGGTCTGCCTCGCCGTGTCGGCAGCCGCCTGCGCCGCCTACGTCGCCCGCCCGCACTACGAGGCCCGCGGCACCGTGCCCGTCGTCGCGAACCCGGTGTACGTCGCCGCCGACGCCACCGCGGTCGCCCCGCGGGCGCTGACCACCAAGGCGCTGAAGATCCCGGCCGGCGCCTCGGTGGCCGTCGAGCCGGGACCGGCCTCGGTGCTGCGGATCACCGTCACCGCGGAGGACTCCGTCACGGCGCAGGACGTCGCGAACGCCGTCCTCGACCGGGGCCTGCCGGCCGCGCTGCGGGTGCAGGTCGCCGAAGGGCTGCGCGTCCGCAAGACGGCGGGCGCCGCGAGCCCGAAGGTCACCGCCGCCGAGGTCGACGCCGCGATGGCCGCGTACCGGCTGCGGGTCGTCACGGTCACCCGGGCCCTCGGGACGACGCCGTCGGGCGCCGAGGCCGTCCAGGCCGTCGCGGTCGCCCAGGTCGGCGGGCTGCCCGCCGCGACGATGGACCCGGCCGTCGCGAGCCGGCTCGTCGTCGACGCCCTGCAGGGCGAGGCGCTCGACGCCGTCCGGGGCGCTCGTTCCGCCGGGGTCGAGGTGCGTGCCGCGGGCGGTCCCGCGGTCGGGGTCGCGGTGGACGCCGGCTCCGCGCAGACCGCCGGCGGCGTGGCCCGGGACGTCGTCGCCGCCGCGTCGTCGCCGCTCGAGCGCCTGCTGCGCAGCAGCGGCCTGCCCGCCGAGACCCTCGTCCTCCAGCCGTACGTGACCCCGCTCCCGGTCCGGACCCGGCCCGCCCCGCCATGGTGGCTCACGACGCTGCTCGTGCTCGTCGCGCTCGGGTCCCTCGGTGCCGTCCTGCTCGACCGCCGGGACCGGGCGCGCACCCGCCCGGCGCGTGCCGC
>JACRAB010000195.1 GCA_016213575.1 Actinomycetota bacterium
CCGAACCCAAACGTTGATGCAAATTCTGACCACGTTGTAATAGCGAGGGCCGCGACCGGCGCCGCGGCGTCCGCCGGGCCGGCCGGTCCCGCCGGCGCGTCGACCGGCGCCTCGACCGGTGCCGCCGCCGGCAGACCCGGGCCGCCGAGGAGCGCCAGGAGCACCTGCTCCGACGTGGGCCGGGCGTCGGGGTCCTTCGCGAGGCAGCGCTCGACGAGGCCGCGGAGCGGCTCCGGGACGCCCTCGGTGTCCGGGTCGGCGTGGACGACCTGGTACATGAGCGCCACGAGGGTGTCGCCGGTGAACGGCGAGCGGCCGGTCGCCGCGAAGACGACGGTGCAGCCCCACGAGAAGACGTCCGCGGGCGGCCCGACGACGAGACCGGACAGCTGCTCGGGCGACATGTAGTTCGGCGAGCCGACGATCCGCCCCGTCGACGTCGTCTCCAGCGAGAGGTCGCGGGCGATGCCGAAGTCGATGACGCGCGGCCCGTCGGGGCCGAGCATGACGTTCGAGGGCTTGAGGTCGCGGTGCACGATCCGGGCGCGGTGGATCGCGGCGAGCGCCGTCGCCGTCGCGACCGCGAGCCGGTCGAGCGCCGCACCGCGCAGCGGCCCCCGCTCCTTGACGTGCTGCGAGAGCGACGGGCCCTCGACGAACTCGCTGACGATGTACGGGGTGTCGCCGTCGACCTTCGCGTCGAGCACCTGGGCGACGCAGAAGCGGGCCACGGTCCGGGCGGCGCCGATCTCCTTGACGAGGCGCTCCCGGGCGGTCGGCTCCTCGAGCCAGCCCGGGTGCAGCAGCTTGAGCGCGACGAGGTCGTCGTCCGGCGTCCGGGCGAGGTAGACGACGCCCTGCCCGCCCTGGGCGAGCCGCCGGACGACCCGGTAGCCGTCGACCTCCAGGGGGTCGCGCGTGCCCAGCGGCAGCTCCGCACGCACGAGCCGGATCCCTCCCCCGATGTCCCCTGCAGTGTCGTGCCCCCGCGGACACCCGGATCATGATGCCGCTGCGGCCCCGCCCCGTCGAGGCCGGTGCCGTTCGGCGGGTGTTCGGGGAGTGTCAGGCCCCGGTCGGCCGGACCCGCCGCAGCACGCCGCAGCCGGTCACGGCGACGGTGTAGCCGAGCCGGGTGTTCACCGCGCGCATCGCGGCGTTCGAGTCGTCGTTGCCGGTCCAGGCCTGCGTGTAGCCGGCGGCCGCCGCGGCCCGCAGCGCCGCGATCTTCACGAGGCGGGCGAGGCCGAGACCGCGCGCCTCGCGGAGCGTGCCGGTCATCCCCGACCACACCGCGCGGCGCTGCGGGTTCGTCTCGAGCAGGGCCAGCGCGAGCACCCGGCCGGACGCGTCGACCGCGCCGTGGCTCAGGGCCCGGTCGAACCCCGGGGCGTCCCAGACGTCGGCCCGCCAGCGGTCGAGGTCCATGGCGTCGAAGGTGACGTCGCCCGGCATGTCGAGGGTCGCTGCCGCGTCGCAGGCGTGCACGGCCTCGGCGGTGAGGCCGGTCACCGGGACGACGCGGACGCCGTCCGGCGGCCCCGGCGCGTCGGTGACACCCGACAGCGTCTCGAGCACCGTGAGGTCCGCCCGCTGGAAACGCTCCTGGCGGGTCACCGTGAACCCGTGCCGCTGCGCGAACGCCGCCGAGCCCGCCTCGTCGCCGGTGCGGCTGTGCAGCGTCGTGGCGCCGGCGGCCAGCAGGTGCGCCTGCGCCCCGGCGAGCAGCGCGCCGCCGATGCCGCGACGCCGGTGGCCTGCGTCGACGACCACCGTGACGTGGCCCTGGCCCGGTTCGGAGGTCTCGAGGTTGAGCCGCGCCGAGGCGTAGCCGACGACCTGGCCGCCGGCCACCGCGACCCGCTGCACCCGCCGCGCCTGCGGCGGGACCGAGAGCGCGATGTGGCGCAGCCGCTCCTCGGTCTGCATGACGAGGTGCGGGTGGGTGCCGTTCCACAGCCGGACGACGGCGGGCAGGTCCTCGTCGACGAGGTCGCGGACCTCGACCTCCGGGAGCTCGACATCCCGGACCTCGGCGCTCATTCCGGACAGGCTAGCGGCGGTGGCCCGGACGGCGCCCGTGCACCGGGCCGGCCCGGGCGATCAGCGAGCGGTGCCGGGCCGTGCGCGCGAGCGTGGGTCCGGGCGTGTGCGTCCGTGGCTGCTCCGACGACCGCTGCGGCCCACGCTCGGCCCCACGCTCGGGCACACGCTCGGATGCTTCGGCCCTGGCCTGCTCCTGATGGCAGAGCGAGCAGCGCGACCGGGCACACTTCTCGGGACCGTCCACGCGGGAGGCCGCCGTGCGCACACGCCCGACCCGGCTCGTCGCCGTCGTCTGCCTGCTCCTGCTCGCGGGGCCGCTGGCGGCCTGCGCCGACGAGACGGACGACGCGCGCGAACGGCTCGCCCGCGCCCGCGCCACCTGGGCCGCCGCAGGCGTGACCGACTACGACCTCGTCGTCGAGGGGTCGTGCTTCTGCACGTCCGCCGGTCTCGTGCGGGTGCGGGTCCGGGGCGGGACGGCCACCGTGACCGGGGTCGACCTCACGAACGACGCCGGCGGCCCGACGCCTCCCGAGGGCACCCCGACGACGGTCGAGGCGCTGCTCGACGTCGTCGACCGTTCGCTCGGCACCGCGGAGAAGGTCACCGTCACCTACGACGCGCTCGGCGTCCCCACGACGGTCGACGTCGACATGATCGTCGCCGCGATGGACGACGAGGTCACCTGGACGGCGTCCGTCACCCCGCGCTGAGGAGCCGCCGGGTCAGCCCGCGAGCAGCTTGGCGAGCGGCTCGCGCGCGTCCGCCGGGTGCAGGCCGAGGCCGTCGAGCTCGTCAGCGGTCGCCCAGACGAGCTCGAAGCTGTTGTCCGGGTTGTTCTTCGCCAGCTCCGGGCCGCCCAGCGTCGGGGTGCCGGTGACGTCGGCCATGAGGAAGTACGTCGCCTCGCGCTCGTTGTGCCGGCCGGTCCAGAGCACCCGCTCGATCCGCCCGACGAGGGACGTCTCCTCGGTGAGCTCACGGACGACGGCCTCCTCGAGGGGCTCGCCGTCCTCGACGTGCCCGCCGGGCAGCACCGCGTAGTGGTGCCCCGGGCAGCGCGGGCCGGCCGGGCCGGGGACGGCGGTCCCGAGGGTGCGGCACATGATGCAGAGCTCCGGGTCGGACTTGTGCAGGTACCGCTTCATGAGCAGCACCCGGTCGCCGTCGACGACGACCGCGACCGCGCGTTGTCCCGCCACGTCCTGAGTCCCTTCGCGAACCGCCACCCCGCGGGCAGCACCTGGGGTACCCGTCGGCAGCAGCGCCGGCGGCCTGAACCGATCCTCCCCCGAGGACGGTCCGACCCGTCAGGAGTTGCCGTCGAACAGGCTCGTCACCGAGCCGTCGTCGAAGACCTCGCGGATCGCGCGGGCGATGAGCGGGGCGATCGACAGGATCGTCAGCTGCGGGAACCGGCGGTCCTCGCCGATCGGCAGCGTGTTCGTGACGATGACCTCGCTGATCTTGCTCGAGCGCAGCCGGTCGACGGCGGGGCCGGAGAGGATCGCGTGCGTCGCCGCGACGATGACGTCGGCGGCGCCGTTCTCGACGAGCGCCTCGGCGGCCTGGGTGATCGTCCCGGCGGTGTCGATCATGTCGTCGACGAGCACGCACGTGCGGCCCTCGACGTCACCGACGACCTCGTGCACCTTGACCTGGTTCGGCACGCTCGGGTCGCGGCGCTTGTGGATGATCGCCAGCGGGGCGCCGAGCCGGTCGGACCAGTGGTCGGCGACCCGCACCCGGCCGGCGTCCGGCGAGACGACGGTGAGCCGGGCCCGGTCGACCCGCTTGCGGACGTGCTCGGTGAGCAGCGGCAGCGCCCAGAGGTGGTCGACGGGGCCGTCGAAGAACCCCTGGATCTGCGCGGTGTGCAGGTCGACCGACATGAGCCGGTGCGCGCCCGCGGTCTTGAAGAGGTCGGCCATGAGGCGGGCCGAGATCGGCTCCCGGCCGCGGTGCTTCTTGTCCTGCCGGGCGTACGGGAAGGACGGCGCGATGACCGTGATCCGCTTGGCCGACGCCCGCTTCAGCGCGTCGACCATGATGAGCTGCTCCATGACCCACTGGTTGATGGGCGCGCTGTGGCTCTGGATGACGAACGCGTCGCAGCCGCGCACGCTCTCCCCGAACCGGACGTAGATCTCGCCGTTCGCGAACTCGTACGCGCTCGTCGGGACGAGCTCGACACCGAGCTCCTCGGCGACCTCCTCGGCGAGCTCGGGGTGCGCGCGGCCGCTGATGACGACCATCCGCTTCTCGCTCGTCGACGTGATGCCGGTGCTCATCGCGGCGTTCCCTCCTGCGTCCCGGTGGGCCCTGGCGCCTCACCGGACTCCTGTGCCGCGTGCGCGCGCGCCGCCGCCTTCGCGGCTGCGGTGCCGGGGCGTCGTCGTTCGACCCAGCCCTCGACGTTGCGCTGCTTCCCGCGGGCGACCGCCATCGCTCCCGGGGGGACGTCCGAGGTGATGACCGAGCCGGCGGCCGTGTAGGCGCCGTCCCCGATCGTCAGCGGCGCGACGAGCATGCTGTCGCTGCCGACCCGGACGTGATCACCGACGGTCGTCGCGTGCTTGGCGACGCCGTCGTAGTTGACGAAGACGGTGGCGGCGCCGATGTTCGAGCCCTCGCCGATCGTCGCGTCGCCGACGTACGACAGGTGCGGCACCTTCGAGCCGGTGCCGATGACGGCCTTCTTCGTCTCGACGAAGGTGCCGATCCGGCCCGAGGCGCCGAGGTCCGTGCCGACCCGCAGCGACGCGTACGGCCCGACGGTGGCGCCCGCGCCGATCCGGGAGCCGACGGCGTGCGCCCGGACGACGCTCGCTCCCTCGGCGACGACGCAGTCGGTGAGCGACGTCTCCGGGCCGACGACGGCGTCACGGCGGACCTGCGTCGTGCCGTGGAGCATCGTGCCGGGCAGCAGGGTGACGTCCGGCTCGAGGGTGACCGTGACGTCGAGCCACGTGGTCGCCGGGTCGACGACGGTGACGCCGGCCCGCATCCAGGCCTCGACGACCCGCCGGTTCAGCTCGCGCCCGAGGGTCGCGAGCTGGACCCGGTCGTTGACGCCTTCCACCTGCCACACGTCGTCCGTCGTGACCGCCGCGACGCCGAGCCCGTCGGCCCGGGCCACCGCGAGCACGTCGGTGAGGTACTTCTCGCCCTGGGCGTTGTCGGTGCCGACCCGGGCCAGCGCGCCGCGGAGCACGGCGGCGTCGAAGGCGTAGATGCCCGAGTTGATCTCGCGCACCGCGCGCTGCGCGTCGTCCGCGTCCTTGTGCTCGACGATGCCGGTCACCGCGCCCGAGGCGTCCCGCAGGACCCGGCCGTAGCCGGTCGGGTCGGCGACGTGCGCCGTGAGCACGCTCGCGGCCGCGCCGGACGCCGCGTGCCGGGCGACGAGGTCGGCGAGCGTCGCGCCGTCGAGCAGCGGGACGTCCCCGTACGTGACGACGACGGTGCCCGCGAGGTCGGCGGGCAGCACGTCGAGACCGCACTCGACGGCCCGGCCGGTGCCCTTGACCTCGTCCTGGTCGGCGACGAGGGCCCCGGGGTCGACCGCGGTGACGTGCGCGGCGACCCGGTCCCGCTCGTGCCGCACGACGACGACGAGGTGCTCCGGGTCGAGGGTGCGGGCGGCGGCGATCGCGTGCCCGAGCAGGGAGCGCCCACCGATGGGGTGGAGCACCTTCGGGGTCGCCGACTTCATCCGCGTACCTTCGCCGGCCGCAAGGACGACGACGGCAGCCGGGCGGTGCTGGCTCACGCGGAGATCCCCCTCGGCGCCAGTGGCTGGTAAGGCACCGCGATCCTACCCGCCGGCCGGGGCCGGACCGGCCGACAGGGCGTGAGGCCGACCACGGCCCGGCCACGCCCCGCCGGCGCCGGCCTGCTCCGCCCCCAGGATTCGAACCCGGCCCTCAAGGCACCAAAGGCCTGTGTGCTGCCGCTACACCAGGGCGGAACGCCCGCTTCGTCCGTGCCGCACACGCTGCCCGCGCGTCCGGACGGTCCGCGGACCGGTGCAAGTGTGCCAAGTCCCGGGCCCGGGTTCATCCCCGGTCCGGCGCGGCGGCCCCGGCCGTGCCGGGCGACCGTGCCACGGAGGACCGGGCCGGCCACGGCATGATGGGCGCGTGACGACGTCCCGGGAGGCCCGCGACGCGGGCCCCGGCCGGCCCGCGCGGACCGCGCCGCGCGCCCGGATGACGGGCAAGCAGCGGCGCGAGCAGCTCCTGGACGTCGGCCGCCGGCTCTTCGCGGAGAAGGGCTTCGAGGGCACGAGCGTCGAGGAGATCGCCGCCACGGCACAGGTCTCCAAGCCGGTCGTCTACGAGCACTTCGGCGGCAAGGAGGGCCTCTACGCTGTCGTCGTCGACCGTGAGATCGCCGCGCTCCTCGACGCGATCAACCGGTCGCTGCAGACCGGCGCGCACCCGAGGATCATGCTCGAGCAGGCCGCGTTCGCCCTCCTGGACTACATCGAGACCTCGACGGACGGCTTCCGCATCCTCGTGCGGGACTCCCCCGTCGCGCAGTCGACGGGCACCTTCGCGAGCCTCATCTCGGACGTCGCCAACCAGGTCGAGTACCTCCTCGCCGCCGAGTTCAAGGCGCGCGGCCTGGAGCCGAAGGCCGCACCGCTCTACGCGCAGATGCTCGTCGGGATGGTCGCGCTCACCGGCCAGCACTGGCTCGACGTCCGCAAGCCGAAGAAGGCCGAGGTGGCCGCGCACCTGGTCAACCTCGCCTGGAACGGGCTGTCCGGGCTCGAGCGGCGCCCCCGGCTCAAGGGGCCCCGGCCGTGACCGACGCCTCGCCCCGGACCCCCGCGGCGGCCGACGCCGCGGACGTCGCCGCTGCCGCCGCTGACGCCGTCGTCGGCGACGAGGTCGACCGGATCGTCGCCGCCTGGCGGCGCGAGGTGCCCGGGGTCGACGTCGGCCCGCTCGAGGTGCTCTCCCGGGTGACCCGGCTGGCCCACCACCTCGACCGGCACCGGGCCGCCGCGTTCGCCGGGCCGGGTGTCGAGCCGTGGGAGTTCGACGTCCTCGCGGCGCTGCGCCGCTCGGGCGCGCCCTACGAGCTGTCCGCGGGCCGGCTGACGACCGAGACCCTCGTGACGAGCGGGACGATGACCAACCGCGTGGACCGGCTCGCCGCCCGCGGGCTCGTCGTCCGCCGCCCCGACCCGGACGACGGTCGCGGCGTCCTCGTCGGCCTCACCGACGCGGGCCGCACCGTCGTCGAGGCCGCCCTGGCCGCCCTCGTCGACCGCGAGCGCGCCCTCCTCGCCGACCTCTCCCCCGCCGACCGCGCAGCCCTCGCCGCCCTCCTGCGCCGCCTCGTCGCCCCCTTCGACACCCGCACCTGAGACGGGCCCCCGGCGGGGGTCAGGTGGTCGTGTCGGCGAGTTCCAGCCAGGTTTCTTCCAGGGCTTCGCGTTCGGCGGCGATCGCGCGGAGCTTCGCGTCGAGGGCGAGGACGGCCTGGTGGTCGGTCGCCTTCTCCGCCATCTCGGCGTGGATCTTCTCCTCGGACGACGTGAGCTTGGCGATCTGCCGCTCGATCCGGGTGAGCTCCTTGCGGGCGGCCCGGACGTCGCCGGCGTTCGGACCGGGCGCCGCGGGCGCGCCCGACGGGGCCGCCGCCGGTGCCCCGGCCGTCGACCCGACGCCGGTGCCGGAGCCGGACGCCGCCCCGAAGGCGGACGGCGCGGCGAGGGAGCCGTGCGCGGGCCGGGCGTCCTCCTGGGCGCGCCGCAGCTCGAGGTACTGCTCGACGCCGCCGGGCAGGTCGCGCAGCCGGCCGTCGCCGAGCAGGGCGACCTGGCGGTCGGTGACCCGCTCGAGCAGGTACCGGTCGTGCGAGACGACGAGGAGCGTGCCCGGCCAGCCGTCGAGGGTGTCCTCGACGGCGGCGAGGGTGTCGGTGTCGAGGTCGTTCGTCGGCTCGTCGAGCGCGAGCACGTTCGGCTCGCCCATGAGCAGGCGCAGCAGCTGCAGCCGCCGCCGCTCGCCGCCGGAGAGCTCGCCGACCGGCGTCCAGACCCGTTCGCGGGTGAACCCGAGCCGCTCGAGGAGCTGCCCGGCGGTGACGTCCTTGTCGCCGATCCGCACCGAGCCGCGGACCTTCTCGACCGCTTCCTGGACGCGCAGGTCCGCGACCGCGTCGAGCTCGCGGACCTCCTGCGTGAGCATCGCGGCCTGCACCGTCTTGCCGCGCTTGACCCGGCCCGCCGCCGGCTGCAGCTCACCGAGGAGCAGCCGCATGAGCGTCGTCTTGCCCGAGCCGTTGTCCCCGACGATGCCGATCCGCTCGCCGGGCCCGATCCGCCACGTGACGTCGCGCAGCAGGGTGCGCGCGTCGTCGCCGGAGCCGACCGTCATCGTCACGTCCTCGAGGTCGAGGACGTCCTTGCCGAGCCGGGCCGTGGCCATCCGCTCGAGCGCCAGCCCGTCGCGGGGCGGCGGCTCGTCGGCGATGAGGGCGTTCGCGGCCTCGATCCGGAACCGGGGCTTGCTCGTGCGCGCGGGCGGCCCGCGGCGCAGCCACGCGAGCTCCTTGCGCAGGAGGTTGCGCCGCCGCTCCTCGGTCGCGACCGCGACCCGGGACCGCTCGGCGCGGGCGAGCACGTAGGCGGCGTAGCCGCCCTCGAAGGAGTCGACGACCCCGTCGTGCACCTCCCACGTCCGCTCGCTCACGGCGTCGAGGAACCACCGGTCGTGGGTGACGACGGCGAGCCCGCCGCGGCCCCTGGGCCAGCGGTCGCGCAGGTGCCGGGCGAGCCAGTCGACGCCCTCGACGTCGAGGTGGTTCGTCGGCTCGTCGAGCAGCACGACGTCGTGCGGGCGGGTCAGCAGCGCCGCGAGCGCGACCCGTCGCCGCTGCCCGCCGGACAGCCGCCC
>JACRAB010000196.1 GCA_016213575.1 Actinomycetota bacterium
GAGGACGCCGAGCGGCTGGGGCCGGGCGATGGTCGTCACGGGTGGTTCCTCTCGGTGGTTCGCACAGTGGGTCGATGGGGCCTGGTGGCCGGGTCACAGCCCGGTCGGGGGCGGGCCCTGCCGGCCGGCCGCCCGGGGGATGATCTCCGCCGCGACCCGGGCCTGCTTCTCGGTGAGGTAGGGCCCGATCCGGCTGCGGACGACGTCGTCCCGGAAGCCCACGACGAGCTCGACCCACCAGCCCTCGCGGTCGTGGCTGACGTCGCAGCCGAGCACGGAGCTGTCGTCGTCCGGCTGCACCGGTTCACCGCCCGACCTCGTCGAGCACGAGCTCGATCGTGCGCTCCATGCCGGCCCGGGCCGGCCCGGTGAGCTCGGCGCCGGGCTCGACGCTCTGGGCCTCGACGAGGTAGACGACGACCTGCTCCGGGTACGCGTCCTTGAGCAGCCAGCGACCGACGGCGAGCGCGTGGTCCCAGCGGAACGCGTGCTGGTTGAGGCCGGTCACCGGCGGCAGGTCCTCGACCTCCTCGCCGGGCACCCGGAAGACGGTGCCGGGCTCGGCGCCGGTGCTCGCGGCGTCGACGATGACGACCTTGCGCCGGCCGCGCATCTTGAACGCGACGTCCATCCCGGCGGTGCCGCCGTCGACGAGCTCGACGTCGTCCGGGACGCCGCGCTCCCACAGGTGGCGCACGAGCGTCGGCCCGACCGCGTCGTCACCGCGCAGCAGGTTGCCGCAGCCGACGACGAGCACCGGGACGACCGGCGGGGACTCCGGCTCGACGCTGACGGCGGGCTGCCACGCGGGCGCGCCCGCACGGGCCGTCGTCCCGGCGTCCGTGCCGCCGATCTCCGCACTCACCTGCGGACACCTCCAGAGCTCCCCCGTGAACGAGCCCGGACCGCTTGCACCGCAAGCGGTCCGGGCCGGACTACCGTTCTCGACCGTGCCGTCGGGCCCCGGTCACATGCCGCCGACGGTGAACTTCGACAGCTGCTTGCCGGTCTTGCCGTCGTACGCGTGGACCGTGCACACGAGGCAGGAGTCGAACGAGCGGGCGACGTGACCGAGCTCGACCGGGTCGACCGTGTTCTCCACCGGCGTGCCGATGAAGGCCTTCTCGATCGGGCCGACGACGGCGTTCGCGTCGCGCGGGCCGACGTTCCACGCGGTCGGCGTGACGACCTGGTAGTTCTCGATCTTGCCGTTCTCGATCCGGATCCAGTCCGACAGCGCGCCGCGGGCGGCCTCGGTGGAGCCGAAGCCGGTGCCCGACTCGTGCTCGACGGGCTTGACGTAGAACTTGTCGTGCAGGTCGAGCTCGTCGAGCCACGTGCGCGCCATCGTGTAGTACTTGGCGAGCTCGTGGGTGCGGGCGAGTACCCGGGTGAGGACCGACGGGCCGACGCTGTTGACGACGTTGAGGAACAGCGGGTCGTAGTCCTGGTGCGGGGCGGCGTCCGGCTGGCCGGCGACGACCTGGCGGGCCAGCGGGCCGACCTCGAGCGGCACGTGGCCGTGGCCCGGGACGTCGTACCGCGGGGACTTCGCCCACGAGTACTTGTCCTGCGCCTTGCCCTGCGCCGGGTCGATCGGGTCGGTCACGCCGTCGAACGGGTGGTGGCCGCCGGTGCCCTTGTAGAACGAGTGCGTGTGGTCCTCGCGGACCCGGGCCTGGTCGAACTCGTGGAACCCGCCGCCCGCGTAGATGCCCGAGCGGGACTTGAGCGCCGCGTTGCGGCCCTCGATCGTCGGGTTCTGGTACAGCTCGGGGTCGAGGAAGGTGCCCGTCGACAGGAAGTTGCCGTGGCCCTGGCCGTACTTGTCGAGGCCGACCTCGAGCGCGTAGCGGATGAAGAAGCCGCAGTCGCTGTTGTAGTGGCCCTCGTTCTCGTCGACCCAGGCGAGGACGTCCTCCCAGGTCTTGTTCTCCTTCCAGCGCTCGAGGCTGCCGCCGAGCCACTCCTTCTCGAGCCACTCGTTCTTCCAGTACTCGAGGATCGAGATGGAGCGCGTGACGTCGGAGAGGGTCGGCGCGCACATGACGCCGCCGGGGATCATGAACGAGGAGTGCGGCCACTGCCCGCCGAAGATCGCGTAGACCTCGACCGGCTTGTTCGACAGCGTCACGCCCTTCTCGTAGGCGGTGCCGACGAACGGCGCGAACCGGCGGACCGCCTCGGCGTACGAGGGGGTCTTGGCGTAGCGCTTGTTCGTGAGGTCGATCGCGAAGATCGCGTAGAAGTAGCGCGGGATCGACTGGAGCGTCTCGCAGACCTGCGCGATGTTCCGGATCCGGGTGCCGTTCGGCGGGACGTGCGTCTTCCACGCGGTGTCCAGCGCGTACACGGCCTTGTACAGGTGGCTGCCGCCGCAGATGCCGCAGATCCGGGGCGTGACGATGAGACCCGCCTGCGGGTCCTTGCCCTTGAGGATCATCTCGAAGCCGCGGAACATGCCGGCGGTCGTCCAGGCGTCGGTGACGACGCCGTCGGTGAGGGTGACCCGGACGTCGAGGTCGCCCTCGACCCGCCCGAGCGGGCTGACGTTGAGGTCCATGGTGCTGGTCACGAAGGTCTCCTAGCCGGGAGGGATACCAAGGGTCCGAAGGGGTGGACGGGCCGGACGCCGCACCCGGGGGCGCGACGTCCGGCGGGCCGTCAGACGACGAACATGTCCTCCTTGGACCACTGCGGGGCAGCGATCCGGGCGGCGGCCGCGTGGGCCATGTACGTCAGGTGGTCGGTCCCCGTCGGGACCTCCTTGGGCACGCTGCCGGAGACCTTCGCGGTCTTGAACACCGTGCCGGGCATGAGGTCGCCGTGCGGGTAGCCCGGCTCCGTGCACCCGGTGCAGGGGTGGCCCGCCCGCGTCTTAGAGGACTGGCGGTTCCACAGGATCCGGTTGCACGGCGAGTGCGTCATCGGGCCGCGGCAGCCGAACTCGTAGAACAGGCAGCCGGTGCGGGTGCCCTGGCCGAAGTCCATCGTCGACTGCTTGTACTCGAAGAACTGCACGCGCGTGCACCCGGTCTGGGTGAACGACGAGAAGAACGTCTTGGGCCGCTGCAGGTCGTCGAGCGCGATGTCGCCGACCCGGCCCGCGGCGAGCGCCA
>JACRAB010000202.1 GCA_016213575.1 Actinomycetota bacterium
CGGCGGCGGGCAGGCGCACGACCTCGACCGGGTCGAGGCCGAGCCGCCGGCACTGCTGGGCGGCCCGCTCGGCGACGTCCGCCGAGCCCGGTGCCCAGCCGTGGTCGACGACGACCGCGCCGGCGGGGCGCCCTGCCCGTGGCGCGACGAAGGCGGTCGCGACGGCGAGCGCGAGCGAGTCCGCGCCGCCCGAGCACGCGACGAGCACGGGGCCGGCCGGGACCTGCACGAGCGCCGCGCGGACCGCCGTCCGGGCCGCCGCGACGGCCGGGTGCGGGCCCGCCACGGGGCCGGTCAGCCGTGGACCCGGCGCACCCACGCGACCGGGTCGGCGATCTCGACGGGCATCGGGAGCGTGTCGGGCGACTCCCAGACCCGGTTGAAGCCGTCGGTGCCGACCCGGGCCATGACCTCCCGGACGAACCGCGCCCCGTCGGCGTACTGGCGCATCTTCGCCTCGAGGCCGAGCAGCCGGCGCAGCAGCTGGTCGACGGCACCGCGGCCGGCCCGGCGCTTGGTGAACCGGGAGCGGATCGTCTCGACCGACGGGACGACCTGCGGCCCGACCTCGTCCATGACGACGTCCGCGTGCCCCTCGAGGAGCGACATCACGGCGGTGAGCCGGGCCAGGCCCGCGCGCTGCTCCGGGGTCTGGACGGCGTCGAGCAGCGGCGCGCCGGACCCGGACGACCCGCCGCGGAGCAGCTCGGGCAGGTTGCGCGCCACCGACGCGAGGCGCTCGGCGACCTGCGAGGGCTCGACCATGAGCTGGCCGACGAGCCCGCGGACCTGGCCGACGAGGTGCGGTGCGAGCCAGGGGTTCGCGGTGAACTGGACCCGGTGCGTCTCCTCGTGCAGGCACACCCAGAGCCGGAAGTCCGACGGGTCGACGCCGAGCTCGCGCTCGACCTGGACGACGTTCGGGGCGACGAGCAGCAGTCGGCCGGGGCCCTCGCCGAACGCGTCGTACTGGCCGAGCACACGCCCGGAGAGGAAGCCGAGCAGCCCGCCGACCTCGGCCGCCGTGACCCGGCTGCCGACGGCGGTGACCGCCGCACCGGGCCGGTGCTCGCGGCGCTCGAAGGCCTCGGCGACGACCGGGGCCAGTAGGGTGCGGAAGGCGTCGGTGTTCGCCCGGGCCCAGCCCGGGCGGTCGACGACGAGGACGCCCTCCCCCGCGGGGGCTGACAGCCCGCTGACCCGGGCGACGTGCGGGGCGGCGCGGTGCGCGGCGGAGCGCAGGTCGGCGACGACGAGCGCGGCCTCCGCGCGCGGCAGCTGCGGGCCCGGCCGCCCGACGACGGCTGCGGTCCGGGCGGCGAGGTCCCAGTCGACGAGGAGGTCGACGGGCTCCGGACGACCTTCGGCGGGCTGGGCGCTCATGTCCCCACCGTACGTGCCGCGCGTCCGGGTGCGCGGTCAGGAGCAGCCGCACCCCGCGAGGGCGGCCGCGACGGAGTCGATGGCGTCGCGGGCATCGCCGGTCGAGGTGACCCGGTCGGCGACGACGGCGAACGCGAGGAGCCGGCCGTCGGCGTCGACGACCGTGCCGGCGAGGCTGCTCGCCCCGGTGAGGGTGCCGGTCTTGGCCCGGACGACGCCCACGGCACCGCCCTGGCCCGCACCGGAGTAGCGCTCGGCGAGGGTGCCGGTGACGCCGGCGACGGGCAGCCCGGTGAGCGTCGCCCGCAGCTCGGGGTGCTTCTCGGAGGCAGCCAGGACGATCGTCGCGGTGAGGGTGCGCGGGGCGATGACGCCGCCGCGGCCGAGCCCGCTGCCGCCGGTGAACCGGGCGCCCGCGGTCGGCACCCCGAGCGCCGCGACCGCGTCGATGACCGCGCGGCCCGCGCCGTCGAACGTCGGCGGCTGGTCGCCGCGGACCGCGACGAGCCGTGCGAGGACCTCGGCGACGGTGTTGTCGCTCTTGTCGAGCATGTGCTCGACGACGTCCTGGACCGGGGCCCCGAGCACCTGGGCGACGGTCGCGGCGTCACCGGGCGCCCGGCCGCGGCCGACCCCGGTCACCGTGATCCCGCGCTTGCCGAGGAGCGTGGCGAACGCGGTCGCGGCGGCGAGGGCCGGGTCGCTCGCGATGGCCGGGTCGCCCGAGGAGGCCCGGCCGCTCTCGACGGCCAGCGGCGCCACCGGGGCGACGAACCCGGCGGTGAGGTCGGCGGGGCTCCACGCGGGCGACACCCGCGGGCCGCTGAAGAGGGTGTCGTCGAGCCGCAGCACGACCCGGGTGCGGCCGGCGGCCTCGAGGGCCTCGGCGGTGCCGTCGGCGAGGTCGGCCAGGCCGGCGTGGCCGACGACCTTCGTCGGGTCGCCCCGACCGGTCGCGAGGAGCATGTCGCCGCCGCCGACGAGGACGATCGTCGCGTCGTCCGCCCCGGGGACGACCCGGGTCGCGAGCCGCTCCTGCGGGCCGAGCACGGACAGCGCCGCGACCGCGGTGAGCAGCTTCGTCGTCGACGCCGGGGTGACCGGGGTCTGCGCGCCGCGGGCGAGGAGGTTCTCGCCGGTCTCGACGTCGGTGATGTCGTACCCGACCCGGCCGCCGAGCCCGGGGTCGGACAGGAGCGCCGCGAGCCGCTGGGTGAGCCCCGCGGCGGTCGGCACCGGGGCCGACCCGGTGAGCGCGGCGAGCACCGGCTCCGGCGCCGGGGCGACGAAGTCGCTCGCCGGGGGCGGGGCCAGGGTCTCGGTCGCCGTCGGGGCGGACGTGCCGGGCGCGGGTGCGCGCGTGGACGTCGTCGGGGCCGGGGCGGAGGACGTCGCCGGTGCCGGGGCCGACGACGTCGCGACCGGTGCGGACGACGTCGACGACGCGGACGAGGTGCCGCCGGCGGCGGTGCCCGCGGGCGGCTGCGGGACGCACGCGGCGAGCGCGACGGCGGCGGCCGTGCCCACGAGGGCAGCACGGAACGTCCGCGCAGCGACGTGACGCACATGACCCCCAGACGGCCGACCCACCCTCGGGCAGGACACTAGTGTGTGGACGGCTGCACACGGTGACGTACGGCGCGTCGTTCGCGCCTTCACAGGATGCGGGCGAGGACGCCCGCGAACGGGAGAGCGAACATGGCCGATTCCTTCGACGTGACGATCGAGATCCCCAAGGGGCAGCGGAACAAGTACGAGGTGGACCACGTGACGGGCCGGATCCGGCTCGACCGGATGCTCTTCACCTCGACGCGCTACCCGCACGACTACGGCTTCATCGAGGGCACCCTCGGCGAGGACGGCGACCCGCTCGACGCGCTCGTCATCCTCGAGGAGCCGACGTTCCCGGGCTGCCTCATCCGCTGCCGCGCGATCGGCATGTTCCACATGCGCGACGAGGCCGGCGGCGACGACAAAGTGCTCTGCATCCCCGCGGGCGACCCGCGGATGAACCACATCCAGGACCTCACGGACGTCAGCGAGTTCGACCGCCTGGAGATCCAGCACTTCTTCGAGACCTACAAGGACCTCGAGCCGGGCAAGAGCGTCGAGGGTGCCCACTGGGCGGACCGGGCCGGGGCCTACGCCGAGATCGCGGCGTCGCGCAAGCGGCTCGAGGACAACCCGGACAGCGGCCTGCACCACTGAAGTCCGCGGCCCGCACGACCGACACCTCTCCTATGGGCGCACCAGGCTCCGCGCTGCCGGGCCTCCCCCGGCCGCGTCGCGGCCGCCCGGCGAAGCCGTGCGGCTGCCCCCGCACGTGCTGGCACGACGCTGTCGCCGGGCCGCCGGCCGAGCCGTCCGGGCCGCCGTCCGGGACGCCGTCCGGCCCGGGGCCGGCGCCGGTCACGGGCGAGGAGCCGGCGTCCGGGTCGTCACCGCGGACGTCCTGCGCAGAGCCTCGGTGAAGAACGCCTCGCGCTGCGAGGCCGCCTCGGCGAGGACGTTGTGGAACTGGCCGAACTGCTCCATCGAGACCAGGCCGAGCAGCGTGCTCCACGCCATGAGGCCGCGGACGACGAGGTCGTCGGGCACGACGTCCGGGATCGCGGCCCGCACCGGGGCGAGCGAGCGCCGGACGGCGGGCGGCACCTCGGGCGCGACCGCCGGGTCGTAGGCCCCTGCCGCCACGGCGTCGCCGAGGATCCCGACGAGGATCGCCGGCACCCGTGTGGCGGGCGCGATGGTGTCCTGCGGGGCCGCGTACCCGGGCACGGGTGAGCCGTAGATGAGCGCGTACTCGTGCGGGTGCTCGATCGCCCACGTGCGGACGGCGCGGCCGACGGCGACGAAGCGGCCGTCGAGGTCGGCGCGCGGCACCTTCGCCTCGGCCTTCTCCGCGGCGGCCCCGAGCGCGTCGTACGCGTCGACGATGAGCAGGGTCAGCAGGTCGTCGCGGCTCGGGACGTAGCGGTACACCGCCGAGGAGACCATCCCCAGCTCGCGCGCGACGGCCCGCAGCGACAGGTTCACCGGGCCGTCCTGCGCGAGATGCCGGCGGGCGGTCTCGACGATGGCCCGGGTCAGCTCGACCCGGGCCCGGGCCCGCACGCCCAGCACGGGCCGGTCCTCGGCGCTCTTCTCCTGCGGCACATCCCCATGATGGCCCGCCGCGTGAGCACTGACAACAACCGAGAGCACCGCTCTTGACTTTGCCGCCCGATCGGACGCATGCTCTCTTTAGAGAGCAGTGCTCTTGTCATGGAGCATCGCTCCATCCACACGAGAGGATCGCGTCATGTCGCAGCAGCAGCTCCACGTCGTCGTCGGTGCCGGGGCGGTGGGGACGGCGGTCGCCGGGCTCCTCGCGGACGCCGGCCACGCGGTCCGGGTCGTCACCCGCTCCGGCTCCGGGCCACGCCGGGACGGCGTCGAGCTCGTCGCCGCGGACGCCGCCGACGGCGCCCGGCTCACGGACCTCGTCCGCGGCGCGACCGCGCTCTACAACTGCGTCAACCCGCCGTACCACCGCTGGGCGACCGACTGGCCGCCGGTCGCGGCGGCGCTGCTCGGGGCGGCGGAGTCGGCCGGTGCGGTGCTCGCCACCGTGTCCAACCTCTACGTCTACGGGCCGGTGGACGCCCCGATGACCGAGAGCACGCCGATGGCGGCGACCGGGACGAAGGGTCGGGTCCGGCGGCAGATGTGGCTCGACGCGCTCGCGGCGCACGAGGCGGGCCGGGTGCGCGTGACCGAGGTCCGCGGCTCGGACTACCTCGGGCCGCACGCCCAGAGCCAGATCACCGAGGGCACGCTGCGGCGGATGCTCGCGGGCAAGGCGGCCTACGTGATCGGCGAGCCGGACGTCGTCCACACCTGGACGGCGACCCGCGACGTCGCCCGCACCGTCGTGGCCGCCGCGGCGACCGAGCAGGCCTGGGGCCGGCCCTGGCACGTGCCGTCGCACGACGCGGTGCCCGTGCGCCGGGTCGTCGCGGACATGTGCCGGGTGGCCGGCGTCCCCGCGGTCGACGTCCGCCGGGTCCCCGCCGTCGTCCGGTCCGCCGGCCGCGCCTTCGTGCCGTTCCTGCGGGAGCTGCCCGAGGTGATGCACCAGCACGAGCGGCCGTGGGTCATGGACTCGAGCGCCGCCCGCGCCGCGCTCGGGCTGGAGCCGACGCCGTGGGACGACGTCCTGCGGGAGATGGTCGACGCCGTCCGCGGCGAGCAGCAGGGCAGGCGCGCGGCCTGACCGCAGGACGACGGCACCGGGTGCGGGAGCCCCGGTGCCGTCGCGTTCTGGTGCTGGTCGTGCTCGGTGCGGGTCAGCGCTTGAACGCGTCCTTGACCTTCTCCGCGGCCTGCTTGATGTCGCTCTTGGACTGGTCGGCGCGGCCCTCGGTCTCGAGACGCTCGTTGTCGGTCGCGCGGCCGAGACCCTCCTTGGCCTTGCCCGTCAGCTCGTCGGCCTTGTTCGCGGCCTTGTCGTCGATGCCCATGTCGCTTCACCTCTCCGTCCGGCGGCACCCGGTGGCGCCGTCCGTGACAGGCCAACACGGTTCGCCGGCGGGGGCACATCGAGTCGGACACATCGGGCACCCGGCGGGCGACTCGACGGGCACGCCCCCGGGGCCCTGGGGACCATGCGGGAATGACCCAGGACATGGCCCCCGAGGCGGGGTTCGACGCCGTCGTCGTCGGTGCCGGCTCGGGCGGCGAGGTCGTCGCGCAGGAGCTCGCCCGGGCGGGCTGGAGCGTCGCGGCCGTGGAGGGCGGCCTCGTCGGCGGCGAGTGCCCGTACGTCGCGTGCGTCCCGAGCAAGGCGATGCTGCTCGCGGCGGCGCGGCACCGGGAGACGGCGGGCCGCGATCACGAGCGGGCCTGGGCGGACGCCGTCCGGCGCCGGGACGAGGCGTCCGAGCACCGGGACGACACGTCGGCCGCGGCGTCCCTCGCCGAGGCCGGCGCGACGATCCTGCGCGGCCGCGGCCGGGTCGTGGGGCGGGACCCGGGCGGCACCGGCGGCACGGTCCTCGTCGAGGAACCCACGGGCGGGGCGCGCCGGATCCGCTGGCGCCGGGCCCTCGTGCTCGGCACCGGCAGCGCACCGGTGCCGCCGCCGGTCGCCGGGCTGGACGCCGTCCCGACGTGGACGAGCGACGAGGCACTGTCGTCGCCGCTGCTGCCGGAGCGCCTCGTCGTCCTCGGCGGCGGGGCGGTCGGCTGCGAGCTGGCCCAGGTGTACGCCTCGTTCGGGGTCGCGGTGACCCTCGTCGAGCCGGCGGGCTCGTTGCTCGGCGCGGAGCCCGGCTGGGTCGGTGATGCGGTCGCGGAGGCGCTGCGCGCCGGCCGGGTGGACGTCCGGACCGGGAC
>JACRAB010000201.1 GCA_016213575.1 Actinomycetota bacterium
CGCACGACCTCGTGGCCCGGCTCGGCGGCGACGAGTTCGCGCTCCTCGTCCACGGCGACGCCGGCCCGGACGACCTCATGCGCCGGGCCCGTGACCTCGTGCACCGGCTCGACGAGCCGTTCGTGCTGGACGGCGTCCAGGTGCACGTCGGCGCGAGCGTCGGCGTCGCGCTCGCCGGCGAGCACGGCGACGACGCCGCGACCGTGCTGCGCCGCGCCGACCTCGCGATGTACGAGGCGAAGCGGCGGCGTACCGGCATCGCGCTGTACACGTCTGCGCTCGACGCGGCACCGGCCCGGTCGCTCGCCTTCGAGACCGAGCTCGTCCTCGCCATGGAGCGCGACGAGCTCGTCCTGCACTACCAGCCGCAGGTCGACCTGCGGACCGGCCGGATCCGGGGCGTCGAGGCGCTCGTCCGCTGGCAGCACCCCGAGCTCGGCCTGCTCATGCCGGCCGCGTTCATCCCGGCGGCCGAGGAGAGCGGCATCATCGTCGGGCTGACCCGGCACGTCCTCGGCCTGGCCCTCGACCAGGTCCGCGCGTGGCGCGCCGGCGGGCTGGACGTCGTCGTCGCGGTGAACATCGGCGCGCGCAACGTCGCCGACCCGCAGCTGCCGACCGAGGTCCTGCGGCTGCTCGCCGAGCGCGGCCTGCCCGCCTCGGTGCTGCGCGTCGAGCTCACCGAGACCGACCTGCTCGGCGACCCGGAGCAGGCCCGCTGCGTCCTGCAGGCCTTGCGGGACAGCGGCATCGGGATCGCGGTCGACGACTTCGGCACCGGCTTCGCGTCGCTGACGCAGCTGCGCAGCCTGCCGTTCGACGAGCTGAAGATCGACAAGTCGTTCGTCCAGGTCATCGACACCGACCACGACGCCGCGCACATCGTCACGACGGTCGTCGACCTCGCCCACGGGCTGGGGCTCGTCGTCACCGCCGAGGGCGTCGAGACGCAGGCCTCGCTGGCCGCCCTCGCCGAGATCGGCTGCGACACCGTCCAGGGCTACCTGCTGGGCCGCCCGATGCCCGCCGAGGAGGCCTGGACCTGGCTGCTCGGCCACGACCCGCAGTCGGTCGGCGGCCGCTGGCGGCGGCACCGGTCCCGCGCGAGCTTCGGCCACGTCGGCTGCACCCACCGTCACGATCACGGCCACGGCCACTGAGCCTGCACGGCCGAGCCGGCACAACTGAGCCGGCACAGCCTGGACAGCAGCGGGTCAGGGCGTCCGCACCACGGGCACCGGCGGCGTCCGCATCCCGTCCCCGAGGAAGAAGCCCGGGTGCGGCGGCTGGTTGTACGCGGTGTTCTGGCCCGCGACCGCCGTCCGGTACTGGGGGTCGTGCAGGAGCGTGACGAGCCGCCGGTCGGTGCGCAGCGGGGTCGAGTAGACGCGCAGCGCGGAGGCATCCGTCGTCGGCCAGACCACCTCCTCGCGCCAGTCGCCGAACAGGTCCGCCGACAGCGACGGTGTGGCCTTGGTCGTGTTGTTCGACGTGACCCCGGACGCCGTGAGCAGCCGGGTGTCGCCCGCGGGGCCGTACTTGTCGATGCGGGTGCGGTCGAGCAGCTCGCGCACCGGGTCGCCGTCCCACCACACGAGGAAGTTCTGGCTCGACGGCTTGCGGCCGACCGCGGCGCCGGTCGTGCTGCGCAGGTCGGTGTCGGCCGCCGACCACGACTCCGCCCCCGGGCTGCCGGCCCAGACGTCACCGGAGACGCCACGACCGTTGTCGCCGTTCGGGGCGGTCTTCCAGAGCACCGTGCCGGTCCGGGCGTCGGCGAACCAGGACGACGGCTTCGACGCGTCCTCGTCGACCTTGAAGACCTCGAGGCCGGGCCGCGACGGGTCGAGGTCGCCGACGTGCTCGGCGTCGCCGTGGCCCAGCCCGGTGTTCCACAGCGGGGCACCGGTGTCGTCGAGGGCCATCGCACCGAAGACGATCTCGTCCCTGCCGTCGGCGTCGACGTCGGCGACGGAGAAGGCGTGGTTGCCCTGGCCCCGGTAGGCCGCGCCGGAGACGTTCGAGTCGAACGTCCAGCGCCGGGTCAGCTTCCCGCCGCGCCAGTCCCAGGCCGCGACGACGGTGCGCGTGTAGTAGCCGCGGCTGAAGACCATGCTCGGCCGCGACCCGTCGAGGTAGGCGGTCCCGGCGAGGAAACGGTCGACCCGGTTGCCGTACGAGTCGCCCCACGACGAGACGGTGCCGCGGGCCGGCACGTAGTCGGCCGAGGCGAGCGCCCGGCCGGTGCGGCCGTCGAAGACGGTGAGCCACTCGGGACCGGACAGCACGTAGCCCTTCGCCGTCCGGTGGTCGGCCGTCGCGCTCCCGATGACGGTGCCGGCGCCGTCCTTCGTGCCGTCCGCCGTCCGCATCGCGACCTCGGCGCGGCCGTCGCCGTCGTAGTCGTACACCTGGAACTGCGTGTAGTGCGCGCCGGCGCGGACGTTGCGGCCCAGGTCGATGCGCCACAGCAGGGTGCCGTCGAGACGCAGGCCGTCGACGTACACCGGACCGGTGTACCCGGCCTGTGAGTTGTCCTTGCTGTTCGAGGGGTCCCACTTGAGGACGAGGTCGAGGACGCCGTCCCCGTCGAGGTCGCCGGCGCTCGCGTCGTTCGGGGTGTAGGTGTACGCCTCACCGGCCGGGGTGGTGCCCCCGGCGGGGCGGCGGAGCGGCACCGTGAGGTACCCCTCGGGCAGCGCGAGGGCGGACGCCGCCGCCTGCTCGACGCCCCCGACCACCGGTCGCACGGTGTACCGCGCCGTCGCGGGGGCGCCGGCGTCGAGGTAGTTCGTCGACGTCGTGACCGGGCTGGCGGTGAGCCGGACGCCGTCCCGGTAGACCGTGAAGCCGGTCCCGGCGGGGTCCGTGGCCAGCAGCCGCCACGAGACGAAGGTGCCGGTGCCGCTGCGGACGGCGACGACGCCTCGGTCGA
>JACRAB010000207.1 GCA_016213575.1 Actinomycetota bacterium
GCGGCCGGGGGTACGCACGGATCCTCCGCCTGTCGAGACGGGCGGCTTCTCATGGGGTGGGGTCGCGTGTCCGTCTCGACAAGCGGACGATCCGAGAGCCCCCGGCCGCAGCCCCGCCCCACCAGCCGCTGTCGTCCCGCCGATGAGTGCCGGGCCTGACCCCTTGAGGGAGAACGGTTGTCATTCGAACAAGCGTTCGACATACGTGGCAGGTTGCACTAGACTCGGATCATGGTCGGGAGGGTGCGTGGGTGGAGGTCGAGGTCCGGCGAGGGGGTCGTCGGGGCCGGTGTCGACCTGCCCGACGACGAGCTTCCGGTGGACCCGCTCGGTGGGCAGATCCGGCTGACAGCAGCGGATCTGGGGGACTGCCCGAGCGTTGACGAGGAGTTCCAGCGGGCGGTCGCGGGTGCCCGGGCTGAGCGGCTGGTGGACGAGTGGTGGGCGGATCCGGTTGCGGCGCAGGCGGACTGGGACGCCGAGCTGGTGTCGCTGTACGCGCAGGTCGCTGCCGATGACCGGCGGGACGCGGTCGAGCGGCGGGCGGTGCTGGACGGTGCGCCCGGGGTCGCGTCGCTGGCGGCGGTGCTGGAGGTCCTCGACGGCGCCGCGGCGTGGACGCCGGCACAGGCCGGCACGGAGGGCTTCAGCGACGAGCTGCGGGACGCTGCCGTATCCGCCGTCGCGGCCCTGCGTCGGCAGGAGAACCACGGCCTGTGGCTGCAGGTCGCCCACACCGGAAGGATCCTGACCGCCCGGCTCGGGAACACCCCGTCGCTGCCCCGCAGGACCCGCACCGGCCGGCGGCTGAGAGGCGACCAGGACGCCCTCGTCGCCGACGAGGTCGCCGTCCAGCTCGCGTGCGCGGCGGGGATCACCCGCAGCAAGGCCCACGCCCTCATCGAGGCCGCGACCGTCTTCGCCGACGGGAGGCTGCCGCTCACGGAGCAGGTCCTGCAGCAGGGCCGCCTCGACTGGCCGCGGCTGCGGCTGGTCCTGTCCCGCACCAGTGGGCTGACCGCCGACACGGCGCGAGCCGTCGAGGCGCTGGTGTACCAGACCCGGGGCGTGCTGGACGGGGGCAGCCGCAGGTTCGAGAACGCCCTGACCGCCGCAGTCCTCGCGGTCGACGCGGAGGCCGAGGCCCGGCGTCGCGAACGCACCCGCAGGGGCCGCCGGGTCAGCATCCAGACCGGTGAGGACGGTGAGGCGTTGTTCACCGCGGTCGGCCCGGGCGAGGCGATCACCGCCGCCTACAACGGCCTCGACGCCGCCGCCCGCTACCTGCGCGCGCACGGCGACCCCCGCACCCTGGACCAGCTCCGGCACGACCTGTTCGTCACCGGCTGCACCAGCGGCTACCTCCCCGTCCCCGCCGACGTCCTGCCCGTGCCGGCCGGCTGCGTCCCCACCACAGGAGCGACCTCGCCGTCGGCGCGTGAGGTCCCGGCGACGTTCGGGAACGCCCCGAGGGTGGCCGGCAGCAACGGCGCAGTGACCGGCACCGGCGAAAGCGCCCCGGGATCCGCGGGCGACGTCGAGGAGTCTGTGCCGGCGTGGTTCACCACGACCTGGCCCGACGTGCAGGTCACCGTCAATATCACCGTGTCCGCCGAGACGCTCATGGGCCTGGTGAACGACCCCGGCACCCTCCACGGGTACGGGCCGATCCCCGCCGACGCGATCCGCGATCTGGTGAGGAACGGGGTCTTCCGGTGCCTGGTGGTCGACGGTGAGCACGGCACTGTCCTCGGGGTCGGGAAGAACACCTACTCACCCGGGTACGTCGCGAGCGAACGGTTGAAACTGCTCATCGAGCACGCCTACCCGACCTGCACTGCGCCGCACTGCGGGAAGGCAGCCTGGCGCTGTGACCTCGACCATGCCGAGCCGTACGCGCAGGGCGGAGCGACGTGCAGCTGCAACATGAGACCGCTGTGCCGCACCTGCCACCGACTCAAGACCGCCGGACTCCTCGTCCCCGAACAACGCCACCACCCCGACGACCCACCCGGCACCATCACCTGGACCACCCGCACCGGACGCACCTGGACCGCACTCCCGCAGGCCCCGCTGCCGCCCGCATCACAGCGAGTCGGGACGACGGGAGAGGGAGGGCCGGCGGTGCGCGCGGACGACCCGCCGCCCTTCTGACCTTGGCGCCTGCTGCCCCGATCTCGGTCGCTCAGGTCCTGCTCAGCGAGCCGGTCGTCGGCGCAGCATCGTCGGGTGCCCTGCCACGGGCTCGTAGCCGCACCGTGCGTAGAAGCCGGCTGCCCTCTGCGTGGAGACCCACAGCGTCTCGAACCGCCGCGCCCGCACGTGCAGTTCGGCCATGAGCGCTGTCCCGACCCCGAGGGACCGTGCGTCTGGTCTGACCACGGTGCCGACGACCCACGGGGAGCGGTCACCGAGCCCTTCCGGGTCGTGCCGCACCAGACCGACCGCGCCGACCACGGCGCCGTCGGCGTCCTTCGCCGCGAGGGTGAACGGAAGGCCCCCGTCGTCGGAGTCGGCGGACTCGTCGGATCGGCACTCGGATCGTGTGACGGCCTCCCACTCCAGGACGGACGTCGAGTCCTCCTCGGCGCCCCACTCGTCGAAGCGAAGGACCGCAACCGCAGCGACCAGTGGGTCGTCCGGGCGCAGCTCCTCGATGCGGAATCGCACGGCCACACCGGGACCGTACTCCGGCCGCACCCCAGGGCCCTGGCCGGCGGACGCGCCGGAAGCACCCCGATCGTGAGCCAGACCACGCGCGGCGACCTGACCTGCGTGCCCGCGACCGCGAGGATGGTCCGGCGGGCGAGGTGCCCGGGTCAGCGACGAGGAGGTCGGCGCACATGCAGTTCGGGCGCGCGTACGAGGAGTTCGAGGTCGGGGCGGTCTACAAGCACTGGCCCGGCAAGACGATCACCGAGTCGGACGACCACCTCTTCTGCCTCATCACGATGAACCACCACCCGCTGCACCTCGACGCGCACTACGCGGCGGAGTCGACCCAGTTCGGCAAGAACGTCGTCGTCGGCAACCTCATCTACTCGGTGCTCCTCGGGATGTCCGTCGCGGACGTCTCCGGCAAGGCGATCGCCAACCTCGAGATCGAGTCGCTGCGGCACGTCGCCCCGACCTTCCACGGCGACACGATCTACGGCGAGACGACCGTGCTCGACAAGTGGGAGTCCAAGAGCAAGGACGACCGAGGGGTCGTCTACGTCGAGACGACGGGCTACAAGCAGGACGGCACCGTCGTGTGCATCTTCCGCCGCAAGGTCATGGTGCCCAAGCGCAGCTACCTCGAGGCCCGCGGCGGCGAGCAGCCCGGCCGCCCGGTGCCGCTGCCGCGCGACTGACCCGCCGGGAGGCCTAGACCGGGCCCCCGGGCTCGGCGGCCGGCTGCGGCACGGCGCCAGCCGTGCCGTGCGCCGGCAGGCCCACGTCGGCCAGGTCCAGGTCGGCGAGGTCACCGGGGCGACCGAAGAGGTAGCCCTGGCCCATGCCGCAGCCGAGCCCGAGGAGCAGCTCGGCCTGGTCCCACGTCTCGATGCCCTCGGCCACCGTGACGAGACCGAACGAGTCCGCGAGCCGGATGATCGCCGTGAGCAGCGGGTCGCGGACCTGCGGGTCGTCGGTCCAGACGAAGCTCTTGTCGACCTTGAGGAAGTCGACGGGCAGCCGGCCCAGGCGCCCGAGCGAGGAGTAGCCGGTCCCGAAGTCGTCGATGGCGACCCGGACGCCGTGCGCGCGCAGCCGGGACAGCACCCGGACGACGTCCTCCTCCCGCTCGCCGAGGACCGCCGACTCCGTCACCTCGAGAACGAGCCGGACGGGGTCGAACCCGGTGGCCGCGAGCGCCGCGAGGACGTCGTCGCCGAAGTCCGGGCGCTGCAGCTCGAGGGCGGACACGTTGACGTTGACCCGCTGCAGCCGGTGCCCCGCGGCGTCGGCGGCGTGGACGGCGGCGAACGTCTGCCGCAGCACGAGCCGGCCGAGCTCGTGGATGAGCCCGGCCCGCTCGGCCGCCGGGACGAACTCGTCCGGCCCGACGCGGCCCCGGGTCGGGTGGTCCCAGCGGACGAGCGCCTCGGCGGCGACCGTCGTCCCCGTCGAGAGGTCGACGATCGGCTGGAAGAGCACGGTGAACCGGCCGTCGGCCAGGCTCGTCGCGAGCTCGCCGACGACGGCGTCGGCGACGAGGAAGGGGTCGAGCCGGTCCGGTCCGGCGGCCTTCGCCCGGGCCAGCGACGCCTCGGCCCGGCTCAGCAGCCGCGCCACGGTGTCGCCGGGCTCGGCGCCGGCCAGCCCGGCCGACATGGTCGCGTCCCGGACCGGCACCGCCCGCGCGGCCTCGCGCCGCTCGCCGGCGGCCGCGCGCGGCCCGGTGAGGACCACGGCGAACTCGCCGGAGCCGAGGTGGAAGAGCGCCGCCGAGTCGGGCAGCCGGCGGCCGAGCACCCCGCCCACCTCGTGGAGCAGGCCGTCGACGACGGCGCGGCCGTGGACGTCGTTGAGGTGCCGCACACCGGCGACGTCGAGGACGGCGAGGGAGAGCACGTCGTCGGACGCCGCGCGCCCGAGGTCGCGGCCCAGCCGGCGGTCCAGCGCGCGTCGGTTGGGCAGGCCGGTCACCGGGTCGTGCTCGAGCCGCTCGGCGGTGTGGGCGGCCCAGCCGAGCATGAGCCCGGAGTTCAGCAGGCAGACGCACATCGCGAGGGCCAGCCCGCCCGGGACCAGCCCCGCCGCGGCCGCCGCCGCGACGCCGAGCACGGACGCGGTCGTGCTGAGCAGCCCGAGCCTGCGCCCCCAGAGCATGAACGCGAAGACCGGCACCATGGTGAGCATGACGACCGTCGACGCCCGCAGGGCCGGGTCCGGCGTCGTCGTCAGCGTCGCGACCACGACGAGCGGAGCGCTCACCGCGAGCGTGAGGTAGACCCCGGCCAGGTGCCGCACGGGCAGCACGAGCAGCGGGACGCCGGCGACGTCGACGGCGTTCCCGATGGCGACCCGGGCGAGCTCCCCGCCGGCCGCGACCCCGCCCCCGAGGTCGCGGCCGAGCGGCGGGAGGGTTCCGACCCCGACGACGACGAAGGCCGCGCGGGCCGTGCTCCGCGGGCTGAGCACCCGCAGCGCACCGCGCAGCTCCGCCTCGACCTGCGAGGTCAGCCGGCGCGGCCCGCGGACGGCGCGCCGGAGCACGGTCGGCCTCGACCCGGGGCTGCCTGACACAGGTCGTCGATCGGCGCCCCGCGGCCTGACCTTGATCCGTGCGGCCGCGGATCCCTCTCCCGCGCGTCAGCGGGGGAGCGCGCCCCACCCCGCGAGCGCCTCGACGAGGCCCGGGCTCGTCGGCAGCGCCGCCAGGTCGGCGGCGGAGAACCAGCCCGCGTCGGCCGCGTCGTCCCCGGCGGCGAGCGCGCCGCCGGTCACCCGGCAGGCGTAGTCGTCGATGACATACACGGAGTCGTCCGGGGCGTCCCGCAGCACCGACCCGACGAGCCGCCCGGCCTCGACGACGAGCCCGGTCTCCTCGGCGACCTCGCGGACGACGGCGCCCGCGCCGTCCTCACCGGGCTCCACCCGGCCGCCCGGGACCGACCAGAGGCCCTGCGCCGGAGGGTTGGCCCGGCGGACGAGGAGGATGCGGCCGGCGTCGTCGTAGACGAGCGCGCCGACGCACGGCACCCGGTGCGGTTCCACCCGTCCATCCTGCCGTGCACGTCGTCCCGAGGTCCCTTGACCCGGGCCTGCGGCGGGGGGACCGTCGAAGCATGTCCGGTCCGCTGACGTGCCCGCGCTGCTCCGCCGAGACCCGCCCGCCCGGGCTGTGGTCGGACGCCTGGGTCTGCCCCGTCCACGGGGAGGTCCGGCCGCTGCACCCGCCGGTCGTCGCGACCCAGGAGTCGTTGCGGGCGCTGGCGCAGGAGACCTCGGTGCCGCTGTGGATGCCGTGGCCGCTGCCGGCCGGCTGGGTGCTCTCCGGCGTCCGGACGGCGGGCGACGCGCACAGCGGCACGGTCGCCACGGTGCTCGCCTGCTCCGGGCCGAACCCGCTGCCGTCCGGCGGCACCGACGACCGGCAGGCCGACCTGCTGCTCGTCGCCGAGACCCCCGGCGTCGGGCTCGGCGCGCACCTCGCGGGCCTGGCCGACGTCGACCCGGGCCACTCGTTCGAGCAGGGGCCGCCGCACCTCAAGCTCACGGCGGACGGCCACCCGGCCCCGCTGTGGACGGTCGCCACGGACGGCCTCGTCGCCTACGTCGGCGAGGCGTCCGGCGTCTGGCTGTGGGTGCTCGTGTGGCCGCAGAGCGCCGCCGCGGTGCTCCTGGAGAGCTTCGAGCTCGTCGACCTGCGCGGCACGGGCCGCGCCGTCGAAGCGGTCCTCGACGTCCCGTACGGCGCCCTGAGCCCGCGGCTGGCCGGCTGAGGCGCCCGGCCGGCGCCGCGCCGGTCGGCGTCCGCCCGGGTTGATCCCTAGTCTGGCCGGGTGCGGATCGACCTCCATGCCCACTCCGCCGCCTCGGACGGCACCGACGCGCCCGCCGAGGTGGTGCGCGCGGCCGCCCGGGCAGGGCTCGACGTCGTCGCCCTCACCGACCACGACACGACGTCCGGCTGGGACGAGGCCGCGGCGACCGCACGCCGGCTCGGCATCGCCCTCGTCCCCGGCATGGAGATCTCCTGCCAGGCCGGCGGGATCAGCGTCCACCTGCTGTCGTACCTGCACGACCCGACCGACGAGGCGCTGCTCGCGGAGATCACCCGCACACGGGACGACCGCGTCGGGCGGGCCCGGCGGATGGTCGAGCGGATCGCGCAGGACCACCCGCTGACGTGGGACGACGTCGCCGGGCAGGTGACGGACGGTGCGACGGTCGGCCGGCCGCACATCGCCGACGCGCTCGTCGCCCGCGGGGTCGTCGCCTCCCGGGACGAGGCGTTCGCGGGCATCCTCGACTCCCGCTCGCCGTACTACGTGCGGCACTACGCGCCGGGGGCGGCGGACGCCGTCCGGCTCGTCCGGGCCGCGGGCGGGGTCCCCGTCATGGCGCACCCGCGGGCCGGCCGCCGCGGCCGGGTCGTCGACGACGAGGTCATCGCGGGCCTCGCGGACGCCGGCCTCGCCGGGCTCGAGGTCGACCACCGGGACCACCTCCCGCAGGAGCGGGTGGCGCTGCGGGGCCTCGCCCGCGACCTCGGGCTCCTCGTCACCGGGGCGAGCGACTACCACGGCACCGGCAAGCTCAACGGGATCGGCGAGCACACGACGTCCCCGGCGGTGCTCGAGGCGATCGAGTCGACGGCCACCGGCACCCGGGTCGTCCGCGCGTGAGCCTCTCGGACGTCGTCACGCTGCGCCTGGTCGCCGAGACCTTCGTGACCCTCTTCGTCATCATGGACCCGCCCGGGACGCTGCCCGTCTTCCTCGCGCTCACCGCGACGATGTCGGACCGCAAGCGCGAGCGGGCCGCCCGGCAGGCCGTGCTCGTCGCGCTGCTCGTCATCGTCCTGTTCGCGCTCTTCGGCCAGGCGCTGCTCGACTACCTCCACGTGTCGCTGCCCGCGCTGCAGTGCGCCGGCGGGCTGCTCCTGCTGCTCATCGCCCTCGAGCTGCTCACCGGCCGGGAGGCCGAGCCGACCCGCACCGAGGGCGTCAACATCGCCTTCGTGCCGCTCGGGACGCCGCTGCTCGCCGGCCCGGGCGCGATCGTCGCGGTCATGGTGCTCATCAACCGCGCCGACTCCGCCGCCGACCTCGTCTCCGTCGGGCTCGGCGTCCTCGGGGTCATCGTCGTCCTCTACCTGACGATGCGCTTCGCCGGCGTGCTGCACCGGCTGCTGCGCGACAGCGGCGTGACGCTCGTGACCCGGATCGCCGGGCTGCTGCTGTCGGCGATCGCCGTCCAGCTCGTCGCGGACGCCGTGCGCGCGTTCGTCACGGACGGCGCCTGAGGTCGTCCGGGCCGTGTGACAGGCTGGGACGGTGCTCGGGCAGGGACTCTTCGACGGGATGCCGGAGCAGCTCTACGCCTGCACCCCGACCCGGCTGGCCACCTGGCGGGACTGCCCGCGGCGCTACCGGTTCACCTACCTCGACCGGCCGCAGCCGCCCAAGGGGCCGCCCTGGGCGCACACGAGCATCGGCGCCGCGACCCACGTCGCGCTCGCGCAGTGGTTCGCGCTGCCGGCCCGGGCCAGGACGCCGCAGCGCGGTGCCGACCTCGTGCGGCGGAACTGGCTCCGCGACGGGTTCCGGGACGACGACCAGTCCCGGGCGGCCCGCGGGCGGGCGGCGGGGTGGGTCGAGGAGTACCTCGCGAAGGTCGACCCGGCGCGCGAGCCGGCCGGCGTCGAGAAGGCGGTGAGCGCGCAGACCGCGACCCTCGTGCTGTCGGGGCGGGCGGACCGGATCGACGCCGCGGACGACGGCTCGCTCGTCGTCGTCGACTACAAGACCGGGCGGCACGTCCCGACCGCGGACGACGCCGCGTCGAGCCTCGCGCTCGCCGTCTACGCCGTCGGCGCCCGCCGGACGATGCGCCGGCCCTGCACCCGGGTCGAGCTGCACCACCTGCCGACCGGCACCGTCGCCGCCGCCGAGCACACCCGGGCCTCGCTGGACGCGCACGTCGCGACCGCCGAGGCGCTCGGGGCCGGGGCCGCCGCCGCGGACGGCGCGTTCGCCGCGGGCCGCACCGGGGACGACGTCTCCCCGCCCGCGGCCGGCCGGCACTGCTCGTGGTGCGACTACCGGCGGCACTGCCCGCAGGGCCGCGAGGCCTCGCCGCCGATGCAGCCGTGGTCCGGGCTCGCCGTCCCTGACGCGCCGGAGCCCGACGAGACCGAGTCCGACGAGACCGACGAGGTGCGCCGGTGACCCCCGTCGAGCTGAGCGGCCCGCTGCTCGCGCTCTCCCGCGCCCTGACCGACGCCGTCCAGGCCGCCGGCCGGGCCGACACCGCGGCCTTCGACGAGGCGACGTCCCGGCTGGGCAGGTTCGACGGCGAGCACGTCCGGCGCCTGCTCGGGGCCGTCGTCCGCCCGCTCCTGGAGAGCAGCAACCCCGACGGCGTCGACGGCGACGACCTCCTCGAGCTCCTCGAGGACTGCGCCCGCGCGGCCCTGCCGTGGTGGCCGGGCGTCGAGCCGGTCGCGCTCGCCGTCGTCCTCACCGGGGCGTTCGGGATCGACGTCGCGCCCCGCGAGGAGCTCCCCGTGCAGATCGAGGACGCCGACGTCACCCAGCACGCCGTGCTCGTCGTCGACCACGTGCTCCGCGCGTCCGGCCGCCCGCTGAAGCCCGCGCTCGACGCCGCGTTCGTCGAGATCGCCCGTGAGGACGGCCAGGACACCTGAGCCCCGGGCGCCCGGAGACCTAGCCGCCGAGCCGCAGCCGGGCCGCGCGCTGGTGCGGGCCCTCACGCAGCGGCGGGACGACCGCCTGGACGCCCTTGAGCGCCGTCCGCATCGTCTTCAGCGCGACCGTCGTCGCCGCGTCGGTGAGCCCGGCCGCCCCGGGCAGCTCGGGCAGCGCGTAGAGCCGGCGGGCCCACGGCGGCAGCGCGGCGAACGCGAGCCCGGCGATCCCGGCCCACGCGGGCAGCGCCGGGGTCATGAGCGCGACGGACGCCGGCATCGGCGGTGCGACGACGACGGACGCCGCCCGGCGGGCCGCCGGCGTCACGTCGAGGACCGGGCGGATCACCGAGAAGTAGTCGACGATCCCGGCCCGGTCGTGCGGCACCTCGTCGGGCTCCAGGCCCACGAGCATCGCCGCACTGACCTGCTCGGCGACGTAGCGGTCCTGCTCCGCACCGGTGAGCGCGAGGCCGCCGCGGGTGACGATCTCGAGGAACGACGCGACGAGGCAGCAGTGCACCCACGCGAGGAGCTGGGGGTCGTCCGCGGCGTACTCGACGCCGTCCGGCATCGTGCCGCGGACCCGGGCGTGCACGGCGCGCACCCGAGAGCCCGCGAGCATCGCCTCGGTCGACGACCCGTACGTCGTGACGCCCACGTACTCGGCGGTCCGGGCGAGTCGGCCCCAGGGGTCCTCGCGGTAGCCGGAGTGCTCGTCGACGGCGTGGATGGCGACCGGGTGCAGCGCCTGCAGCAGCAGCGCGCGCAGCCCGGCGACGCCCATGAGCGGGTCGGAGTGCACCCGCCACGTGACGCTCTCCGGGCCGAACAGGCCCGGGTCGCCGCCCCGGACCCGACGACGGACCGCCGCCCCCGCGGCCACGTGCGGCAGCGTCGGGTCGGTGTCGGCGGGACCGGTCGTGTCGCCCATCACCCCAGACTGTGCCCGTGGCGGGCTGTGATCGCAGGTCGAACCCACGAGAGAATGCCGTTATGGCCCGGATTCTCGCGGTAGCGAACCAGAAGGGCGGCGTGGCGAAGACCACGACCGTCGCCTCCCTCGGCGCCGCCTTCGCGGAGCAGGGCCTGCGGGTGCTCCTCGTCGACCTCGACGCCCAGGCCTGCCTGACGTACTCGCTCGGGGTCGACCCGGAGGAGGTCGCGGCGAGCGTCCACGACGTCCTCTGCGGCACCGTGACCGCCGCCGACGCCATCGTCCCGGCCGCCGACGGCGTCGACCTGCTGCCCGCGACGATCGACCTCGCCGCTGCCGAGTCGGTGCTCCTGCCGCGGGCCGGGCGCGAGCACGTGCTCGCGACGGCGCTCGCCGAGGTCTCGGGCGGGTACGACGTCGTCGTCCTCGACTGCTCGCCGTCCCTCGGGGTGCTCACGCTCAACGCGCTCACGGCCGCCGACGAGGTCGTCATCCCGCTCCAGTGCGAGATGCTCAGCCACCGCGGCGTCGGCCAGCTCCTCGACACCATCGAGGACGTCCGCCGCATCCTCAACGACCGCCTCGTCGTCCGCGGCGTGCTGCCGACGATGTTCGACGCCCGGACGTCGCACGCGCGGGCCGTCCTCGAGGACGTCGGCCAGCGTTACGGGCTGCCCGTGCTCGAGCCGCCGATCCCGCGCTCCGTCCGGTTCGCGGAGGCCCCGGCGCTCGGCTCGTCGATCCTCTCGACGTCGCGCGGCTCCAAGGGTGCCGCGGCCTACCGCGAGGTCGCGCTGGTCCTGCTGCGGGCGTGGAAGA
>JACRAB010000208.1 GCA_016213575.1 Actinomycetota bacterium
CGCGCAGGCCGGCCGGGGCCGGCTCCTGCTCGCCGCCGGTCTCGCCGCCCTCGCGATCGGCGCCGGCGCGGCCGCCGGCACGCTGCTGTCCGGTCGCGACGGCACGCCGGCGGCGGCACCCACCGGCGCCGCGCCGTCGGCCGTGGCACCGATCGATGCCACGGTCTCGAGCCTGGACCCCGCGGGCGGCTCCGGCTTCGCGCAGCGCGGCGAGGACTGGCGGACGCAGACCTACCGGACCGCGCAGTTCGGCGGGCTCAAGCCCGGGGTCGGGCTCGTCCTCGACCTCGGGAGCCCGCGGGCCGTGACGTCGGTGACGTTCGAGGCGCGGACGGAGGGCAGCACGGTGAGCCTGCGCGCGGCCGACGAGGCACCGACGTCGGACGCCGGCCTGACACCGGTCGGCGAGGAGGTCACCGCGTCCGGCCGGACCGTGCTCGACGGCCGGTCCGGCGGTGCGCACCGCTACTGGGTCGTGTGGGTCAGCAGGCTCGGCCCGCGCGGCGACGGCTTCGGCGCGACGTTCGGGACGCCGCAGGTCAGCGGTCCGACCGGCTGACCGTCGCGTCGTCCGCGGCCGGCCTCGGCTCGGGGAGCGCCGGGACGGCAGCCGGGCCGTCCTCGGCCACCGGCTCCAGCGCCTCGGCGGGTCCGGGCCGGCCGAAGTGCCAGCCCTGCCCCGAGTCGACCTCGAGCGCGAGCAGCGTCCGGGCGTCCGCCTCGGTCTCGACGCCCTCGGCGACGACCCGGGCCCCGCAGCTGTGGGCGAAGTCGACGAGCGAGCGGACGAGGGTCGTCAGCACGGACTCGCGGGCGACGCCGTCGACGATGCTCCGGTCGAGCTTGATGACGTCCGGCGAGGTGAGCACGATGTGCCGCAGCGACGAGAAGCCGGCACCGACGTCGTCGATCGCGAGCTGCATCCCGTGCTCCCGCAGGCTCGCGAGAGCGACGCCCAGCGCCTCGTAGTCGTCGACCTGGTCGTGCTCGGAGAGCTCGAGAAGGATCCGCCGGCCGGGCAGCCGGCCGAGCAGCTCGGCGCACTCGGGCGTGAGCAGGGTGCTCGGGGAGGCGTTCATCGAGACGTAGCCGCCGACCCGGTCGAGGTGCTCGGCGGCCCGCTCGAGCGCGAGGAGCTCGAGGAGGTGGCCGAGGCCGACCGAGTGCGCCTCGGCGAAGACGACGTCGGGCGCCTTGCCCCACTCCTGCGGGAAGCGGCTCAGCGCCTCGGCCCCCACGCGCCGTCCGGTCTTGAGGTCGACGATGGGCTGCAGGACGACGACGGGGCCGCCCTCGCGGATCACCGGCAGGAGCCGGGCCTCGATCTCGTCGCGACGGGCCTGCTCGTGCACCTTCGGCTCGATGACGAGCGCGGCGGCGCGGGCGAGCACCTCCATGAGGTTGCGGTCCCGCTTGCCGAGGTTGCGGTCGGCGGTGAACCCGGCGGCGCAGAAGGTGCCGTACAGCGTGCCGTCCGAGAGCGTCACCGGCACCGAGACGTAGCTGCGGATGTGCCGCGGGAACTTCGCCGCGGGCAGCTCCATCGCCTCGGGGTGGCGCCGCAGGTCCTGGATGACCGCCGGGAGCTTCTTGTCGAGGATCGCCTGGCACAGGCTCGTGCCCTGGTCCTGCGTGTTGCCGTCCTTGTAGACCATCGGCAGCGGCGAGTCCATGACCTCGAGGTGCTGCGTCCGGCCGTCGAGCCGGCTCAGGAAGGCCAGCGGCAGGCCGAGCGACTCACGCGCGGTGCGGAGCAGGTCGGCGACCTGCTGCTGCTCGACCGAGCGCTGGCGGCGCACCTGGCTCCTTCGAACGGACGACGACCGGCGACGACGCCGGGCGGGGCGCGACGGCGGCACCCACCTCTTCCCTATCGAGCGGCAGGTGGTCCGACTCAAGGGGAAACGCACCACTGGAACTTTGACACCTGAGATGTCATCATGACGTCATGGTTGTCAACAGCGCAGGGTCCGGCGAGCCACTGGAGGCCCGCCTCTACGAGGTGATCCGGTACGTCCGGCCGCTGCACCAGTACCTCGGCAAGGCCGTCGCGGACGCCCTCGAGGGCCGCGAGGTGACGGTGCCGGTCCGCGCCGTCCTCGAGCGTCTCGACGACGCCGGCCCGCAGACCGTGCCGCAGGTCGGGCGCAGCCTGTGGATCACCCGGCAGTTCGTCCAACGGCTCATGGACGACGCGGCGGAGCGCGGCCTCGTCGAGCCGGCGCCGAACCCCGCGCACAAGCGGTCCCCGCTGTTCCGGCTCACCGACCGGGGCCGCACGGAGATCCGGGACATCCTGGCCCGCGAGGCGGCGACGCTGCGCGAGGTCGCCGAAGGGCTCGACCCGCAGGACGTCGACGCATGCGTCCGCGTGCTCGCGCACGTCCTGTCGGAGTTCCGTGACCGCGTGCGGGCGCACGACGGGAGCACCGGATGGGACGCGGAGGGACCGCGCCCCGGAGAGGACGTGAGATGAGCACCACGACGGACGGCACGACCGTGACGCAGGGCCGGGCACCGGTGCCCGGCGGCGAGCTCGGGTACGACGTCCGCGGCGCAGGCCGCCCCGTCGTCCTGCTGCACTCCGGCGGCGCCGACAGGCGCCTGTGGGACGCCGAGGCCGACGCGCTCTCGGGCGACCACCTCGTCGTCCGGTACGACGCGCGCGCCCACGGCCGCTCGACGTCCCCGACGGCGGACTGGGAGTTCCACGAGGACCTGCGGGCGCTGCTCGCCCACCTCGGCATCGAGCGGCCGACGCTCGTCGGCCTCTCGCTGGGCGCCGCGACGGCGCTCGACTACGCGATCACCTACCCGGACGACGTGGCCGCGGCCCTCGTCGTCTCACCCGGGTTCCTCGGGGCCCTGGAGCCGGTCGACCCGCACGCGGTCGCGGCCGCCGTGGCGCAGCAGGCGGCCGTCGAGGCGTGGGACGCCGCGGCCTGGGTCGAGGCCGGCCTGCGGGCGTGGGTGATCGGGCCGAGGCGGTCGGTGGACGACGTGCGGCCCGGCGTCGTGGAGCGATGCCGCGCATGGTCCCTCGAGACCGTCACGACGCACGCCGCAGCCTCGATGGGGCATGCCTTCCACGGCGTCGGTGCGAAGGACCGGCTGTCCGCGATCCGCTGCCCCGTCGAGACCGTCGTCGGCGCGCTCGACACCGTCGACTGCGTCCTGGCGGCCGGGCGCGTGGACGGCGCGGTCCCGGGGAGCCGGCTGCACGTCGTCCCGACCGCGGCACACATGGTCAACCTCGACGAGCCGGAGGTGTTCGCGGGGATCCTCGGCGGGTTCCTCGACCGGACCGCTCAGTCCTGAGGCACGAACGCCTCGAGGAACAGCTCCATCGCGGCGTCGACGCCCTCGAGGTCGTCGGTCGCGAGGAGGTCCAGGAGCAGCCCGCGGGTCACGGCCATCCCGAGCCGCGCCTGCGCGCGGGCGACGTCCGGCGGCAGCCCCCGCCGGACGCCGTCCGCGGCGACGACCTCGACCCACGGCTCGACGAGCGTCTCGCGGAGCCGCTCGGTCCCCGGCCGGCCCTGGATGGCCAGCGCGACGATCTCGAAGAACAGCCGCTCGTGCTCGCGGACGGCGGGGTCGGTGAGGCCGCGCCAGAACCGGCGGACGGCGACCGGGGCCGGTTCGTCGCTCGCCGCGAGCCCGGCGAGGATCTCCCGCTGGCCGGCCTCGACCGCTGCCACGACCTCGGCGAGCAGGCCCTCCTTGGAGCCGAAGTGGTAGATGAGCATCCGGTGGCTCGTGCCGATCGCGTCGGCGAGCGCACGCAGGCTGAGGTCGGCGAGGCCATGCCGGGCGACGTGCTCGACGGTGGCGGCGAGCAGCCGGTCGCGCGACGTCCCGGCCGGCGCGGGCGGGCGGTCGGGCGCGGGCGGGCGGTCGGGCATGGACGACGTCACGCCGACATCGTCGACCCTGCGGCCGCACGCCCGAGCGCCGGGACCAGGTCGGTGACGAACTTCTGCAGCACGGCACGGTAGAACCAGCCCGTCCCCCGGACACGCGGCTCGAAGGTCGACGACCACGTGATCGTCGAGCCGCCGCGGCCGTCGGGCTCGACCGTGACGACGCCCCGGTAGTCGCGCAGCGGCAGCCCCGACAGCAGGCCGTAGGTGATGCCCCGCCCGGGCAGCACCTCGAGCACCTCCTCACGGGAGACCACCGTGCGGCCGAACGCCCGCGACTCGAGCCGGCGGACCGCACCCGCACCGCCGCCGCCCGAGGGGTCGGTCGACTCCAGCACGGCCGACACCCACGGCCCCCAGACCGACCAGGTCGACACGTCCACGAGCAGGGCGTGGACGGCGTCCGGCGGCGCGGACGTGGCTCCCCTGACGTGCACCCGGCGCGGCATGGCGGACCTCCTGCTCGGCGGCGTCCTCGACGCCTTGACCTGTACCAACTGGTACAGATGCTAGATGTACCACTTGGTACAGGCAAGGCCTTTCGCATCCGGCGACCCGGCGCGCGAGGATCTGCACATGGACAGCACCGGTGACCTCGGTCCGGACAGCGCCGCGGGGCAGGACGACCCGGACCTCCCCCTCGGCCTGCCGCCGGCGGTCGACGCCGCGACGGCCGCCCGCCGGCTCGCCGCGGCCCTGCTCGCGCACGCGGAGGACCTCGCGAGCGACGACCTCGCAACGGTGTCCGGTGCGATGGCGGCCGTCCGCTCCGGCGCCCGTGCCGTCGAGGCGGCCCTCACCGCCCGCGGCTGGGGCGGCGGCGTGCTCCACGGGTTCGGCTCCGAGGACGAGGCCGACCCGTGGGACGCCGGGCTGGCCGCGCTCCTCGACGAGGAGGCCGGTGACGACGGGGACCTCGACGACCTCGACGACCTGGACCTCGACGGCCTGGACGACGGGGACGACGACCCGTGGGAGGTCCCGGCCGGCACCCGGCTGACCTACCAGGCGCGCTGGGACTTCGTCGTCACCGACCCGGAGGCGCTGCTGCGGCACGTCGAGCAGCGCGCGGCGGAGCTCGGGCAGCCGTGGGACCGGGAGGCGATCCTCGAGCACCACCCGCTGTTCGTGCTCACCGAGCTGGAGGCGTTCACCGCCCGCGACCGCGACGGCGCCGGGCTCGGCGTCGCGGGCGGGCAGAACGTCGTCCACGAGATCCCGCTGACCCTCTGGGAGCTCGAGGACGACGCCCGGGACGACGAGTTCCCGACCGCGACGCCCTGACGCCCGCTCACCCGGCGGTCAGCCGGGCGGTCAGCCCGGCAGCTTCTCCGCGAAGACGATGTCGAGCTCGCGGACCTCGCCCGCCGGCCGGAAGCCGAACACCCGGCCGTAGAACGCGAGCTCGCTCTCGACCGCCGTGACGATGTTCTCCGCGATCCGGAAGCCGTGCTGCTCGCCGGGGAACGGCAGGTACACGTGCGGGACCCCGTTCGCGGCGAGCGCCGCGACGACGGCCTCGGCCTGGGCCGGGGGCACGACCTCGTCCTCGAGCCCCTGGAGCACGACGAGCGGCGCCCGGAACCCCTTCGCGTGGGTGAGCGGGGAGCGCGCCTCGTAGACGTCGGCCCGCTCCGGGTACGGCCCGACGAGGCCGTCGAGGTAGCGGGACTCGAACTTGTGGGTCTCCTTCGCCAGCGCGGCGAGGTCGCTCACGCCGTAGTGGCTGGCCCCGGCCCGGAAGACGTCGGTCGTCGCGAGGCTGAGCAGCACGGTGTAGCCACCGGCGCTGCCGCCGCTGATCGCCGTCCGGCCGGCGTCGGCGAGGCCCTCGGCGACGAGATGCTCGACGGCCGCCGCGCAGTCCTCGACGTCGACGATGCCCCACGCGTCCTCGAGCAGCTCGCGGTACGCCCGGCCGTAGCCGGTGCTGCCGCCGTAGTCGACGTCGACGACCGCGAAGCCGCGGCTCGTCCAGTACTGCGTCTCGAGGTCGAAGACCGGCCGGGCGGCACCGGTCGGGCCGCCGTGGACGTGGTCGACGACGGGCGGGCGCTCGCCGTCGACGCCGGTGAGCGGCTCGCCGTCGGCGACGCCGGTCGGCGGGTAGTACCACGCGTGCGCGGTCCGGCCGGCCCGGCTCGGGAACGACACGTGGCGGGCGTGGCTGACGGCTCCGTCGGGGAGCCGGACGCCCTGCGCCGTCACGAGGGCGGCCCGCTCCACCGGGGACACCTCCCCGGTCGCGGTGCGGGACAGGCCGATCTCGACCACCTCGGCCCCGCGGTCGGCGAACCCGGCGACCGCGACGAGCCGGTCGCCGTCCGCCCGCAGCGACTCGAGCCCGACCCACGAGCTCATGCGGTGGGCCCGGCCGGAGCCGTCCGGGGCGACCCGGCGCAGCGTGACGCCGCCGTCCTCGCCGTAGGCCAGCCAGACGCTGCCGTCCGGGGTCGAGGCGTGGTGCGCGTTGCCGAACACCCACGCCGGGCCGCCGACCTCGTGGTCGTCGGCGTGCAGCGGCGTCAGGGCGCCGGTCGCGAGGTCCACCGAGTGCAGGTTCCACCAGCCGCCCCGGGCGTCGGAGACGACGAGCAGCCGGCCGTCCGGCGTCCAGTCCGGCTCCATGAGCGACTGCTCGCCGGGCTCGCCGAGGCCGGCCCCGGCGAGCGTCCGGACGTCGGTCAGCGCGGGCAGCGGGCCGCTGCGGTCGAGGGTGCCCAGGCACAGGACCGTTGCGTCCCAGGGCATCGAGGGGTGGTCCCAGGCGACCCAGGCGACGTGCGCGCCGTCCGGCGAGATCCGTGGCGCGGCGACGAAGTCGTGCCCGCCGGCGAGGACGGCGACCCGTGCGGCGTCGTCCGCGGCCGAGCCGTCGGCCGGCAGCGCGACGACCTCGTTGACCGCCTCGGCGAGCGGCGCGCCGGCGGCGTCCTCGTGCCGCTCCCGGACGCAGACGACGAGCGCGCCGTCCGGCGTGAGCCGGCCGTCGGTCCAGCGGAACCCGTGCTGCGTCAGGGGTTCGGGCGTCACCGGGACCGGTGCCGGGTGGACGCCGTCCGCGCCCGGCGGGTCGACGCGGTAGAGCCGCTGGTCGGCCCAGGAGGTGAGGAAGACCGTGCCGGCGCGGGCCCCGGCGTCGACCCACCACGCCCCGCCGCCGTACTCGTGCACCCGGGTCCGGGCGTTGACCCCCGCCGGGAGCACCTCGGTGACGGTGCCGTCGGCGTCGCGCCGCAGCAGGGCGATCCGGCCGCCCTCGGCGGGCCGGGACTCCGACCACCAGGTGACGCCGTCGACGGCCCAGGTCTCCCGGGGCGCCACGCCGCCGGACACGAGCATCTGCGCGTCGACCGGGGAGGGCCAGGTTCCGTAGGGCAGCGCGGGCACGGCGGTCTCCTTCGGCAGGGGGCGGGCGACGTCACCCTACGACGCGCACCACGGCTGTCGATCCGGGACCGGCCCGTTCGTCGGAAGGGCGTCACAGCCCTCCCGGCCGCGCGCCGGGACCACACCACGGAGGTCCGCATGTCCCGAGTCCAGGTCGTCGCGAGCGTCGAGGTCGACCGCACGCCCGCCGAGGTGTTCACCTACCTCGCGGACGTCGCCCGGCACGGCGAGTGGTCGCCGCGTCCCCTGCGCGTCGAGGGCGCCGCGCCGGGCGCACCGGCCGCCGAGGGCGCCCGCTTCACGTCCTACGGCTGGATCCCCGGGGACGCCGAGCACCGCAACGAGGTCGAGGTGACCCAGTCGGAGGCACCGACCCGGCTGCGGCTGCGCAGCACCGACGGACCGGTCGTGTGCCACAACGACTTCACCGTGACCGCGCACGGACGGGGCAGCCGCGTCGAGCGGGTCATGGAGCTGCCCCGGCCGGCCGGGCTCGTCGGGTTCGTCTTCCCCGTCATCGTGCGACTCGTCATCCGCCCGGACCTCGCGAAGGGCCTGCGGATGCTCAAGGAGCGGGTCGAGACGGCGTCCGCGACGGCCTGACCGGCCCGGGACGGCACGGGACGGACGGCCCGTCCCCGGGCGGCCCCCGCGGAGCATCGTAGGAACGTCCCGCCGCTCCCGGGAGGCCGCCATGAACGCACCCGTCCCCGTCTCCCCGACCGCTCACCCGCTCGACCCGCGCTCGTGGGAGGTCACCCGACCCGACCGTGCGTCCCGCGCCCTGTCGCTCGTCCTCGCCCTCGTCGCGGCGGCAGCCGTGTACGGCGGGGTCGGGCTCGTCACCGACCGGATCGGGATGACGGCGCAGTGGCTCGACGGCACGCCCTTCACGTCGTGGACGCTGCCCGGCGTCGCCCTGCTCGCCGGGGTCGCGCTGCCGCAGGCGGTCGCCGCCGGGATGGCCGTCGCGGCCCACCGCTGGGCGGCCGCCGCGGGCATCCTCGCCGGCATCGGGCTCGTGCTGTGGATCGCCGTCCAGCTCGTCGTCCTCGGCCGCTTCTTCTGGCTGCAGCCGGTCGTCGTGCTCTTCGGGCTGGCCGAGATCGCGCTCGCGTCCTGGTGGTCCGGGCACGACGGCACCGCGTGAGCGGCGCGGTCCTCGCCGCGGGCGCCGGGTACTGTGCGCCCGGACCCTGGCGAGGAGGCGTTGATGACGGCGGAGCAGGAGCCCGACGAGCAGGACGTCCCCTGGCTCGACGACGCAGAGATGCACAGCTGGCTCGCCCTCGTCCGTGTCCTCGTCCGACTGCCGGCGGCCCTGGAGCGGCGGCTCCAGCAGGTCGCCGGGCTGACCCAGTTCGAGTACTACGTGCTCTCGCAGCTGTTCGACGCACCTGAGGGCAGGGCCCGGATGACCGACCTCGCGGCTTCGACCCGGGCCTCGACGGCCCGGCTGTCCCATGTGGCGGGCCGGCTCGAGCAGCGCGGCCTCATCGAGCGGCGGACCAGGCCCGACGACCGTCGCAGTATCTACGCCGTGGTCACCGAGCCGGGGCGTGAGCTGGTCCGGGCGGCTGCCCCCGAGCACGTCCGTCAGGTCCGCCGGCTCGTCGTCGACGCGCTCGGCCAGGAGCGGTTCGCCGCCCTCGGGTCGATGTGCGCGCTCGTGCTCGAGTCGATCGACACGGAGGCGGCCCGGCTCGCTGGTCCGGATGCCGGTCAAGTAGGCCCGGAACCCGGGGATCCCAGTTATTTGTAGGCTTGATAATCAAGACTACAAATATATAGCCTTCCTCTCGGACCGGCGCGCGCCCGCGGCCGGCCGGACGAGGAGGCCCCCGTGAGCACGAGCACGACCGCAGCGCGCCGCACCGCACCCGGGCTGGTGACGACGGGCGCGCTGACCGGCCTCGCGGCCGGTGTCGTCAACGTCGTCCTGTTCTTCGTCGCGAAGGCCGCCGGCGTCCCGTTCGAGGTCGCCATGGGCGGCTCCACCCAGGCGATGCTCTTCGCCCAGCCGCTCGTCCTGTCCTTCGTCGCCCTCCTGCTCGGGGCCCTGCTGCTCAAGGCGCTCGCCCGCTCGCCCCGAGGTGTGACGATCTGGACGGCGATCGCGGTCGTCGTCTTCGTCGGGTACACCGCGTTCGCGTTCAGCGCCGCGACGACGACGTCCACCGCGCTGGTCCTCACGCTGATGCACGTCGTCGTGCTCGCCGCCGCGCTCGTGCGGGTCGTCCCCGTGGCCCGACGCGCCGTCGGCGGCTGACGGCGGGGTCCGTCCTCGCCGCGGGCGTGCGCCCGGAGCCGTTCGGCGAGGGAGACGGTGGCCGGCGGCACGACGCGGGCGTGCGGCCGGCCGTCGACGTCGAGCACCTCGTGCCGGCGCAGCCCCGGGGCCTGCGCGTTGCGGCAGGCGCCGGTCACGAGGTCGAACGTGTACCAGTGCCAGGGGCAGCGGACCGCACCGTCCTTGACCAGCCCCTCGGGGAGCGGGCCGCCCTTGTGCGGGCAGGCGCCGTCGGTGACGACGACCTGCCCGTCCAGGGTGAAGACGGCGTACTCCCGGCCGTCGTGGGTGAAGGCCGCCCGGCCCTCGGCGTCCAGGTCCGGGAGCGGGACGACGGCCGGCTCAGACACAGGCGAGCTCGACCGAGCCGATGCGGTCGATGCTCGCGACGACGACGTCCCCGGCCGTCAGCGGCACCGCGGCCGTGAGGCCGCCCGACAGCACGATCTCGCCGGCCCGCAGCCCCTCGCCGTGCTCGGCGAGCGAGCGGACCATCCAGGCGACGGCCGCGGCCGGGTGCCCGAGCGAGGCCGCGCCGGACGCCGTCCCGAACACCTCGCCGTTGTGCTCGAGGACGACCCCGACGAGCTTGAGGTCGATCCCAGCCGCGGGCACCGGGGTCCCGACGACGTAGCGGCCGGCAGAGGTGTTGTCGGCGACGACGTCCGGGATCGTGAATCGGTAGTTCTCGTAGCGGCTGTCGAGCACCTCGATGCCGACCGCGACCGCGGACGTCGCGGCGAGGACGTCGGCCGCGGTGACGTGCGCGCCCTCGAGGTCACGGCCCATGACGAGGACGATCTCCGGCTCGGCGCGCGGCTGGATCTGCTGCGCGACGACGAGCGGCTCGCCGAGGTCGAGGGCGTCGGCCGCGGCGAGGTAGCCGTAGACGGGCGCGTCGATGCCGACCTGCTTCTGCTTGGCCCGCGACGTCACGCCGAGCTTCCAGCCTGAGAGCGCGCCGGCGCCGGCCCGCTGCAGCCGCTGCACCTGGTACGCCGTGGCCTGGTCCAGCCCGGGGAAGGAGTCGGTGAGCGGCGGGACGGCCTTCAGCTCCCGGCGCGCCGCCGTCAGCACGTCCGCGTAGCCCTGCAGGTCGCTCACTTCGACTCCTCCGTCGTGCCCTCGACGACGCGCAGCGTGACCGGGCCGAGCCGGTCGAAGTCCGCGCGCCAGACGTCAGCGGCGGCCATCGGGACCGCGGCGTGCAGTGCGCCGGTCATGACGAGGTGCCCCGGCTCCATGGCGATCCCGTTGGCGCCCAGCGTGTTCGCCAGCCAGGCGACGACGGCGACCGGGTCGCCGAGCGCGGCCGCCCCGGCCCCGGTGTCGACGAGGTGACCGTTGCGGGTCAGGGTCATCCCGATGAGGCGCGGGTCGACGTCCGCGAGCGGCACGAGCCGGCCGGACGTCGCGACCGCACCGTTCGAGGCGAGGTCGGCCACGGTGTCGGCGAGCTTGATCCGCCAGTCTGCGAACCGGGAGTCGACGATCTCGACGGACGCCGCGACCCCGGCGACGGCGCGCGCCGCCTGCGTCACCGAGACGCCGGGGCCTTCCAGCCGCTCGCCGAGCACGAAGACGATCTCCGCCTCGATCTTCGGCTGGATGAACCGGGAGAGCGGGATCGAGTCCCCGTCGCGGTAGACGGTCGAGGCGAAGACCGGGCCGAAGTCCGGGCTGTCGACGCCGATCATCTTCTGCATCGGCTTGGAGGTCAGGCCCACCTTGTAGCCGACGATCTCCTCGCCGTCCGCGACGAGCAGCTTCGTCAGCTCGGACTGGACGGCGTACCCGTCGGCCATCCCGAGCGTCGGGTCCGCGTCGGTGAACGGCGGGATCGCCGTCCGGTCGCGGCGCGCCTCATAGAGCAGGCGTGCCTTGGCCGGCGCATCGGTGAGGGGCATGTCAGCTCTCCCTGGTCGAACCGGTGGGGGTCATGGTCACGGATGACAGCGCGGGGGTCAGCGTGGGTGGGCGCGACGCGGCGGCCTCCGGCGACCAGCCGAGCCGGCGCGAGATCGCCTCGCCGGCCTCGGCGACGAGGGCGCCGAGCTCGCGGCGGCGGGCGGCGCCGAGCCGGATGACCGGGGCCCCGATCGAGACCGACGCGACGACGGTGCCCTCGACGTCGCGGACGGGCGCCGCGACCGACGCG
>JACRAB010000211.1 GCA_016213575.1 Actinomycetota bacterium
CGCGACGGCGCCGGCGCGCCGTCGGGTGCTCGTCCTCGACGGCGCGCACGGCGATTGGGTCCCGCCGTCCTTCGAGGTCGTCCCACAAGTGGCCGGGGACCTCGCGGAACGACTTGCCGGTGCCTTCGCCCTGGTGGACGGCCCGACCTTCCTCGTGGGCAGCGACACTCCGCAGCTGACCGTCGACGACCTGTGGGCACAGGTCGGGGCAGATGACGGCTCGGACGCGGTCATCGGGCTGTGCGAAGACGGCGGGTTCTGGGGGATCGGGATGCGGCGGCCCTGCCCGGCGGTCTTCGAGGGTGTGCCGATGAGCACCGACCGAACTGGAGTTATCCAGCGCGATGCACTGTGGCGCAACGGTTTCAGTGTACGTGAGCTGCGGGTGCTGCGGGATGTCGACACGATGGCTGACGCCCGTGCCGTGGCTGCTCTGGCGTCCGGCACCCGCTTCGCGGTCACGATGAACAGGCTGCAGCCGGGCGGCGGCGCGCTCGGTACCTGCCTGCCGGCAGCAGTGCCCGCGTCGATGGCATGACGGCGTCTCCGGGTGTTCGCGCCGGGACCGGCACCAGCGTCCGCGGACGGCTGTCGGGCGACGCGGCGGTGGCCGGGGCCGGTCTCGTCGCGCTGGCCGTACTGGTACTGCTCGCTCAGCAGCCGTTCAGCCGCGGGGTCCCCCAGCTCGTGCTCACCATGGGCATGTTCGGCGTCTTCGTTGCCGCGGCCCGGGCGGCCGAGCGGCTCGCCGAGCCGGCCTGCCTGAGGTTCGCCGTTCTGGGTGGGGCTGCGCTCCAGGTCGTGGCGCTTCGCGTGCGTCCGTGGACCACGGACGACCATCTGCGCTACGCCTGGGACGGCCGGGTCCAGGCAGCGGGCATCGACCCCTACCGCTATGTCCCGGGCGCGCCGGAGCTGGCCGGCCTGCGCGACCCCTGGCTCTTCCCGGATGGGACCACCCCCGCGCTCAACCACCCGTCGGTCCGGACGATCTACCCTCCCGTCGCTCAGGCCTGGTTCTGGCTGGTCCACGTGCTGTCCGGCGGACGCGGCCAGGGCCTGCAGCTGCAGATCGGCGCCGCCCTGCTGGCGGCGGCGGTGTCGCTCGCTGTGGTGGTCGTCCTGCGGTGGACCGGGAACGACCCGCGCCGAGTGGTGTGGTGGGCCTGGTGCCCCGCTGTGGTCCTCGAGGCCGGGGGCAACGCCCACGTCGACGTTCTCGGTGTCCTCTTCGTTGTCTCCGCGCTCGGCCTGGTCGGGACCCGGAGCTGGTGGGCCGGCGGGTTCCTGCTCGGCCTGGCGGTGGCGACGAAGTTCGTTCCCGCGCTGGTCGCGGTCGGGGTGCCCCCGCGCCGCTCGCTGCGGGTCGCGACGGCAGCGGCGGCCGCGGTGGCGATCGTCTACCTGCCGCACGTCGCGGTGCTCGGCACCGATGTCGTCGGATTCCTCGGCGGCTACCTCGCCGAGGAGCAGACCGACCGCTACGACCTTCTCCGGTTCCTGCTGCCCGACGTGCTCGCAGCGCCGGCCGGGGTGCTCGTCCTGACGGCCACGGCGTTGCGCCAGTGGGGATCGGCCGGTCGCCGGGAGGCGCGCGGGCAGCCGCCGCAGCCCTGGTCGGATGCCGCTGTCCTGGTCGGGGTGAGCTTCCTCGTCGTCACGCCCGCCTACCCCTGGTACGCCCTGCTGATCGTCGGCCTCGTCGCCCTGGGGGCGCCTCGGATCTGGCTGGTCGTCGCAGCCGCCGTCTATCCGGTCTACGCCGCCGCGGCGCTGGGGGACACCTACTACGCCACCAGGGTCGTGTCGTACGGGCTGGCGGCAGTCATCCTGCTGGTCACCTTCATCAGGGCGCGGACCCGGGTGGACGTAAGCGTTCGGTAAGCCCCTCAGACCGAGGAAGGAACCGCCGGCCGACCTAGACTCGAGGCGCACCGCCGGGCTGAGAACGACGTCAGCGGGTTCGTGCCCACCCCCATCCCGCCGGGAGGATCAGATGGCTCTCGCAGAGCCAGCCAGTTCACGCACGATTGCAGGGGGCGCGCCTGGTCTCGGGCTTGCCGACGACCGTTTCGCCCGCGGGTCGATCCTGACCCTGCGCATCGTCATGGCCTTCCTCTGGATCCAGAACACCCGGTGGAAGCTGCCCCCCGACTTCGGTGCGGACAGCAAAGCAGGGCTGTACACGTACGTCGACTACGCGGTCCAGTACCCGGTGTTCCCGCCGTTCGCCGCACTGGCAGAGCACGTCCTGCGGCCCAACCTGGCGATCTTCGGCTGGGGTGTGCTGCTCGCCGAGGCGACCATCGGTGCCTGCCTGCTGGTCGGGTTCATGACTCGGGCGGTCGGTCTGATCGGCTTCGTGCAGAGCCTGGCGATCTTCCTGTCGGTCGGCCGCGCACCGCACGAGTTGCCCTGGTCCTACTACCTGATGATGGTGGGATGCCTCGCGCTGGCAGGGGTCGCAGCAGGTCGCGTCGTGGGCCTGGACGGCGTCCTGAGGCCGCGACTGCTGCGGTCCGAGGGAGTGCTCCGGCGCGCGGCGGTGCTCTCGTGACGCGCCCCGCGACCGTCGCCGGCGGCGGCATCCCGGTCGACGCGCGGGCGCCGCTCAGAGCACTCTGTGGGCTCGCTCTCGCGAGCCCGGTGTTCCTGCTCGCCCCGACGGGCGACGCCTACCGCTGGCTCGACATGACGCCGGCCTCGAGCGTGCTCGTCGTGGTCGCCGGAGCGCTCGGCCTCCTGGCCGCCGCGACAGGCCGGGCCGCAGCCGCCGTCCTGGCGGGCGCGCTGTGCCTGCTCGGGGCCGCCGCCCGGCTGGTGACCCTGGCCATAGGCGTCGGCAGCCCGATCGGTGGCAGCGGTTCGACCATGACCTTCCTGGCGGGGATCGGCCTCGGCTTCGTCCTCTTGGGGATGCTGCACCGGATCCCGGTCGCAGAGCCACCTGCCTGACCATGGCGGGCCGAACGACGCCCAGCCGTCCGGCGACTGCGCCACCGGGCTGTCCGGACGGGGTGGTCCCGAAGGCATCGAGGGAGTGGAGTACAGGGGCTGGCGTTGCCGTCCCGGCCTGCCCTGAACCCGGCAGCCTCGGACCGGCTACGCGCAGCGGAAGACGGTGCGGCCGGACCGGGCGGCAGCGTCCTGGACCGCCACCGTGTCCCTGACCACCCCGAGGATCTCCGCGATCGGCAGCGGGGCGTCGTGGATGCGAAGGTTCGGGTCCGCCACCGCGACCGGGTGCCACCAGGCGCCGTCCGCGGTGATCGTCGGTTCCGGTTCGAGGGTGTCGATGGAGACGTGAACACCGTGCTCGGCGAACCCCTCCTGGGCTACCGGGCGGATCAGTCGGTCCTCGGGCAGGATGCCGTCGGCGTCCAGGCGTGCGTGCAGCGCGGCGACCCCGGCGGCGTCCTCGTCGTACATGGTGGCCGCGACCCGGATTCGGAATCCGAGCTCCCTGGCCAGGCCGATCCCGGTCATGGCTCGCGACCACGAGCCCTGCCCGCGCTGTCGGTCGTGCAGGTCCGCTGTCGCCGAGTCGAGGCTGACCTGCAGGACGACGGACCGGTCCAGGTCCTCCAGCGTCTGGCGTCGCGTCCCGCGGCCGAAGATCATCGCATTGGTGAGGATGGTCCGCTCGAGCCCCTCCCCGGCCCGCACAAGCTCGGCCAGCTGCGGGTGCATGAACGGCTCCCCTCCGGTGTAGAACAGCTCGCGACCGCCGATCTGCGCGAACTCGCTGAACGCCTCCCGCGCGACCGCCGGGTCCAACCGCCGCGCCGCCGCCCGGGGGGAGGACTCAGCACAGCAGTAGGTGCAGGCCAGGTTGCAGTCGAAGTTCGTGTACGCCCACAGCCGCAGGCCCAGCGGTGTGCGGTTGCCCGTGCTGAAGACTGTTTCCGGCACAGCCGTGACACCACGTTTGGAGACGGCGAACCACCACGGGCCCTGCGCGGACTCGGCCACCTGTCCGTCCACCGTGTGGCCGACGAGGTCTGCCCACACCGGAAGGTCGGTCACGACACTGGCTTCCGCGCTGCGCACGCCCAGCCGCTCGCCGGGCGCGAGCCGACGCTTGGCACGGGTGATCAGCAGCAGAAGCCCGCTGCCGCAGTCCATCTCACCCCCGTCGACGAGGGCGACGACGTCACCCGCCGGCGTGCGAACGGGGACAGGGGCGGCCTTCGGTTCGGTCACGCTCGCCACCCTAGGTGGCGCGTCGACGGCGACCGGCGCGCGAGATCTTACGAACTCCTGACGCCTGGCTCCGGGGGTGCCGGACCAGGGCCGGCTGCGGCCAGGCACGCGTACGCTCAGCCGGACAGCCAGGTCCTCGACGAAGGGATGCCTCATGCTGGGAGGCCGGCCGGACAGGCCGCAGGATGCCGCGTCCAGGAAGGACTTCTGGGAGGGAGTCCATGGTGGTACCGAAGTGGACGGCGTGTCCTGGTGGCAGTCGGTGCCCGGCCTCTCGCTAGGACTTGTCGACGAGACGGGACTGGGTCGCGAACGGCCTGTCATCGATGTCGGCGCCGGGTGGTCGACACTGGTCGATCACCTCGTGGAGCGCGGCTACCGCGACCTCACCGCCATCGACCTGTCGGTCAGCGCGCTGCGTACCGTGCGTGAGCGGCTCGGCCCGACCGGCGCCCAGGTCGTGCTGGAGGTTGCCGATGTCCTCGATCTGGCCCCGGTGAAGCGGTATGCGCTCTGGCACGACCGGGCGGTCTACCACTTCCTCACCGAACCTGACGAGCGCGCGGACTACCTCGCCTCGCTCGACAGGAGCCTCGAACCCGGCGGCTGGCTCGTGGTGGCGACCTTCGGACCTGACGGCCCCACGACGTGCAGCGGTCTGCCGATCGTGCGCTACTCCCACCCCGAACTTGCCGCGCAGTTCCCCGGCTACGAGCTCGTGTCCACGGCGGGCGAGGACCATCTGACGCCGTGGGGGACGTCCCAGCAGTTCACCGCCGTACTCATGCGGCGCAGCAGCTGAACGACCGGCCACCCGGCCCGCCGTCCCTCGCCCTGGTGCGGGGAACGGCTGACGCCGTCCCGTCGGCAACTGGTCGGCCGCTGCCACTGCCCCCCCCGTGCCGATGGCTCTGCTCAGAGCGTTGACCCGCGCCCTGGGCGAGGTCGTGGACCGGCAACGGCCCCTCGCGACGATGCCCGGAGCGAGTGACCAGCTAGAGCAACGTGAGTGCCGGGTGCTCGCCCCGCCTGGTGCGGCCGCAGGCTGGCTGCTGGGACAGGTCCCTGTGAAGCTGGCGAGTAGGGCGCCGGCGTTAACGGATGCGCTGACCGAGCGGTCGCGCAGCTCCGCCGGGGGAGGAGCCGAAGTCGTGAGCGTCGAAGCAGCCCCCGCCGAGCGTCAGCGTGCCGGTCTCCGTTCTTCTCACCTGCCGGCCGACGACACCGGTGCGGCTCTTGAGCCGCACCGGCCTGTAGCCGCTCGAGTCGGCCCGGCATCGAAACACAGCCCAGAGGAGCGACCCGACGACCGGGCTGGTGGGAGGACCGGCGGCCGAGGTGTCGTCACGGCGGGGGAGTGTGTCGGCCTTCTGCGCCGCCCGATGCTGCGCGGGCCGACTTCAGCGCTGGTGGCCTCCGCAGATCGGGCACGCGGTGCCCCCCGCGGTCCGAGGCGGCGACGATCCTTGTGTCACCATCGGTGGCGGTGCGTCCCGGCGGCGCGACAGAGGCCATGGCTGTGATGACGTTCTGTGAGCCCTCAGACGGAGACTGTGATGAGTGAAAGGCCTTCCCGGCCGTCCAGGACGTCGGCGCGACCAGTGTCGACAAGGATCAAGGCGGGACCCGAAGATGGCGCGCGGGGTGCACCGCAGCGGAGCCCCGGCGCTGTCCGCCCGGCCGGGGGACCCGCGCCCGGGCGCGGGGACGGCGTCCCCGCAGGTGGGGCTGGTGCCGTGGGGCTGCTGAATCTTGGCTCGACGGCCTTCTCTATGTCGCTGCGTGGGTATGACACCGGCGAGGTCGATGCCCGGGTGGGTGGGCTGGAGCGGTCGCTGGCGCAGACGCGTGCTGCGCTCGAGGAGCTGGCGGCCCGAGCAGCCGCCCTGGAGGCCCAGGTCGAGGCGTCGCACGCTACGTTGCGTGACGTCGAGCGGCCGTCGTACGGCAGGCTGGGCTCACGCATCGAGCAGCTGGTGGCGTTGGCCGAGGAACAGGCCACGGACATGATCGAGGCGGCGGTCACCCAGGCCGCCCAGATCGAGGCCGCGGCAGCGGCAGAGGCCCGCCAGCACCGTCAGACCGCCCAGGTGGAGGCGGTCGACGAGACGGCCTCGGCGCAACGCGCCGCGGACGAGGTCCGCGATGTCGCCACCACCGAGGCCGCGCAGTACGTGGCGACGGCGACCCGCAGGGCCGAGGAGATGCTCGCGGTCGCCGAGCGCGACGCGGCCCGCGTCAAGAGCGTCACCGAGCACGAGACGACCCAGCAGCGGACCACGGTCGACCACGAGCTCGCGCGGATGCGGGCGACCGCCGAGCGCGAGGTGACCGAGCTGCGTGCCGCCGCCAAGCGCGAGGTCCACCGGGCGCGGGCGGACGCCCGACGCGAGACCGACGACCGGCTGTCGGCCGCGCGGGTGCAGCATCAGGAGACGGCGGCACGGGTCGAGCAGATGGGCACCGACCTCGAGGTCAAGCTCGCTGCCCGTCGCGAGGAAGCCGAGCGCGTCGACGCCGAGCAGCACGAGCGGGCCGTCGCCCAGACGTCGCAGCTGGTCGCCGAGGCCGAGCAGCGCGCGGCCGCTGCCGGGCAACGTGCGGCGAAGGCGCTCGAGCAGGCTCAGACGGTCCGCCGCGCAAGCGACGAGCATGTGCAGGCGCTCGCCTCCACCGCGCGTCGCAACGCCGACCAGGCCCTCGCGCAGGCGCGGGCACACGCCGACAAGGCGCTGTCCGAGGCCAAGGCGGAAGCCGAGCGCATCCGACAGGCGGCGCAGCGCGAGGTCGACGATCTCGTCCGCCAGCGCGACAGCATCACCGGTCACCTCGACCAGTTGCGTGGCCTGCTGACTGCGCCCGACCGGAGCAACTCGCTGGCCACCACCTGAACGGCGAAGGCATCGGTGAACGGCAGCCCAGCGGGGACCTCATGCCGAGAGGCAAGCGCCGCTGCGGCCCTGGATCGTCTGGTCGGCGGGGGGCCAGAACCGGGGTTGTCTTCGTGCAGGAGCCCGGGCCGGCTGCACGGCCTGCTGGGCGTGGGCGACCACGGCCCCCTGCGTCGCCAACCCCACTGCGACCGCACCGACGGCCAACGACCGCAACCATCTCGACCTGTGTTTTCACGCGCACTCCGGCGCTTCCCTGGGAGCCGCACGGGAAGACCCGCACCGCCTGCCTCATGGTGTTCGGCCCCGTAACGCCACTGCGGCGGCCACCGGGGTCCACGCTCGGCTGCACAAACCGAGTGACGAACGCACGCTGCGACACCGGAACACACACCAACCGAGCAACCGGTCGACGAAGCCGGCCCGCACATCCGATCCGCGGGAATCGGGTGTCAGCGCGGGCTGAGTCGCAGCTGGCCGGCAACGATGCTCCGGGCGACGTCGCTGGGACGAAGATGGTGTTCGTTGGCGTGCTGCCTCAGGCGTGCGATGGCTTCGGTCAATGGCACCTGGAGATCGATCATGACCATGCCGTGCGCCTGGTAGAGCGCTTGCAGGGCAGCGGGCGCGCCCGGCAGATCCGCCACCTCGGGCTCGGGCGCGGGACCGCCGGTGTCGATCAAGACGTCGGTTGCTGCCTCGGCGAGGGCGGACGCGATCCAGCGTTCCCGTGGTGACAGCGGACCCGGGCGCTCACGGTAGACGCCGAGGACGCCGAGTCGGATAGCTCCGATCTGGAGGGGGAGCGCGAAGGCCGCACGGACGCCGCGCGCCAGGGCCACTCTGGCGAACGCCGGCCAGCGGGACAGACCGTCAACCGCGAGGTCGGGCGCGAGGACCGGGCGACCGTCTACCGCGACGTCGATGGCCGGTCCACAACGCAGGGTTCCCTGAGCATCGTCCAGCGCCCGTGCGGCGAACCCGGAGGCGGCCATCAGGCGGCGCGATCCGCCGACCCGGCCCACGAATCCGTCGATGCCCGCGCCCGTGCCGGTGCCGATCTCGGGCCCGGCGGTCGCCGCCGCGCTGATCGGGACCGTGGTGGCGGTGACCGTGGCTCCAGATGCGGTGAGCATCTCCACCGACACCGCGCAGACCCGCGTCAACGAGTCGAGCGGGCCCGCACGCTCAGTACCGTCACGGACCAGCGCGGCGCGCACCTTCGCCTGGTATCCGGCGAACGTCATGCCATCGACGACGACGTCGGCAGGTCGCGGGGTACGTCCCGTCCCAATGGCCATGCGAGGCACCCGTTCACTCGACCGGACTCTTGCCGAAGGAGCGAGGGTCTCGGTCGCCTCGACAGTAGGCCCACGCGTGGCAGGGGTCCAGGGACCAACTGTCGGCCGAACAGGCCTGGGCGTCACTGGACCACGGAGTGCCCGACATCCGCCGGCGGGGCTCGACCTCGAACCTGATGCGCCTGCCGTGGTGGCGAACCTCCCTGGCGGCGACGAACCGGGCATCTAACTGTGCTGTCAGGCAAGTGTTCTGGGGCCGGACTCTCGACGGGCCGTGACCAACGTCGGCAGACGTGCCAGGTGACCATGGCCCGGCTGCCGAGTCCGGCGTGCTGGTACTGGCCCACGACGGGAACCGGATCATGGGCGCGTCCCTGCGACGGCAGGACCGCCGTCATGCGATCGGCCGGCTGTCAATGGCGCTGGGCGCACTGGATGTGCGTGGGCGCCGCTCTGTGCCGGCGGCGCAACTGCCTACGCAGCGCGCGTCAGCCTGCCCTTGACGGGCGTAGCGGCCTATCGCGCGGCCCCAGCGCGGACAGCGACAGTCCGCAGTGGCGGCGCGGTCGGGCCGTACGACATCTGAGCAGCGCACGATCACCGACGGCAGCGGGAGCCACCTTAATCGCGCAGGCATCCCCCGGCCCCGCATCTGTGCGCGAGGAGTGATCGCCCGGCTGCAGCGTGCGCCGCGCCTCGAGGGTGGCCGGACCTCTCACGGACCAGGTTGCCGTGAGCGGAGACGGTTTCGGCCGCGTAACGCCGGTCGACCGGTCGGGTAACACGCCGTTCGTAGCGTCCTCGGTTGTCGGACGGCAGCGCAGCCGACCCGGACATCGCGCCTGCGTCACCGCCGCGGCTCGCTCGTTCGCAGCGGTCGCCTCGTGCCACGCATCCTCATCCCTTGGAGACTCATCATGGCCGTGACGACGACGGGCGCCAGCCCCGGTGGAGCCCCCGATCCGACGACGGATCTCGTAGAAGGGGCGCCTCGCGGGCGCTGGATCGAGCACTGGGACGTCGAAGACGAGGGCTTCTGGGCCTCGACCGGGCGACGGGTGGCCCGCCGCAACCTTGTCTGGTCGATCCTCGCCGAGCACATCGGCTTCTCGGTCTGGCTGCTCTGGAGCATCGTCGTGGTCCAGATGACGGCGAACCCGGTCACCGGTGCAGCAGCGGCGTCCGGGTGGGCACTGACGACGAGTCAGGCGCTGTGGGTCGTCGCGGTGCCGAGCGGTGTCGGCGCCGTGCTGCGGCTGCCGTACACGTTCGCGGTGCCGGTGTTCGGCGGGCGGAACTGGACCGTCGTGTCCGCGTTGGCGCTGCTCGTGCCGTGCCTGGGCCTGGCCTGGGTTGTCGACCACCCGCAGACGCCGTACTGGGCGCTGTTGGCGATCGCGGGCACAGCGGGGCTCGGGGGCGGCAACTTCGCCTCGAGCATGGCGAACATCTCCTTCTTCTACCCCGAGAGGGAGAAGGGCTGGGCGCTCGGGCTGAACGCCGCCGGTGGCAACATCGGTGTCGCCGTCGTGCAGAAGGTCGTTCCCGTCGTCGTGGTCGCCGGCGGTGGCGTGGCGCTCTCACGTGCCGGCCTGCTGTACGTGCCACTGGCTGTCGCGGCGGCGGTCCTGGCGTTCCTGTTCATGGACAACCTCCGCGAGGCGAAGGCGGACGTCGGCGCGACCGCGATCGCGGCGCGGCGCGGCCAGACCTGGCTCGTCTCGTTCCTCTACATCGGCACCTTCGGGTCGTTCATCGGGTACTCGGCGGCATTCCCGACGCTGCTCAAGACCGTCTTCGCGCGCCCGGACATCGCTCTCACCTGGGGCTTCCTGGGTGCCCTCGTCGGCTCCCTGTCCCGCCCCGCCGGAGGCTGGGTCTCGGACCGGCTCGGGGGTGCCCGGGTCACCGCCTACTCGTTCGCGGTGATGGCCCTGGCGTCAGTGGGTGCCCTGCTCTCGGTGCAGGGCAAGAACCTCGGGATGTTCTTCCTCAGCTTCGTCGTGCTCTTCCTCGCCACCGGTGTCGGCAACGGGTCGACCTACCGGATGATCCCGGCGCTGTTCGCCGCCGCGGCGCGAGACCGTGGCGACGACGTGGTGACTGGCAAGCGGGAAGCCGCCGGCGCCTTGGGGATCGCTTCAGCGGTCGGTGCCTTCGGTGGCTTCCTGGTGCCGCTGGCGTACGCCTGGAGCAAGGCGGCCACCGGCACGATCGTTCCGGCGCTGCGCTTCTACATCGGTGTCTTCGTCGTGATGCTCCTGGTGACCTGGGTGGCGTACCTGCGCCCCGGCCGCGGCCGTGGCACCGCGGTCTGACCGCTGATGACCACGCTCGCGGCCCCGAGCGCCGTGGTGCCGCCGACTCCGGTCGGCACCACGGCGGCGACGCACTGCCCGTACTGCGCGTTGCAGTGCGCAACGACACTCCACGCCACCGGTGACGACCCGGGGTCGGTGACCGTCGAGCCGCGCGAGTTCCCGACGAACCGCGGGGGCCTGTGCCAGAAGGGATGGACCGCGCCGGACGTCCTGCGGGCACCGGACCGCCTCACCGCGCCGCTGGTCCGCGGACGGCTGCTGGGGCTGACCGGCGCCGCGGCCGACGACCTCGTCCCGCTCGGCTGGGATGCGGCGTTGGCCCTCGTCGCGCACCGGATCCGGCTGCTCCAGAACGAGTCCGGTGCGGACGCGGTCGCCGTGTTCGGTGGCGGGGGCCTGACGAACGAGAAGGCGTACGCGCTCGGCAAGTTCGCCCGGGCTGTGCTGCGGACGAGCCGGATCGACTACAACGGCCGGTTCTGCATGTCGTCCGCGGCGGCCGCCGGTCTGCGGGCGTTCGGGGTGGACCGAGGTCTGCCGTTCCCGCTCGAGGACGTCGCCGGCGCCGACGCCGTCCTGCTCGTCGGCAGCAACCTCGCCGAGACGATGCCGCCCGCGCTGGCCCACCTGCATCGCGCCGCCGGCCGCGGCGGGCTCGTCGTGGTCGACCCGCGGCGGACACCGACGGCTGCGCTCGCCGAGGACGGCGGCGGCCTGCACCTGCAGTGCGTGCCGGGCAGCGATCTGGCGCTCGTCCTCGGGCTCCTGCACGTCGTCCTCCACGAGGGGCTCGCGGACGAGGAGTACATCCGTGCACGCACGGCCGGCCGCGACGACGTCGCCCGCGCTGTCGCCGCGTGGTGGCCGGAACGCACGGAGGCGGTCACCGGTGTCCCGGCGCCGCTGCTCCGGGCGGCCGCGCACCGGCTGGCCAGCGGCGCGGCGCACCACGGGGGCACCGGCAGCTTCGTCCTCACCGGCCGGGGCGCCGAGCAGCACGCCAAGGGCACCGACACCGTCACGGCCTGCATCGATCTCGCGCTGGCGCTCGGCCTGCCCGGACGGGTCGGAAGCGGCTACGGCTGCCTCACCGGTCAGGGCAACGGCCAGGGCGGCCGGGAGCACGGGCAGAAGGCCGACCAGCTGCCCGGCTACCGCCGGATCGACGACCGCGAGGCGAGGGCGCCCGTCGCCGGCGTGTGGGGCGTCGACGCCGACAGCCTGCCCGGGCCCGGGCTGTCCGCGGTGGAGCTGGTCGGTGCCCTCGGCACCCCGGGCGGCCCCCGTGCGCTGCTGGTCCACGGCTCGAACATCGTCGTGAGCATGCCCCGCGTCGGCGACGTCGTGGAGCGGCTGAGGGCTCTGGACCTGCTCGTCGTCTGCGACGTCGTGCCGTCCGAGACAGCCCTGCTGGCCGACGTCGTCCTGCCGGTCACCCAGTGGGCCGAGGAGGACGGCACGACGACGACCCTGGAAGGGCGTGTGGTCCGGCGGCGGGCTGTGCTGACGCCGCCCGACGGCGTCCGCAGCGACCTCGATGTGCTCGCGGGGCTGGCCGACAGGCTCGGCTTCCCGGGAGCCGTGCCGACGGATCCGCGCGTCGTCTTCGACGAGCTGGGACGGGCCTCTGCCGGGGGGCCGGCGGACTACTCCGGCATCACGTACGACCGTCTCGACGCGGGTGAGGCGCTGTTCTGGCCGTGCCCCGCGCCCGACGGCGCCGGCACTGCGGCGAAGCATCCTGGCACGCCTCGGCTTCCGCTTCACGCCCGTCTTTCCGGCGCGGGACAGGATGGCGGCGCGTGCGGTAACCGAATGTCAGGGGTGCGGCAACCGCAGCCTGAAGGCCATGTTCGACCTGGGCGTCGTGCCTTCGGTGAACACGTACTTCACGA
>JACRAB010000020.1 GCA_016213575.1 Actinomycetota bacterium
GACGACCGCCGCCGCGACGGCGCGCAGCACGTCGTCCGGGGCGCCGTCGAACGGCGGGAACCCCCGCAGGAAGGCGACGGTGTCGTGCACGAGGTCATCGTGCACGACCGCCTCCCCGCGGGGGTCCGGGTGGTGCCTGTGGGTCAGAGGTTCTCGATCTGCCGGGCGCGCCGCTGGTGCTCCAGCGGGTTGAGCTCGGCGTCGATCGCGTCGCCGTGCGGTGCGTCGCTGCGCTCGTGCGGCCGGCTCACGAGCATGTAGACGAGACCGACGGCGATGACGACGACGGCCGAGACCCCGAGGCTGTAGCGCTCGTACCAGGCGCCCTCGGCGGCCGCCGTGTACTTGACGAGGACGAAGATCGCCGAGACGCCGTAGACGAGGGCCGCGACCGTGACCGGCATGCCCCAGCTGCCGAGGGTGAAGGCGCCGGAGGGGCGCCAGCCCTTGACCCGAGCCCGCAGCGCCGCGAAGACGACCATCTGGAACGCGACGTAGATGCCGAGCGAGCCGAAGCTGATGATGAGCGTCAGGGCCCTGCCCGGCATCCACTGCGAGCCGATGACGATGGCCGCCGGGATGAGCGCCGCACCGAGCATCGCGTAGGGCGGCACGTGCCGGGTCTGGCTGAACTTCTTGAGGATCCGGCTGCCGAAGATCATGTCGTCGCGGGCGTAGGAGTACGTGAGCCGGCTGGCGGCCGCCTGCAGGCTCATCGCGCACGAGATGAACGACAGCAGGATGACGACGAACACGACGCGGGTGCCGGTCTCGCCGAAGGCGTTGACGAGGACGGTGCCGACCGGGTCGGTGTCCTCGCCGGAGATGACCGCGCCGAAGTCGCTGATCGACAGCAGCAGCGCCATCGTCACGAAGATCGCCGCGGCGCCGCCGATGTAGATCGTGCGGCGCATGGACGTCGGGATCCGCCTGCCGGGGTTGGGGACCTCCTCGGCGACGTCGCCGCAGGCCTCGAAGCCGTAGTACTGGTAGATGCCGAGCAGGCTCGCCGCGAGGAACGCCGGCACGTAGCTGCCGGCCCCGGCGCCGAAGCTGTTCGTGAAGATGGACAGGGTCTGCTCGCGGTGGGCGATGAGCAGCCAGGCGCCGACGGCGAGCGCACCGACGATCTCGGCGGCGAACCCGGCGATCGCGGCGAGCGCGAGCACCCGGGTGCCGGCCAGGTTGATGAACGTCGCGAAGACGATGAGGCCGAGGGCGCAGGCGATCGTCGCGGAGGTCGACGGGTCGACGCCGAGCACGAACGACAGGTACGGACCGGCGCCGTAGACGACGCTGGCGATCGTTGAGAGCAGGGCGGCGAGGTAGATCCAGCCCGCCATCCACGCCCAGCGGCGGCCCCAGAGCCGGCGGGCCCAGGGGTAGACGCCGCCCGCGATCGGGTACTGCGCGACGACCTCGCTGAACACCTGCGCGACGAGGAACTGACCGATGCCGACGATGACCAGGGACCAGATCATCGGCGGGCCGGCGACCGGCAGCAGGAGGCCGAAGAGGGAGTAGATGCCGACGACGGGCGAGAGGTAGGTGAAGCCGAGCGAGAAGTTCGCCCACAGGCTCATGTCGCGCTTGAACTCGGACGTGTAGCCGAGGGCCGCGAGCCGGGCGGCGTCCTCGTCGTGGTGCGCGGCGGTGTCGCTCAACGCTGCTCCTAGGACGTCGGGCCGAGTCGACTCGGCGACGGGTACACGCCGGCGGACGGCGATGGCGGCAAAACCTATTGCTTCATAGTTCACAGCACAAGACTTTCCCGAGGCGGCCCGGTAACTTCTCCCGGGGGCCTCCAGGGGCGACGGCGACGGGCGGGAACGGCAGTGGCGGTTGGGGAGCGGGTCAGCGCCCGTACGGCGGTCTTCGCCCCGCTGACCTCGGGCGGCCGGGCCGAGGCGGTGGTCCAGCGGATCACCGAGTCGGCGGCCCTCGGGCTGCTCGCGGACGGCGAGCAGCTGCCGAGCGAGACCGACCTCGCCGCGCAGCTCGGGGTCTCCACGGTCACGCTGCGGGAGGCGCTCGCCTCGCTGCGGGAGCAGGGGCTCGTCGAGACCCGGCGCGGCCGCAACGGTGGCAGCTTCATCCGTGCCCCCGGTGACCCGACGAAGACCGACCTGCGCGCACGGCTGTCCGCGCTGAGCGTCTCGGACCTGCGCGACGCCGGGGACGAGCTCGCCTCCGTGTCCGGCGCCGCGGCCCGGCTCGCGGCGTCCCGGGCGTCGACGGACAACGTCCGCCGGCTCATGACGCTCGCCGAGCGGATCGGCGCCGCCGCCGGCGTCGGGGACCGCACGCGGGCGGACAGCCGGTTCCACATCGAGGTCGCCGTCTCGGCGGCGTCCGAGCGGCTCACCCGCAGCGAGGTCTCGCTCCAGGGCGAGCTCGGCCTGCTCCTGTGGGGCGCCGCGAGCGCCGCCGGGCACGCCGCCGAGTCCGCCGAGCAGCACCGCGCGATCGCCCTCGCGATCTCCCGCGAGGACGCCGGCCTGGCCCGCGACCTCGCCGAGCGGCACGTCGAGCAGAACATGCACCGGCTCATCGAGGCCCGGATCGAGCTGCACGGAGGTGGCGGGCGTGGTCGTTGACGGGGCGGGCCGCGGCGGTGCGACGGCCGGCGACGTGGCGGCCGTCGCCGCGCTCCTCGCCGGGCCGGTCGAGCGGATCTTCGACGAGCTGGGCCCGATCGCGACCGCGTTCGCCGGGATCGTCGCCGCCGCCACCGCGGCCGGCCGCCGTCCGGTGGTCGCGGACCTCGCCGGCCTGCGCCCGCTCGCGGACGCCGCCATGGGCGCCGACGGACTGCTCGTCGGGGCCGGGGTCGTCCTCGAGCCCGGCCTGCTCGCGGACGCCGACCGGTACCTCGAGTGGCGCCAGCGCGGCCGCGACGGACGCTACGGCGCCCTCGTGCTCGACGTCGACCCGGCGAGCGAGGACCCGTACGACTACCCCGAGATGGAGTGGTTCCGGGTGCCGCGCGACGAGCGCCGGCGGATGGTCGGCGGCCCGTACTTCGACTACCGCGGGGCGGACCGGTTCGCGCTGACCTTCGCGCTGCCGGTCGTCGTCGACGGGGTGTTCGCCGGGGTGGCCGGGGCCGACGTCCCGCTCGCGGTGCTCGAGGCCGAGCTGCTGCCCGTGCTCCGGCGGATCCGCACCCGGGCCGCGCTGGTCAACCACGAGAGCCGCGTCGTCACCGCGAACACGCCGCACTACGCGACCGGGGCCCGGGTGCGTCCCGGCGGGCCGGGGGAGCCGCTCGAGGTCGTCCCCGCCGTCGAGGACCTGCCCTGGGACCTGCTCGTCGCTGCCGCGGGCTGACCGCCGTCCGCCGGGACGGCACCTCCGGACCTGTCCGTGGGCCTCCGCGTCAACCCCTTGACAAATAAAACTATGAAGTCAATGGTTTGGCCTCATGACGCAGACACCCACCGCCGCGACGCCTCCGCTGTCGTGGGACGACCTCGCGTACCTGCCCGTCTCCGACTCCTCGTTCTCCGTGCAGTCGGACGCCGTCCGGCAGGCCCGCGCGCAGGGCTGGTGCGCCCGGACGCCCTACGGGCTCGCCGTCCTGCGCTACGACGAGGTCAACAAGCTCATCAAGGACCGGCGGCTGCGGCAGGGCAGCTGGGCGTGGCCCGCGCACAACGGCGTCACGGGCCGGTTCGCCGACTGGTGGGCGGGCTGGCTGCTCAACATGGAGGGCGAGGACCACGCGCGGCTGCGCCGCCTGCTCAACCCGGCGTTCTCGCCCCGGGCGCTCGCCGAGCTCTCGCCGACGTTCGTCGCGCTGGCGAACGAGCTCGTCGACGGGTTCGCCGCGACCGGTGAGTGCGAGTACGTGTCGCAGTTCGCCGAGCCGTACGCGGCCCGCGTCGTCGCGATGCTCCTCGGCATCCCCGAACAGGAGTGGCCGGCGATCGCCGAGGTCTCGGCGACGATCGGGCTCGCGATGGGCGTGACGTTCGCCCAGGAGCTGCCGCGCATCGAGGAAGCGCTCGACCGGCTCTTCGCCTACTGCGACGCGATCATCGCCGACCGGACGGCGAACCCGCGCGACGACTTCGCGACGACCCTCGTGCTCGCCCAGCGCGACGGCGAGCGGCTCAGCCCGACGGAGCTGCGCGACTCGATGGCGCTGCTCGTGTTCGGCGGCTTCGACACCACGCGCAACCAGCTCGCGCTCGCGATGAAGACCTTCGCCGAGCACCCCGACCAGTGGGCCCTGCTCGCGCAGCGGCCCGACCTCGGCAAGGCCGCGGTCGAGGAGGTCATGCGGGTCAGCCCGACGGTGACCTGGGTGACCCGGGAGGCGTTGGCGGACTTCGAGTTCCAGGGGCTGACGATCGAGGCCGGGACGACGGTCCACCTCTTCTCGGAGTCCGCCGGGACCGACCCGCGCGCGTTCGCCGACCCCTCCTTCGACATCACCGCCGAGGGCCGCGTCCCGCACTTCGGGTTCGGCGGCGGGGCGCACCACTGCCTCGGGCACTTCGTCGGCCGGATGGACATGTCCGTCGCGCTGCCGATCCTCGCGCAGCGGATGCCCGACCTGCGGATCGGCCCGGGCGCGGAGTGGATGCCGCTGTCCGGCAACACCGGCGCGCACCGGCTCCCGCTGCTGTTCACCCCGCAGTCCTGACCCCGCCGCCCCATCCCGCCGACCCACCGAGAGGACGTGCCGTGAAGGTCGTCGTCGACATGACCCTGTGCCAGGACCACGGCCAGTGCGCGATCGCCGCGCCCGAGGTCTTCCGGATGGACGAGGACTCCAAGCTCGTCTTCGACGCGGAGCCGGACGAGTCGCTGAGCGACGCCGTCCAGGACGCGATCGACGTCTGCCCCGTCCAGGCGATCTTCCTCGAGCGCTGATGCTGCTGGTGCCGAGGACCGTCGTGGTCGTCGGGGCGTCCCTCGGCGGCCTGCGCGCCGCCGAGCAGCTCCGCGTGCAGGGCTTCGACGGCCGGCTCGTCGTCGTGGGCGCCGAGCCGTGGATGCCGTACAACCGGCCGCCGCTGTCGAAGGACGGGCTCGCCCGGGGGGGGGGCGGGGGCAGCGCCGCGGACCAGGCGGCGGCGCTCGGGTACCGGCCGCGGGCCGCGGGGCACGACGTC
>JACRAB010000206.1 GCA_016213575.1 Actinomycetota bacterium
CGCCGGCCCCGACGCCGGGCGCTGGCGCGACCCCGGTGCCGCCGTCCGGCAGCGGCGCGACCTGTCCCCGTTCCCGGCGCAGCACGCCGGCCGCCCGCGGCGGCATCACCGCACCGGTCGCGATGCCCACGGCCGTGCCGTCGGCGAGCGGCGCCGGCACCTCACCGGCGAGGACGGAGCCGACGAGCCGCCACGGTGCCGGGCCGGCGACGGCCCAGCCGTCCATGGCGCTCGTGTCGGTGGCCGGCAGGTCGGTGAGCGCGAGGGCGTCCGCGGCGAGCACCGCCCCCGCGGCGTGGTCGAGGCCGACGCGGCGCGGCGGCACCGGTGCGCAGGCCGTCCCGGCGCTCGCGCGGGCCCCCGCCCAGTCCTGCGGGGACGCAGTCACGGAGCGAGCCACCGCAGCCGGGGCCGCTGGATGAACGCCTCCGCCTCGGCACCGGCGATGACCACGCGCGGCAGCTCGGCGGCCTTGCGGAAGCACACGAACCGCGGCACCCACTCGGGGTTGTACTTGACGTTCGCGCGGTACAGGGACTCGATCTGCCACCACTTGGAGGCGATCATGAGGAGCTTGTGCCACACCCGCAGGACCGGTCCGGCGCCGACCCGGGAGCCGCGCTCGAAGACCGACCGGAAGACCGCGAAGTTCAGCGAGATGCGGGTGACGCCCATCCCGCGGACCGCGTCGACGACCCCGGTGACGACGAACTCGACGGTGCCGTTCTCGCTGCCCTGGGCGCGGCGCATGAGGTCGAGCGACAGCCCGTCGGTGCCCCACGGCACGAAGGCGAGGACGGCGACGAGCCGGCCGTCGCCGTCCCGGGTCCGGGCGATGAGCAGGTCGGGGTCACGGGAGTCGCCGAGCCGGCCGAGGGCCATCGAGAAGCCGCGCTCGACGTCCTCCTCGCGCAGGGCGTCCGCGGTCGTGATGACCTCGACGACGTCCTCGGTGCTGAGCTCGTGCTGGCGGCGCACGTCGAGGGTGTACCCCGCACGCTTCACCCGGTTCACGGCCTGCCGGACACCGCGCATCGAGCGCCCCTCGAGGGAGAACTCCTCGAGGTCGAGGACCGCCTCGTCGCCCATCTCGAGGCTGTCGAGACCGGCCCGGCGGTAGGCGATCGCGGCGGCCTCCGAGGCGCCGATGACCCCCGGGGTCCAGGCGTACTCGTAGGCCTCGTCGAGCCACGCCTCGATCGCCTGCGGCCACGCCTCCGGGTCCCCGAGCGGGTCGCCGGAGGCGAGCGTCACCGAGCCGATGACGCGGTAGACGACCGCGGCCTTCCCGCTCGGGGAGAAGATCGCCGTCTTGTCGCCGCGCAGCGCGAAGTAGCCGAGGGAGTCCCGGCCGCCGAACCTCGCGAGCAGGTCCCGCAGCCGCTCCTCGTCCTCCGCGGAGAGCGCGGGGGCCTTGCGGGCCGGGCGCAGCAGCGCGACGAGCGTCAGCAGGGCCGTCAGCGCACCGAGGCTGTTCAGCGCGAACTCGGTGACGTCCGAGGCGTACGTGCGGGGGAACTCGAGGTCCGGGGTGAAGCCGACGAGCCCGAAGAAGGTCTCGACGAGCCGCGCCGACATCGGCGACCCGGGCGCCGTCCGCGCGGTGAGGAACAGGCCGGCGATGAACGAGACGGTGCCGAGCACGACGAACACGCGCAGCGCCGCCCGCCGGGTCGCCCGCTCCGAGCGGGCGGTGAAGTCCTTCCGGGCCCAGACGAGCAGCCCGAGGACGGCGAGGTTGATCGCGACGACGAACCAGCGCTCGGCCTTGAGGTGGGCCACCGCCCCGGCCAGGACGACGACGACCATGAGGTTCCAGGCCCGGCGCTTGCGGCGCTGCAGGGCACCGGCGAGGACGAGCATCGCGCCCGCGGAGCACATCGCGGTCGCGAACGAGGTGCCGTCGACGAGGGCGTCCATCGCCGGCCCGAGCAGCGGCTTGGGCCGCTCGGCGGGGTCGAGGACGTCGAGGACGGCGATGACCGCCGCCACCCGGACGACCCAGGCCACGATCCGGGGGACCCTGGGTCGCCACTGCGGCCGGGTCGGGCCCTCCGACTCCGGAGCCGCCTCCCGCGGAACAGCCTGCGTCGCCACGGACGGGAGTCTAGGCGGCACCACGGCGACGACCCGTCGCCGGGACACCCGTGGGCCCACGCCCGCCGGGCCCCGACGTGGCCGGACGGTTCACCGGCTCACTGCCCGTCGGCGGGCTCGCTCTCGGGGCGGCGCCGGAAGATCGCGACGAGGTCGTCGACGAGGCGCCCGGACTCCGCGGGGTGCCGGAAGGGCTGGTGCTCGGCGAGCCGGTAGCTGTTGCGGCGGCCGACCCGGGTGCGGGTGACGTACCCGGACGACACGAGGTCGCCGATGATCAGCTGGGCCGCACGCTCGGTGATGCCGACCCGCTCCGCGATGTCCCGGATCCGGGCGTCGGGGTCGTCGGCCACAGCCAGCAGCACATGGCCGTGGTTGCTCAGGAACGTCCACGTGTGAGCTCGCTCGTCCGCCACGGTCGCTCACTGTATCCCCGCGGGGCCGGACGTGACGCAGCCCTCGGTCGCGCCCGCGGGCGCGGACGCCCCGGGCTGGCAGGATGACGCCCCGTGGAGCAACCCCGCACGCCGCGCGAGGCGTTCGCCGCACTGCTGTCGGGCAACCGCCGGTTCGTCGAGGGCAGCCCCGAGCACCCGAACCAGGACCTCGGGCGACGGCAGCAGACCGCGGTGCAGGGGCAGCACCCCTTCGCCGTCGTCTTCGGATGCATGGACTCCCGGGTCGCCGCCGAGATCGTCTTCGACCGCGGCCTCGGCGACCTCGCCGTCGTCCGGACCGCCGGGCACGTCGTCGACGGCGGCGTCCTCGGCTCGCTCGAGTTCGGCGTCACCGTCATGGGCATCCCGCTCGTCGTCGTCCTCGGCCACGACTCGTGCGGGGCGATCCGCGCGACGCTCGAGACCCACCGGACGGGGATCTACCCCGGCGGCTACGTCCGGGACATCGTCGAGCGGGTCACCCCGAGCCTCGTGACCGGGCGGCAGCAGGGCGACGCGCCCGAGGCCGCCGTCGCGGACGCCCTCACCGAGGACCACACGCGGCACACGGTCCAGCTCATCGTCGAGCGCTCGGCGGCGATCGCGGAGCGGGTCGCGAGCGGCGAGGTCGGCGTCGTCGGGGTCGTGTACCGCCTCGACGAGGGCCGGGTCCGGCTCGTGGAGGCCCTCGGGGACGTCGGCGTCGACGCGCCGCTGCCCGGCGCGGGCGCCAGCGTCCTCGACTGAGGTCCGGGCCGACCGGCCGGGCGCTCTGCCAGTCTGGGCACCGTGGAGGACGTCGACGCAGCGCCGACGACGCTCGCCCGCGCCCGGGACGCGCACGGCGAGGTCGTGCTGCGGTGCCGGCCGCCGGGGACGTACGAGCTCGTCGTCAACGGCGTCTTCGCGATGGACACCGTGGACGTCGCGACCGAGGAGCTGCTCGCGACGCTCGCCCTCGACCGGGTCCCGGCACGCGACCGGCCCGGGGACGGCGGCCGGACGGTCCTCGTCGGCGGGCTCGGGCTCGGCTTCACGACGCGCCGGGTCCTCGCCGACCCGCGGGTGACGTCGGTCGTCGTCGCGGAGCTGCACGGGGCGCTCGTCGACTGGACCCGCGCGGGGCTGGTCCCGCCGGCGGCCGGGCTGCTCGACGACCCGCGCGTGCAGGTCGTCGTCGCGGACGTCCGGGACGTCGTCACCGGGGCACCGCCCGGCTCGGTCGACGCGGTGCTCCTCGACGTCGACAACGGCCCCGACTTCCTCGTGCACGACGGCAACGACGCCCTCTACGACGCCCCGTTCCTGCGGCTCGCCGCGACCCGGCTGCGCCCCGGGGGCGTCCTCGCGGTGTGGTCGGCGAGCCCGTCGCCGAGGGTGCGGGCCGCCCTCGCGCAGGTCCTCGGCAGCTGCGACGAGGTGCTCCACGTCGTCGAGCGGCAGGGCCGCACCTTCACGTACGCGCTGTACCTGGCTCCTGCGGCTCCAGCGGCCCCTGCCCCGGCCGCACCGGCTGCTCCGCCCACACCGGACGCGTGATCGCCTCCCGCTCCCCGAGCGAGAACCAGTTCATCCGGTCCGCCCGCGTCGCGTTGCCCATGAGCCCGAGGTCCGGCAGCCCGTCCTCGGCGAGGTAGGCCGGGTCGACGCTCACGTGGAGCACCTCGGCGAAGACGACGTGGCCGGACCGCGGCAGCTCGCCGAAGCTGCGGACCTCGAGGAGCCGGCACTCCATGCTCGCCGGGGACTGGCCGACCCGCGGCGGCCGGACGGCGACCGACGGCACCGGCGTCAGCCCGGCGACCTCGAACTCGTCGGTGCCGGCGGGGGCGTCGACCGAGGTGAGGTTCGCGGCCTCGCGCAGCCGCCACGGCACGACGCTGATCGTCAGCTCGCCCGTCGCCTCGATGTTGCGCAGCGAGTCCTTGCGGCCGATCGACGTGAACGAGACGACCGCCGGCTCCGCCGACGCGATCGTGAAGTACGAGTGCGGTGCGAGGTTGCGCCGGCCCTGCGCGTCGACCGTGCTCACCCAGGCGATGGGCCGCGGGGCGACGAGGCAGTTGAGGAAGGAGTAGGCCCGGCGACCGAGGTCGGCGACAGGCATCTCCGTGCGGTCCGGGAGGCGGGGCGGGGTGTCGGTCACGGGATCCTCACGAGCAGGTCGGCGCGGACGGCGGTGCGGGCGACGAGACGGGCGTTCGCCTCGTCGCTGCGGTGCACCCATTCGGTGGCGGCCTCGGGCGTGCGGCCGTGCGCGACGTGCCGGGCGACGAGCCGCTCGACGCGGACGGCGTCGTCGAGGTCGGCGTACCAGCCCTCGTCGAGCAGCGGCCGGACGCCCGCCCAGGCCCCCTCGGCGAGGAGCAGGTAGTTGCCCTCGACGACGACGAGGGGCGTGGCCGGGTCCACCGGGACGGCGTTCGCGATCGGCTCCTCGATCTCGCGACGGAACAGCGGCGCCCAGACGACGCCGTCCGTGGGGTCCGCGCGCGGCGCGTCCGGCGCGGTCCGGGGCTGCGCCGCGATCCGGGCCAGGAGCGCGACGAACCCCGCCGCGTCGAAGGTGTCGGGCGCCCCCTTGCGCATCGCGCGGCCGAGCCGCTCGAGCTCGGCCTGGGCGAGGTGGTACCCGTCCATCGGGACGACGACCGCGCTGCCGGCGGGGAGCGCCGCGACGAGGGCCGCGGAGACGGTCGACTTGCCCGCACCCGGCGGGCCGACGATGCCCAGGAGCGTCCGGCGGCCCGGGGCGAGCAGCGTGCGTGCCCGGTCCACCGCCGCGTCGAGCGTCACCGCGCGCGGCGCCTGCCGCGACCCGTCGTCCACGGGCGCCATCCTCGCAGCCTGTCGAGGGACCTGCCGGGCCGCCCCGTCACGTGACAGATGTCAGGTCTTCGGGTGACTCCGGCGGACACGCCCCTGGTGCCCGCAGATGTACGCAACCATCAGTCCTACCTTCTGTAGTCGCTCAAGCACCTTTAGTAGTCAGTTGTCGTTCCGGTGTATTCCTGCGCCGAGGCTGCGGCTCCTGTCCGGCAAGCCCTCCCCGAGGAGTCCCCCATGTTGCTGCGCGCTCCGGCGAGCTGGTCGCCGTTCGTGGTGGCCGCGGTCGCCATGGTCGTCCTGGCCGCGCTGGACCTCGCCGGCGCCTACGCGGCGAAGGAGGCCGTGCTCCGCCGGTCACCCGCGTTCGCGGCTTTCGGGATCACCCTGTTCGTGCTGCTCTTCTGGGTCTTCGCCTCGAGCCTGCAGTACGCCGAGCTCGCACCCGTGACGTTCGGCTGGATCGTCGTCCTCCAGGTCGGCGTCGTGCTCCTGGACCGCTTCCACTACGGGCAGCCGGTGCCGCGCGGGCACTGGGCCGCGATCGTGCTCATCATCGCCGCCCAGGCCTACCTGCTCCTCGCCCCGGCGGGCGCACCGCCGACGACCGCGGACCCGCCCGCGGAGCGGACCACCGCGACCGCCGGCCGGCACCGCGCCTGAGGCGGCCGGCTCAGCCGATCTCCTCCGCGACCGACACCCGGAAGTGGAAGCCGGTCGTGAGGCCGTCCACGGTCACGACGTACTCGTCGGGGGTGACCCGGAAGATCCTTCGCCGCTGCTCGGAGAACGGGTGCTTGGGCTCGAACCGCCGGCACGCCTCGAGCGCGCCGTCCCGGGCCGCCTCCCGGGTCGGGAAGGCCAGGGTCGGCGCCGGCTCGACGGCCCAGCGGTAGTCACCGCCGTTACCGACGTTCTGCTCGACGATCACGCGGAAGACCCCCGTGCCGGCGACCGGCGGCGGGGCGGGCTGTGCGACGGGCGCGCGCGCCGGGGGCACGGGCTCGGCCGACGCCGGGTCCATCGACCAGCGCGTGTCCGACGGACCGGACGCCGCGGTCCAGGGGGCGGCCGGCGGGGTTCCGCCCGGGGTGCCGTCCGGGGTGCCCCAGGCGGGGGTCTCCGGTGGCTGCTCGCCGTCGGCGGCCGGCCGGCCGCGGCCCCGCCGGACACCGGACGACGGTGCGGGCGGCGGGGCGGGACGGGCGGCCGGCGACCGGTAGGCGTCCTCCCCGCGGACAGCGGCCTCGGCCTGGTCCGGCTGCTCGTCGCCCGTCGCGTCGTCGGGGTGCTCCTGCCCCGGGCCGCCGCCCGTCGGGCCGCCCGCGGTCACCGGTCGTGGTCCTCGCGGCCGATCGACGCGACGGCGGGCCGCGCCGCGACCGGGCGTGGCAGCCCGACGCGGCGGGGCGGCCGGGCGGCGTAGACGGCGTACTCGGCGCCGAACCGGTCCCGCAGCCGCTGCTCCTCCACGCCCGACTTCACGTGCAGCACCGCGGCGAGCGCCGCGAACGCGACGAGCGGCTCGACCCGGCGGCGCAGCACGGCGAACGCCGCACCGGCGACGAGCAGCCCGGCGTACACCGGGTTGCGGCTGATCTCGAAGGGCCCGGCGGTCTGCAGGTGGGCGCCGTCCTTGGGGTCGACGAACGGCGTGAGGTCACGCCCGAGGAAGCGGACCCCCTCCTCGGCGAGCGCGGTGCCGGCAACGCCGGCGGCCAGGCACGCGACGGTCACCGGCCGGGGCAGCCGCCAGCGCGCGCGGCCCGGCCACAGCAGGCCGGCGCCGGCCAGGGCCTGCGCGAGGACGAGGAGGTCGGCCGTGGGACGGCGGGGACGTTCGCTGCCGGGCATGGCCCCAGCCTGGCACGGCGGACCCGGCTCCCGGCAGGGCCCGGATGGCACCGGCCGCCGGCGGGGCGAGGATGTCGGCATGGACGCTCCCACGGACCGACCCGCCGCCGCCCCGACCCGGGTCGAGCACGACACGATGGGCGAGGTGCTCGTCCCCGCCGACGCGCTCTACGGCGCGCAGACCCAGCGGGCGGTCGAGAACTTCCCGGTGAGCGGCGTCCGGGTCGACCCGGCCGTCGTCCGCGCCCTCGCCCGGGTCAAGGCCGCCGCCGCGCGGGTGAACGCCCGGCTCGGCGTCCTCCCGCAGGACGTCGCCGACGCGGTCGCCGCGGCGGCCGACGAGGTCGCCGGCGGCGCGCACGCCGACGCGTTCCCCGTCGACGTCTTCCAGACCGGTTCCGGCACCTCGACGAACATGAACATGAACGAGGTGCTCGCGACCCTCGCCGGCCGCCGCCTCGGCCGCGCCGTCCACCCCAACGACGAGGTCAACGCGAGCCAGTCGAGCAACGACACGTTCCCGACCGCCGTCCACCTCGCGGCCACCGACGCCGTGCTCCGGCGGCTCGTCCCGGCCCTCGAGGAGCTCGAGGAGGCGTTGCGGCACAAGGCCTCCGAGTGCGCCGACGTCGTCAAGCCCGGGCGGACGCACCTCATGGACGCCACTCCCGTCACGCTCGGCCAGGAGCTCGGCGGCTACGCGACGCAGGTCCGGCGCGGCATCGACCGGCTGCACGCCGCGCTCCCCCGGTACGCCGAGGTCCCGCTCGGCGGCACCGCCGTCGGCACCGGGATCAACACCCCGCCCGGCTTCGCCGCCGGGGTGCTCGCCGAGCTGCGCAGCAGCACCGGCCTGCCCGTCACCGAGGCCGCCGACCACTTCGAGGCGCAGGGTGCCCGGGACGGGCTCGTCGAGCTGTCCGGGATGCTCCGCACGGTCGCCGTGAGCCTGACGAAGATCTGCAACGACCTGCGGTGGATGGGGTCCGGCCCGATGACCGGGCTCGCCGAGGTCCACCTGCCCGACCTGCAGCCCGGGTCCTCGATCATGCCGGGCAAGGTGAACCCGGTCGTCCCGGAGGCGGTGCTGCAGGTCTGCGCGCAGGTCGTCGGCCACGACGCGTGCGTGGCGTGGGCCGGGGCGAGCGGCGCCTTCGAGCTCAACGTCATGGTGCCGGTGATGTCCCGGGCCGTCCTGGAGTCGGTCGGGCTGCTCGCGTCGGCCTCCCGGCTGCTCGCGGGGCGGTGCGTCGCCGGCCTCGTGCCCGACGTCGCGCGAGCCCGGGCCCTCGCCGAGTCGTCGCCGTCCGTCGTCACGCCGCTCAACCGGCTCATCGGCTACGAGAACGCCGCGAAGGTCGCCAAGCACGCGGTCGCGCACCGGACGACGGTGCGGGAGGCGGTGGTGGCACTCGGGTTCGTCGAGCGCGGCGAGGTGGACGACGCGACCCTGGACCGGCTGCTCGACGTCACCGCGATGACCCGCGCGCCGGCAGCCGGGTCGTAGCGCCCACGGCGAGCACGTCCACCCGCGCCGGCGCCCCGCGCCCGGCCACGGCCGCGGCGAACCGGTCCCCCGGCGTCCGGAGCTGGTGGCGCATCGTGAACGACAGCCCGGCCGGGTGGTAGGTCCCCCAGTGCACCGGGACGGCGACCCGGGCGCCGACGGCCTCGACCGCCTCGGCGGCCCGGTCCGGGTCGAGGTGGCCGGGGCCGAGGTTCGGCCCCCACCCCCAGACCGGCACCGCGGCGAGGTCGACGACGCCGCGGCGGCCGTGGTCGGCGAGCCCGGCCAGGCCGGCGAACAGGCCGGTGTCCCCCGCCAGCCACACCGAGGCGCTCGCCGACTCGACGAGGTGCCCGACGGACGCGGCCGTCGGCCCCCAGGGCTCCCGGCGGCCGAGGTGCTCGGCCGGCACCGCCGTCACGTGGACGCCGTCCGCGACCTCGAGCGCGCACCCGGGCGCGAGCTCGACGGCGTCGAACCCGTTGCGGCCCAACCAGGACGCGGCACCGGGCGGCACGACGAGCAGGCGCGGGCGCAGCCGCCGCAGGGTCGGCAGGTCGCAGTGGTCGTGGTGCAGGTGGGAGAGCAGGACGACGTCGACGGGGTCGTCGACGAGCGCGCGGACGGCGCCCGCCGTCACCTCCGCGGGCACCGCACGACGCAGCGCCCCGACCCGCTGCCGCAGGACCGGGTCTGCGAGCACCCGGGCGCCGCCGACCTCGACGAGGACGCTCGAGTGCCCCAGCCACGTGAGCGCCGGGCCGCCCTCCGGCGGCGCCGCGCACCCACCGGTCCCACCCACGTGTCCAGCGTAGGCGGGCGGCATCCACCACTCGGCCCAGGGGCTGCGCCGCGCGGGTGGTCCCGGTTCAGGAACCGGGCGGCGCGGACGACGAGGGGGGCATGACGAGCCCGCGCCGCGTGCCCCGCGCCCTCACCGGGCTCGTGCCGCTCGCCGTCGCCGTCGGGCTCGTGCTCGTCGTCACCCCGGCCGCCGGGGCGCTCGCGGCGACCCGGGCACTGCCGACGACCCTCACTGTCTCGGGCACGGCCCGCCTCGTCGTCGCGGACGCGCGCGACCGCGGCCCGGCGGCGCTCGCGCTCGGCGACGTCGAGGAGGTCGTCGCGGTCGTCGACGGTGTCGGCGTCCGCCTCGGGGACGTGCCCGACGTGGCACCGGACCGGCCCGTGACGCTCACCGTGTCCGCGCCGTACGGGACCTCGCCGGACGAGGCGCTCCAGGGGCTCGCCGCGTCCGCGGACGACGTCACCGTCCTCGACGCCACCCAGCCCGTCACGCCCCGCCGGGCCGCCGCGCCCGCGGTCGCCCGGACCGCCGTCCCCACGACGGGGACCCACAGCGTCACGGTCCTGCCGGTCTGGTGGGGCACGGCCCCGGACGCGACCGTCGGGCAGCTGTCCACCCTCGCGACCCGGTCGGCGACGTTCTGGGAGAACCAGTCCGGCGGCGCGCTCGACGTCACGACGTCCGTGCGGCCCTGGCGGAAGGTCACCCTCGCCGCGGACGTCGTCGCCGGCTGCGACTACACCGCGATCGCCGCGGCCGCGTTCGCGGCGAACCCCGCCGTCGTGACGTCGTCGGTCACCGACCACCTCGTCGTCTACGTCCCCGGCGCGCCCACGTGCGGCTGGGCCGGGCTCGGCTACGTCGGCTGGAACACGCTGTGGGTCAACGGCTACCTCGACGAGGGCGTCACCGAGCACGAGCTCGGCCACAACCTTGGGCTCGGCCACGCGAACGGCTACCAGTGCGTCACCGACTCCTGGCAGGTGACGCTGTCGTCGACGTGCACCTCGCACGAGTACGCCGACCGCAGCGACGTCATGGGCTTCGGCTCGTGGGACACCCCGACCGGTGACGTGAACCCCGCCGAGGCGGACTACCTCGGCTGGCTGACGGCGGTCGACGTCGACCCGGCGGAGGTCACGGCATCGCTCACCGTCGACGTCCACGCCCCGGGCGGCGCGGACGGCGCCGTCCGGGCGCTGCGGATCCCGCTGCCGGCCGGCCCCGGGATCCCGGCGGGCACGCTGCTGTACATCGGGTACCGGGCGACGGCCGGGCCCTACGCCGACGACTGGCTCGGCGTCCAGGCCCACCTCATGATCGGCGCGAGACGGCCCTGGACGCAGCTCGTCGCGTTGCGCCCGAGCAGGTCCGGGCCGACGACGTCCGCCGCGTGGTACTCGCCGGGGTGGGTCTCGCCGTCCCTGCCCGTGGGGACGCCGTGGCGGGTCCCGGGGACCTCCCTGCTGCTGCGGGTGCAGTCCCAGGACGCCGCGGCGGCCCGGATCCAGGTCTGGGACGACGCGACGACCGACCTCGTCGCCCCGACCGCCCCCGGCGGACCGACGGCGCGCCAGCAGGTCTGGGCCGGCAGCCGGGTCACCGGGCTCGCGGTGTCGTGGGCCGGCTCGACGGACGCGCGGTCCGGCGTGCGGCGCTACACGGTGCGGGTCGACGGCCGGGTGGTCGCGACGGTGGGGGCCACGGTCCGCTCGGTGGTCGTCCCCGCGTCGGCGGTGGCCGCCGTCCGGCCGCTCGCGGGGCGGCACACCGTGAGCGTCGTCGCGACGGACGGCGCGGGCCTCACCTCGGCCGCGGCGTGGCGCTGGACCACCGTCGACACGACCCGGCCCGCTGCCCCGACGCTGACCGCCCGCGTCCTCGACGCCCGGCACGTCGCCGTCCGGTTCACCGCGTCGTCCGACCCGCAGAGCGGGGTCGCGGCGTACCACCTGCTGCGCAACGGGTCCGTCGTCGCCCGGGTCGCACCGGTCCCCGGCAGGACGGCCTGGACGACGACGGTGGCCGTGCCGGTGGGCACGACCACCGTCGCGGTCAGGGTGACGAACGGAGCGGGCCTGCAGCGCGTCGTGGCGACGCGCGTCACGACCGGCTGAGCGCAGGCCGCCCGGCACCGGCGACACCGAGGACCAGTACCAGCCGACGATCAGTACCAGTTGTGCGCCTGGCTGTGGCCCCAGGCCGCGCACGGGCTGCCGTACGTGCTCTCGATGTAGCCCAGCCCCCAACGGATCTGGGTCGCGGGGTTGGTCCGCCAGTCGGAGCCGGCGCTCGCCATCTTGCGGCCGGGCAGCGCCTGCGGGATGCCGTAGGCGCTCGACGTCGGGTTGTCGGCGCGGACCTTCCAGCCGCTCTCCTTGGTCCACAGCGCGTCGAGGCAGGAGAACTGGCCCGAGCCCCAGCCGTAGGAGGCGAGCATCGCCCGGGCGACCCCCTTCGGGTCCCGCGCGGCGGACCGGGCGGCCCGGCGCCGCTCGGCGGCCCGGCGCTCGGCGGCGGCCTCGGCCTTCGCCTTCCGCTTCGCCTCGGCCCTGCGCTCCTTCTCGAGCTCGGCCCTGCGCTCCGCCTCGGCCTTCGCCTTCCGCTCGGCCGCCTCCGCGGCCTTCATGGTGGCGACCGCGGCGAGCCGCCGGTCGTCGTCCGCGGCGAGCACCGAGGTCGCCCGCAGGACGTCGGCGGGGTGCGCGGCCGACACGGTCTGACCGGTCAGCGCGTACGCGGCCGGGCGCGGGTCGACAGCGGCGGCCTCGTCCTGGCTCGTGGCGACGACGACCGTGGCGACGGTCGCCAGCGCGGCGACGCTCGCGGTGGCCCGGACGGCGGTGCGCAGGGTGCGGCCCGTCGACGGACCGCCGGTGGGCGGGGTCGTCAGGGCGGCGGCCCGGTGGGCCGGGGTCCGCAGCGGCGCGGGGTGGGCGCCGGGGCGGGGACTTCGGTGCATGCCGAACACGCGGTGGTTTCCCTC